>NZ_CP031697.1:3380666-3688000 GCF_004136375.1 Xanthomonas oryzae pv. oryzae
CCTCCCCGGCTATGCCGTGTTCGATGCGCAGGCGTCGTATGACGTCGGTCGGTTCACCCTGGGGCTTTCGCTGGTCAACCTGACCGGGCGTAAGGCCTGGGACCCCTCTTCGTACATGGGTTACCCGGTCGTGGCGCCCAACCAGCCGCGCTCGACCTATGTCACCCTCAAAATGGACCTGAAATGATCAACACGCCGATGCGCTGGCTTGCTGGGGCGAGCCTGATCGCAGCGTGTGGATGGCGCTCGCCGGCAGTCCTCGCGCAGACGCCGCCACGCGGTGAAACGATCACCGACAGAGGCATCACGGCCTTCGTCCTCACGCCAGGAACCGCAGCGTACGCGTGGTACATACCGATGCCGAGCACCGTGCCCCACCTGGCGGTTGCGCACGCGTTTGCCCAAAGGCACACGCACCTCGCCATGCAAGGCCGCGTCTTCCCGGCGAAGGGGCTCAAGCCAAGGTGCCAGGGTGCTTTGGAGACCGCTTCCGCCATCCAAACGAACCGTCAAGTCGCCGGCGTGGCCGGCACCTGAAAGACCCACCTAACAGAACGCCAACTTTCTGGCGCGCTCGACCGTTCGTATCTATCAAGTCCGCCGCGCCTGGGCCGATACCACATGCATGGACAGACTCAGCGTCATCGGACTGGTGCTGGCGATCGTGGCGATCGTGGGCGGCAGCGTATTGAAAGGTGCCGGCATTTCGTCGCTGTGGTCGCCGGCTGCCTTCCTGATCGTCATCGTCGGCACCGTGGCGGCGATCCTGCTGCACACCTCGCCGGCAGTTTTCCGGCGCGCGTTCAAGATCCTGCGCTGGGTGATCCGGCCACCGACAAGCGATCGCCCGCAGCTGCTGGCGCGCATCGTCGAGTGGAGCAACATCGCCCGTCGCCAAGGCCTGCTGGGCCTGGAAGACCAGTTGCCGCGCCAGAACGATGCCTTTCTGCGCAAAGGCCTGCAGATGCTGGTCGATGGCGTGGAGCCGGAATCCATGCGCAACATGCTCGAGATCGAAGTGGACAACCAGGAGCGTCAGGATCTTGCCGCGGCCAAGGTGTTCGAGGGCATGGGCATCTATGCGCCCACGCTGGGCATCATCGGTGCGGTGCTGGGCTTGATGGCGGTGATGAAGAACCTGGCCGACCCGGCCATGCTCGGCCACGGCATCGCGGCGGCCTTCACCGCCACTATTTACGGCATCGCTTCGGCCAACCTGCTGTTCCTGCCGGTCGCTGCCAAGCTCAAGAGCGTGATCCATTGCAGCACCAACGAGCGCGAAATGGTGATCGAAGGCCTGATCGCCATCGCACAAGGTGAGAACCCGCGCAACATCGAATCGAAATTGGCAGGCTACTTGCATTAGTTCGCTATGGCCCGTCGTCGCACACACCACGAAGAACATGGCAACCACGAAGCGTGGGCGATTCCGTATGCCGATCTGATGACGCTGCTGCTGGCGTTCTTCGTCGTCATGTACGCCATCTCCTCGCTCAACGAGGGCAAATACAAGGTCATGGCGCAGGCGCTCACAAGCGCCTTTGGTGGCTCGTCCACTGCCGCCAGCCCGGTGCAGCTCGGCAAGACCCAGACCCTGGGCGCCGATTACGACCGCCCCTCGGTGATCAAGGCCGGCGCGCCCATGGCTGCATCCAACGGCCCGACCGACCCGAGCCTGCTGCCCTCGATGGCCGCGCAGATGCGCATGCCGGTGTCGCTGCGCAACCAGACGCAACTGGCCCGCGCGCAGCGGCAGATGGATGCGGTGGAACAGCAGCTGAGCAAGACGCTTGCACCACTGATCGACAAGAAACTCATCACCATCCGCCGCAACGATCTGTGGATCGAGGTGGAGATCAACAGCGACATCCTGTTCGGCACCGGCTCGGCCGCGTTGGCCGGCAATGCCCGCACCACCTTGTCCACGCTTGCCTCGGTGCTGCGCGAGGCGCCCAACGGCGTGCGCGTGGAGGGCTATACCGATAACCAGCCGATCGCCACCGCGCAATTTCCCTCCAATTGGGAACTGTCGGCCGCACGGGCGGCCAGTGTGGTGCACCTGTTCGCCGACGATGGCGTCGCCCCGCAACGATTGGCGATGGTGGGCTATGGAGAATTCCGCGCACGTGCCGATAACAGCACTGAGGCGGGACGGAATGCGAACCGGCGTGTGGTGTTAATCATCCTCGCTGACTCAGCTGGCTCACTCGCACCCGATCCGCCATCGCAGTGACATGCGACCGCCGCCGGGGCGCCCAAGCTTCCCAAGTCTGACGGCGGCCAAACGGCCGCCACCACCGAAAGCGGCACAAGTTCCGTCCCCGCCGTAATTCAAGGAGTGCAGTGACATGCGTATCTGGGCAATCGCCAACCAAAAGGGCGGCGTCGGCAAGACCACCACGACGCTGGCATTGGGTCGCGGCCTGGCCGCGCTCGGCCACCGCGTCTTGTTGATCGACCTCGATCCGCACTCCTCGCTCACCCGCGCGTTCGGTGTGGCGATCGACCCGCCGCCGCGCGGGGTACTGGACCTGTTCGGCACCCCGCCGAGCGATCTGGCCAGCCTGGCGCACGAAAGCGCCATCCCCGGCCTGTCGTACGTGTGCGCGCAAGCCGCACTGGCCACGCTGGAACGCCGCAGCGCCAATCAGCCCGGCCTGGGCCTGGCGCTGCAAAACGCCATGACCCGGCACGCCGGCCAGCACGACTACATCCTGCTCGACTGCCCACCGACCTTGGGCCTGCTGATGATCAATGCGCTGGCCGCCTGCGACCGCGTGGTGGTGCCGACCCAGGCCGAACCGCTCGCCCTGTATGGCCTGGCCAGCATGGTGCGCACGGCCGACATGGTGCAGCGCTCGCGCCACCGCGAGCTGCCGGTATCGATCCTGCCCACGCTGTTCGACCGCCGCACCCGCGCCGGAACCGAAACGCTGAAGGAAATGCAGGCCACCTACGGCCCGGTCGTCTGGGAAGACGCGGTGCCGGTGGATACCCGAATCTGCAACGCCGCCGCCCTGACCGTGCCCGCTGTTGGCGGCGACTATCAGGGCCGCGGCCTGTCCGCGTATCGCCGCGCGCTGGAATGGGTGCTGGCCGATGACGCAATGCGTATGGAGCAAGCCGCATGAGCAACCCCACCGCCAACGGTGAGCTGGACGATTATCTGGAAGACCTGCTGCACGATGCCGGTGTCGAGATCGTCGCCCCGCCTGCTGCGGTCGCTGTCGAAGCAGCGGCGCTTGCGCACGCGGATCTCGCGCTGGCCGAGCCGCCGGTGCAGGCTGCCGCCCTTCCCGAAGCTGCCGCTGTCCCCGAAGCCGCCACCTCCAACGCAATTGCCGCGGTGCTGAGCGCCGACGCGATCGCTGCCGATTTCCTGGCCGAGATGGATGCCGACCCGGCATTCGGCCCGCCCGTGCTCGCCGCGCCCAGCGCTGCCGACATCGCCGCCGATTTCCTCGCCGAAATGGATGCGGACCCGGCCTTCGGTACCGCACCCACGGCAGTCGACCTGCTCACCGCCGATCTGCTGGCAGAAATGGATGCCGACCCGGCCTTCGGGCTGGAGACCGCACCGGTTGCCGTCCCCGCACCTGCCCCGGCACCGAAACCGGCACCCCATGCAGCGCCTGCACCGATGCGCCCTGCACCGGCACCTACCGGGCTGCAGGCACTGCTGGCGCCCGACCAGGCCGACAAGATCCACGCCGAACGCCGTGCCAGCGAACGCAGCACACGTTGGTTGCGTCTGCGCTGCGGCGAACAGACCTATGCACTGGAATTGCTCAAGGTGCAGGAAGTGGTCTTGCCAGTACCGCTACTGCCGTTGCGCGGCACCGCCAGCGCGATGCTTGGCATCATGAACCTGCGTGGCCAGGTGGTGCCGGTGATCGATCTGGGCGTCCATCTGGGCTCTTCGCCGGTAGATATGGATCTGCACACCCGCGTGGTGGTGCTGGAAGAGAACGGCGAAACCATGGGCCTGCGCGTGTCGGCCGTGGAAGACGTCACCAGCCTGACCGATCAGCAGATCGAGCCGCCAGACAACGCACGCCTGTGCCGCATTTACAACAACCTGTTCCGCGGTGTCGCACGCCTGGGCCATCAGCCGATGATCCTGCTCGATGCCACCCATCTGCTGCATTGATACGCGTAACTTGCTCGCACCTGCACGCATAACGATTCAGCGTTAAAGCTTTCCCGCACCCCGCCGTTAGTACGCATAGAATCAGCCGTTCGGAGCAACAATGAGCACAGTGACATTGGGCGAGGATCTCGGTATCGAGACCAGCGCCGACCTCAAGCAAAAGCTTGCCGGATTCCTCACCCAGGGCGGCGACCTGGTGCTTGACGCCGGTGAAGTTCGACGCATCCACACCGCCAGCGTGCAGTTGCTCTGCGCCTTTGTGCAGACCCGCCGCCAGGCCGGTCTGCACACCGAATTCGATGGCTGCAACGACACTTTCAGAGATGCGGCTCGTTTGCTCGGCGTCACCGACGCGCTCGGACTTCCCGCATCCAATGACAACTTGAAACTTGTGGAGAACGCCGCATGAGCGCACGTATCTTGGTGGTGGACGATTCGGCGTCGATGCGCCAGATGGTGTCTTTCGCCCTCACCTCTGCCGGCTTTGCCGTCGAAGAAGCCGAAGACGGCGCCGTTGCGCTGGGCCGCGCGAAGGGCCAGCGCTTCAATGCGGTGGTCACCGACGTGAACATGCCCAACATGGACGGCATCTCGCTGATCCGCGAGCTGCGTCAGCTGCCGGACTACAAGTTCACCCCGATGCTCATGCTCACCACCGAGTCGGCGGCCGACAAGAAGTCCGAAGGCAAAGCCGCGGGTGCGACGGGTTGGCTGGTCAAGCCGTTCAATCCAGAACAGCTCATCGCCACCGTGCAGAAAGTTCTCGGTTAAACCCTTTTCGCTTCACCTTCGGATTTCACGCCCATGAGCATGGACCTGCAACGTTTCCACGCCACCTTTTTCGAAGAGAGCCGCGAAGGGCTCGACGCGATGGAGGCCGGGCTGTTGTCGCTTGAAGAGGGCAACCGCGACCCGGAAATCATCAACTCTGTGTTCCGTGCCGCGCACTCGATCAAGGGCGGTGCTGCCACTTTCGGTTTCGATGCCATCGCCGGCCTGACCCACGTGCTGGAAACGCTGCTGGATGAGTTGCGCTCCAACAAGCGCCAGCTCGAACCCAATGCGGTCGATGCCATGCTTGGCTCGGTCGACGTGCTGCGCGCGCTATTGCGCGAAGCCGAACACGGCACCCCGGCCGACCCGACCGCGGTCAAGGCCGTGCATACCCGTTTGAACGCTGTGCTCGCCGGCGAAGCGCCGGTGGCTGCGGTGGTCGCCAAGCCGAAGGAAGAAGAGCCCGAAGCCTGGCACATCGGCTTCACTCCCGCGCCGTCGCTGTTCATGAGCGGCAACGACCCGCTGCGCATCATCCGCGAGCTGGAGCATCTGGGCCCGCTGCAGATCGCCGCGCGCCTGGAACGTATGCCCGGCTTCGAGAACATCGACCCGCTGGAAGCGTATCTGGCGTGGGACCTGGGCCTGATCGGCAAGATTCCCCGCAACAAGATCGAAGACACCTTTGCCTGGGTAGTGGACGACTGCGAACTGGACATCCGCCCGATGGCGGTGCCCGGCCCGCCGCCGAGCCTGGCGGTGGACGCTCCGGCGGCCGCACCGGGCGCCGCCGTCACCGCGGCACCGAGTGCCGCTGCCGAACCTGCTGCCGCTGCAGCAACGCCGGCCAAGGCCGCCGCTGCCGAAGCCGAAAGCTCGATCCGCGTCAGCGTCGACAAGGTCGATGCCTTGATCAACCTGGTCGGTGAGTTGGTGATTACCCAGGCCATGCTCAAGCAGGTGTCCGCCGGGCTGGACCCGGCGCATGCCGAACAGCTGTTCGCTGGTCTGGATCTGCTCGAGCGCAATACCCGCGATCTGCAGGAAGCGGTCATCGGTGTGCGCATGCTGCCCGTCGATGCGGTGTTCCGCCGCTTCCCGCGTCTGGTGCGCGACCTCTCCAGCCGTCTCGGCAAGCAAGTGCGCTTGCGCACCATTGGCGAGAGCACCGAGTTGGACAAGGGGCTGATTGAAAAGATTGCCGATCCGCTGGTGCACCTGGTGCGCAACTCGATCGACCATGGTCTGGAAATGCCCGACGCGCGCCGCGCCTCCGGCAAGGACGAGACCGGCACCATCACCCTGGCGGCATCGCATCAGGGCGGTCACATCGTGATCGAAGTCAGCGACGACGGCCGTGGCCTCAATCGCGCCAAGATTCTGGAAAAAGCGGCCGAACGCGGCATTGCCGTACCGGACAACCCGACCGATGCGCAGGTGTGGGATTTGATCTTCGCACCGGGCTTCTCCACCGCCGATGCCGTCACCGACCTGTCCGGTCGTGGCGTGGGCATGGACGTGGTGCGCCGTAACATCCAGGGCCTGGGTGGCGAAGTGCAGCTGGAAAGCAACGCCGGCAGCGGGACCCGCGTGCTGATCCGTCTGCCGCTGACCCTGGCCATCCTCGACGGCATGACCGTGTCGGTCGCCGGCGAGACCCTGATCCTGCCGCTATCCTACGTGCTCGAAGCACTGCAGCCGGCGGCGGAAGACATCCGCTCGATGGCCGGCGACGGCCGGGTACTACGGGTGCGTGGCGAGTATCTGCCGATCCTGTCGCTCACCAATTACTACGGCTTCGGCGGGCAGCAGTCCTCCCAGGAATCGCTGGTGGTGGTGGTCGAAGGCGACGGCCAGAAGATCGCACTGGAAGTGGACGAATTGCTTGGCCAGCAGCAGGTCGTGGTCAAGAACATCGAGAACAATTACCGGCGGATTCCGGGCGTCTCCGGCGCCACCATCCTCGGCGATGGGCGGGTTTCGCTGATCGTGGATATCGGTGGTCTGGTGCGCTCGCTGAAGGTACCGCAGGCCGCGTAATGCAAATGCAGTCGCCGCGGCATGGAAGCCGCGGCGCGAGGCTCCAGCAGGGGTTCAGCCGACATACGTGTAAAAATAGCTCACAAGATCGGATTTCATCCATTGCATCAGTGGGTTAGCGGATATTTTGGCGCACCAATCACCAATCACCAATCAAGGACAAGGCGGTGGCGCGGTTGTTTCCACCAGAGAGTGCGTCGGCCAGTGCGCTGTCGCGTGAGATCGGGGTGTCGGAAGCTACGCTGGAGCGCTGGCTGAGCCAGGCATTGGCCGAGCCGCAGCGTGAGCGGGTCTGGACAGCGGCCGCACGCTTCGATGCGGTGCTGACCACGGCGAGCATGGACGAGGTCACGCGCAGCGCCTGGTGCCGCGGCGCTGGCGCAATGGCGCGCCGCAGCCCAGCTGAGCCTGAGGGTCGGTAGGGGCTTGTGTAAAAAAATAGCCAAAAGTGAGCTAACTTGCTGTCAGAGAAAGGTTTTTATACGAAACCCTGCGGACTCTCTACTGCGCTTAACATCCACGCCTGCCTGACGAGTGCTTACCACGGCGGCTTCAACTCTGGATCGCAACACCAACGGTTGTGACGTGGTCCAGGCGACCTGACCTGAGCACTTCACCGCCAAGTGGAGTTGCCCATGTCATCCAGCCGCCTTGACCTATCGGAATGATACCGCCTACATGCGTTATATGAAACCGGGATGTCGATGCGCGCCATCGCCGATGTATTGGCGCGTGCGCCCAGCACGATCAGTCGTGAGCTGCGCCGCAACCAGCACGCTGCGCGGTACCGGCCCGATCACGCGCAGCGCATCAGCGAGCATCGGCGCACACAGGCCAGCCGGCGTCCACGCATCGACGCCGAGCGTATCGGCCAGATCGAGGACCTGCTGAGGGAGGACGTCAGTCCCGAACAGATCGCCGGTCGCACCGGCTTGGCCAGTCACGCATCGATCTATCGGCACATCGACGCCGATCAGAAGCGCGGTGGTCAGTTGTTCATGCATCTACGCAAACGCCGCCGCAAGCGCCGTCGGCGTGGCGTGCGCGATGGCCGCGGGCAGCTGACGCATCGGCGCAGCTGGACACAGCGCCCCAGTGTGGTTGAGCAGCGAAGCCGTATCGGCGACTGGGAGCTGGAGACCATCAGGGCCTCGCACGGAAAGGGCGTGGTGGTCAGCATGACCGAACGCCGCAGTCGCCTGCATCTGCTGGCTTACTCGCCCGACGGCACCGCCGAGAACGTGCGCAACGCCATTGTCCAGCGACTGGGCGGCCTGCGCCATGCAGTTCACACCCTCACCGCCGACAACGGCAAGGAGTTCGCCGATCATCGGCTCATTGCCGCCTGCCTGCAGAGCGATTTCTATTTCGCAGATCCGTACTGCCCATGGCAGCGCGGCAGCAACGAGAATGCCAACGGATTGACACGCCAATACCTGCCACGACAGACCGATGTCAGCACCATCACCGATGCGCACCTGCGATGGATCGAGCCGCGGCTCTACAATCGTCCGCGCAAGATACTTGGATTCAAAACGCCCCTCGAAGTCTTCTCCGAGGAGGTCCTCAACAGCGTTGCGAATCAGAGTTGAATCCGCCACACCGAGATCAAACGACTGGCGCAAGCTGCAGCCAATGGCGATGTCAGCCGGCGCAGCGATGCAACGCGCTTCAAGCACGATTCGGCGCGCATGATCAACGACCTCAATGCGCTGATGGACGTCAGCGACCGCAACCTGGGCAAACGCTCCGAGTTGCTGGCGTCCCTGGCCGAAGGCGACCTCACTGCGCGCCTGGACGGCCAATACCATGGCGTGTTCGCTCACATGCGCGACGACGCCAACACCACCGTCACGCAGCTGGCCGGCATCGTCGGGCGCATCCAGCAGGCCGCCAGTGCCATCACCGGCTCGGCCAGCGAAATCGCCGCGGGCAACAACGACCTGTCGCAGCGCACCGGACAGCAAGCCGCCAATCTGGAAGAAACGGCGGCGTCGATGGAAGAACGCACGTCCACCGTTAAACAACACGCCGAAAGCGCGCGTCAGGCCAATCAGCTGGCGATCGGCGCAGCCAGCGTCGCTTCGCAACGGGGGCCACGTGGTGAGCCAGGTCGTGGACACCATGTCCGGTATCCAGACCTCGTCCAAGAAGATCGCCGAAATCATCAGCGTCATCGATGGCATCGCCTTCCAGAGCAATATTTTGGCGTTGAATGCAGCGGTGGAAGCCGCGCGTGCCGGCGAACAGGGCCGTGGCTTTGCCGTGGTGGCCTCGGAAGAGCGTACGCTGGCGCAGCGCTCTGCCAGTGCAGCCAAAGAGATCAAGCACCTCATCGACGACTCGGGCGGCAAGGTCGCTCAAGGCTCGGCATTGGTGGATCAGGCCGGCAAGACCATGGCCGGGATCGTCTCCTCGGTGCAGCGCGTCACCGACATCATGGGCGCGATTTCCACCGCCTCGCAGGAGCAGTCCAGCGGCATCGAGCAGGTCAACCTCACCGTGACGCAGATGGATGAAGCCACCCAGCAAAACGCCGCGCTGGTGGAAGAAGCCACGGCTGCGGCGCGTGCGATGGAAGAACAGGCCAGCCAGCTGACCGAGGCGGTGGCAGTCTTCAAGCTTAGCCACGCCGTCAGACCCGTGTTGGCTACAGCGACCGCGAAAAAACCAGCGGTGCGTACAGCGTCCACCGCCAAGCCCGTGCCTGCCAGCGGCAAGCGCGTGGCGACACCGCTGCGCCACCCCGCAAGCAAGCCGTCTGGCACTGCAGGTAACGACAGCCAGTGACAGGATTTCTGGTCGCCGTGCACTGAGCGACCTGCAAGCGGACACAAGCGCAATCGGGTGATATGCAGCGTTATTCGGACTCCATCCCTGCATTCCCGCACGACGCATGATTCCCACGCTGCGCACTGCCCTGGCCCATCCGCCCATCCGACGCGCATCAAGATTCATGCAGCGTGGCCGTTAGTGTGGATGACATGGTTTGCCTGCGCCCCACCGCAGCAGCCAGTCCAGCAATGCGGGCGTGCCGTTGCAGCGAATGCAGCCAGGCCATGCATCCGGAGATTCGATTCCGCAGATTGCCACGCGAGGGATGCCATGAAGTCATCTGTGATCGCCAGCTGTTTCGCGCTGTTGGGTATGATGGGTCACGCCCGCGCCGAAGACCCGATCGCAACCGATCGCCCGGATTTCGTCGAATCCAGCCTCACCGTGGGCGAGCGTCGCGTGCAGGTGGAAACCAGTGTTGCGTGGGAACGCGATGCGGCAGTGGACGCGTATTCCACGCCGACGCTGCTGCGCTACGGCCTGGGCCAAACCTGGGAATTGCGTCTGGAAACCGATGGCTGGCAGCGCATCGACCTGCCCGGCGATGCGCAGGTGAGCGGCATGTCCGACGTCTCGCTTGGCATCAAACATCACCTGGCCAGTTCCGACGACGGCAAGACCTCGCTGGCCTGGTTGCTGCATGTGGATCTGCCCAGCGGCGCGCAGGCGTTGCGCGGGCATGGTGCGCGCCCCTCGTTCCGACTAGTGGCCGAATGGGAACTCAGCGACAGCGTCTCTGCCGGCATGATGCCCGGCGTGATCTGGGACGACGACGGCGAAGGCCATCGTTATACCGCCGGCATTTTCAGTGCGGTGCTCGGCAAGGCTTGGAACGACCGCGTGCGCTCGTTCGTGGAAGTGGCGCTGCCGCAGATCGCCAAGAGCGACAACGGCGGCACCGTGGCCTTGCTCGATGTCGGCTCGGCCTGGCTGCTGAGCAACGACGTACAACTGGACGCGGTCTACAGCCGTGGGCTCAACGACCGCTCACCGGATCACGCGCTTGGCGTGGGTCTGTCTTTCCGCTTCTGACACGGGCTGCACCATGAAAATCATGCACATGTTGGGCATTCTGGTGCTGATGGCCGCATTGGCGCTGCTCGCGTTGGGCGGCGTCGGCTATAACGGCCAACGCGGTCTTCTCGACGCGATCGCCGCGCAGGTCATCTCTTCCGACGCGCTGCGCAACCACATGCAGGCGGACATGATGCACGACGCGCTACGCGGCGATGTCACTGCCGCGTTGCTTGCTGCTTCCACGAAAGACGATAAAGCTTTTGCAGCTGCGCGCACCGCATTGGGCGAACATGCCGGCGAATTCCGCGCGTCGCTGGAAGCCAACAGCAAACTGCCGCTGGAACCAACCTTGCGCAAAGATCTGGATGCGGTGACGCCGGCATTGCAGGCCTATATCGCATCCGCCGACCACGTGTTGAAAGCAGCCCAAACGCATGCGGACAGCACAGCGGCTTACGCGCAGTTCAACGACACGTTCGGCCAGCTACAAACCCGCATGGGCGACATCAGCGAGCACATCCTGACCTTGAACGACGCCAGCCGCCGCCAGGCCGAGCAATACAGCCACCGCGTGATGTGGCAGCAAGGCAGCGCCGTGGTGCTGGCATTCGTGTGCCTGGCGCTGGCCGCTGGCTGGATTCTGCGTTCGGTGTTCGCTCTGCTCGGCGGCGAGCCGCAGCTGGCCATGGCGGCCGCGCAGCACATCGCCGAAGGTCGCCTGGACCAACCGATTCCGGTCTCGGCAAAGCACAGCCGCAGCCTGATGGCCGCCTTGGCGCGCATGCAGCGCGACCTGCGCGAGCGCCTGGAACGCGAACGCAGCATCGCTGCCGAAAACCTGCGCATCCGCACCGCACTGGATAACGCCTCCACCGGCATGTATATCGCCGACCCGGACCTCACCATCATCTACACCAATAGCGCGTTGCAGAATTTGCTGCACACCTACGCGGACGATATCCACGCCTGCGCGCCTGCGTTCAATCGCCAGGCCAATCTGGTCGGCCAACCGGTCTCGCTGCTGGAAGTAGGCAATGCACAGGACGCGGAGATCTATCAGCGCCTGGATCGCCAGGGCGCGGCCCAACGCGAGGTGCACTACCGCACAACCTGCATCACCCAGCACGTCTCGGCCATTCGCGACGAAGCCGGTGCGCACATGGGCTTTGTCTGCGAATGGCGCGACCGCACCGCCGAGGCGCGCGTCGAGATCGACGTGGCCGACGTGGTGCGCAGCGCGGCTGCCGGCGATCTCTCCAAGCGCATCGATAGCGCCGGGAAACAAGGCTTTTTCCTGCAACTGGCGCAGCAGCTCAATGCCTTGCTCGATGCCAACGCGGTCAGCATCGCCGAAGTCTCGCGCCTGCTCGGCGCACTGGCCGATGGCGACTTGAGTGCGCGGATGCAGGGCGATTTCCATGGCGTCTTCGCCACCATGCGCCACGACGCCAACACCACCACCGAGCAACTGGCGCAGGTGATCGGGCGTATCCAGCAGGCCGCCGGCAGCATCCACACTGCCTCCAGCAAAATTGCCGCCGGTAACAACGACCTGTCGCAGCGCACCGAGCAACAGGCGGCCAATCTGGAAGAAACCGCCGCGTCGATGGAAGAGCTCACCTCCACCGTCAAACAGAATGCCGAGAGCGCACGCCAGGCCAACCAGTTGGCAATCGGTGCCGCCGGTGTGGCGTCGCAGGGCGGCGCGGTGGTGGCGCAAGTGGTCACCACCATGTCCGGCATCGAAGTCTCCTCGAAGAAGATCGCCGAGATTATTTCCGTCATCGACGGCATCGCGTTCCAGACCAATATCCTGGCGTTGAATGCGGCCGTGGAAGCGGCGCGCGCCGGCGAACAGGGCCGTGGTTTTGCGGTGGTCGCCTCGGAAGTGCGCACGCTGGCGCAGCGTTCGGCCGGTGCCGCCAAGGAGATCAAATATTTGATCGACGATTCGGTCAGCAAGGTCACCGAAGGCTCGCAACTGGTGCATCAGGCCGGCACCACCATGGCCGAGATCGTGGCCAGCGTGCAGCGCGTCACCGACATCATGGGCGAGATCGCTGCCGCTTCGCAGGAACAGTCGTCCGGGATCGAACAGGTCAACCTCACTATCACCCAGATGGATGACGCCACCCAGCAAAACGCCGCCTTGGTGGAAGAAGCCACCGCCGCGGCGCGCTCGATGGAAGCGCAGGCCCAGCAGCTCACCGAAGCGGTGGCACTGTTCCGCCTGTCGGCCGAGCTGGAAGCGGTGACCCGTGCTACGTCGGTGGTGCGCCAGATTGCCGCCAAGCCGCCCGTCGCACGCCCGGCGGGCCGTGCCGCAGTGGCATTGGCACCGTCCAACGAGTCCGATTGGGCTGAGTTCTAAGAACAGCGACGAACGTGGCAGCGCTCACCACCAAGTGGGGGCGGCCGGTGCCAGCGTGGCAGATACCAAGCGAACTGCGGCTCCCCCGCGCCATCAACGCCACCTGCTGAATGCTCGTCAGATTTTGACAGTCGCTCTCCACACCCTGAATGACCATGACAGGGTCACTCTTCTCGAAGCCGCGCTCTCCCGGGTGCGGCTTTTTCATTGCACCGCCGACTTCAAATATAAATTGACTAACGACACAACTGCGCTTACCCCAAACGGACACGACCGGCTCACGGAATCGTCGACTGCCACTTGAACGCTGCGGTTCCCGCGCGCCGTCGACTGTTTGCTCACGTTTTAGCCGCTCTGCACCCAAGCAGTTCAGTTATATTGGCTTATTGGGAGGCAGTTTAAATATGAATCTGATTAGCACGATCTTTCAGCACAGTCGCAGCCAGTGAGAGCCGACCGGTCGATGCTAGGACCGTCGCTCCACCGAGACCAGATCATGGCCATGAATCGTGTGCAGTTCCAAGCCGGGCTGTCGTTGCCGGCGTTCCTCAAGCGCTATGGCAACGCGCAGCAGTGCGAGCAGGCGTTGGAGATCTCGCGCTGGCCACAGGGCTTTGTTTGTCCGCGTTGCGCCGCTACCGCGCACAGTCGATTCCAGCGTCACGGCACCACGTACTGGCAGTGCACGGCCTGCTATCGCCAGACCAGCCTGCGCTCGGGCACGGTGATGGACAACAGCAAGCTGCCGCTACGCACCTGGCTGCTTGGCATGTATCTGCTGGGCCAGAGCAAGACGAACCTGTCGGCGCTGGAGTTGATGCGACACCTGGGAGTGAGCTACCCGACAGCGTGGCCAATGAAGCACAAGCTGATGCAGGTCATGACCCAACGCGAGGCGAACCGCAAGTTGGGCGGGATCGTGCAACTGGACGATGCCTACCTGGGCGGAGAACGCAACGGTGGCAAGGCCGGGCGCGGCTCGGAGAACAAGCGCCCTTTCGTGATCGCCGTGGAGACCACTGAAGACGGTCGTCCATTGCGCGCGGTGATGGATCCGGTCCCAGGCTTCACCAAGGCGGCGCTGTCGGAATGGATCGGGCAACGCCTGCATCCTGGAGCAGATGTCTACAGTGATGGACTCGGTGCGTTTCGAGCACTGGAAGCCGAGCACGCGCACACGGTGATCGAAGGCAGCGGTCGAAGTCGCTGCGAGGCAGAGAACGCACGCTGGGTCAACGTGGTGTTGTCCAACCTAAAGCGTTCGCTGGACGGTGCCTATCACGCCTTCAAATTCGCCAAATACGCCCAGCGCTACCTGGCAGAGACGATGTGGCGGTTCAACCGCCGTTTCGATCTGACCCGGCTGGTGCCCAGCTTGCTGGCCGCCGCAGCCGCCAGCAAGCCGTGGTCCGAGCGGGCCCTGCGTGATGTCACCCTGTTCACCGCTGAAAGTGCGTGCTAATCAGTAATATGAATAAATAATATAACAGTAGAGTCCGAATAATACCTATTTAATTCGTCCAATACCAATCAAATAAAATCTGAATTTATTTCACAAGCATGACCTGATTTATTTTTTTTGGCATCAAGATATTCAGAAATACCTGCCGGTGCCGTTACTGGACATTGCGAGACGCCAAACTGCACCGACTGGCGTTATCGCGTCGACCCTTTATCGCGCAATGCTTGCCAGGAGCCGGTCATGACCTCACTTCTTCAACGTTACAACGTCGGCCCACGTCTGGCGGCCGCATTCGCTATTCTGATCGTGCTGTCGGGCCTGGTCGCATTGATCGGCTATCGCGGCTTGTCGTCGGCGCGCGCCCTGATTGACGACATCGTGAACCAGAACATGGTGAAAATTCGTCTGTCCAACGACATGATGAATGCCAATTTCCGCATCGGCACGCAGCTGCGCAACTTGGTATTGCCAACCACTGCTGAAGATAATCAAAAGTTTGTCGCAGAAATCCAATCTGCGCGTGCCGACTATAGCAAGGCGCGGGACGAGCTGTACGCCATGCCCACTACCGAACAAGGCAACGCGTTGCGCGCCAACATCGATAAACATCGCAACGAGGTCAAGCCATTAAACACCAAGGTCATCGATTTGGCGAACGCCGGGCAGAGCGACGAGGCCCTGTCGCTGATGATGACGAAGTCTGCGCCCGCCATGCAGCGGTGGCAGGACGCCATCGGCCAGAACATCACCTTGCAGGACAAATCTGCAGCCGCCGCGGCGGACGCTGCGTTCAAGTCCATGGACGAGTCGCGCAAGCTGCTGATCGCTGGCTCGTTACTGGTGGTGCTGCTAAGCGGTGCGCTCGGCCTGTTGATCACCCGCAGCCTCACCCAGCCGTTGAGCCGCGCTACCCGCGCTGCCGAATCCATCGCCAACGGCAAGCTGGATAACGACGTCGACACCCAGTTCAACGATGAAACCGGGCGCCTGCTCAAGGCGATGAGCAAGATGCAGCTGCAGTTGCACAACCTCATTTCTGCCCAGGCCGACATGGCCAAGCGCCATGAAGAGGGCCAGATCAGCTTCCGCATGGATGCCGGCGCATTCCCGGGCGATTTCGGCAGCATGGCCAATGACACCAACGCGCTCGTGGCCTCGCATATCAATGTCAAGCTGCAGACCATCCGCCTGATCGAGCGTTACGCCATCGGCGACCTGTCTGAAGACATGCCGCAACTGCCCGGCGAAAAAGGCGCCATCACCGCGGCGATGAACCAGGTCAAGCAGAACCTCGCAACGATGAACACCGAGATCAAGCAGCTGGCGCAGGCCGCGGCCAATGGTGACTTCACCGCGCGCGGCAATGCCGAGCAATTCCAGTTCGATTTCCGCGTGATGGTGGAAAGCCTCAACACCTTGATGGCCACCGCCGATGGCAATCTGCAGTCGCTCTCGGGCCTGTTGCAGTCGATCGCCGCCGGCGACCTTACCGCACGCATGAGCGGTGACTTCCACGGCGTGTTTGCGCAGATGCGCGACGATGCCAATGCCACCGCCACGCAGTTGGCCGAGATCGTCAACGGCATCAAGCAGTCGGCCGTGTCGATCAAGGGCGCTGCCAGCGAAATCGCCTCCGGCAATCAGGATCTGTCGCAGCGTACCGAACAGCAGGCTGCCAGCCTGGAAGAAACCGCAGCGTCGATGGAAGAGCTCACCTCCACCGTCAAGCAGAATGCCGAAAACGCACGCCAGGCCAACCAACTCGCCATCGGCGCGGCCAGTGTGGCTTCGCAAGGCGGCGAGATCGTCGGCAAGGTGGTCCAGACGATGAGCGGGATCGAAGCCTCGTCCAAGAAAATCGCCGACATCATCAGCGTCATCGACGGCATCGCGTTCCAGACCAATATCCTGGCCTTGAACGCGGCGGTAGAAGCCGCACGTGCCGGCGAACAGGGCCGCGGCTTCGCCGTGGTCGCCTCGGAAGTGCGCACGCTGGCGCAGCGCTCCTCGGGCGCCGCCAAGGAAATCAAGGAGCTCATCGACGACTCGGTGCAACGCGTGACCGACGGCTCGGTGCTGGTGCACAGCGCCGGCACCACCATGGGCGAGATCGTGGCCAGCGTGCAGCGCGTCACCGACATCATGGGCGAGATTTCTGCCGCCTCGCAGGAACAGTCGGCCGGCATCGAACAGGTCAACCAGACCGTCACCCAAATGGACGAAACCACCCAGCAGAACGCCGCGCTGGTGGAAGAAGCCACTGCTGCGGCACGTGCGATGGAAGAGCAGGCCCAGCAACTCACCGAAGCGGTGGCATTGTTCCGTCTGTCGAACGACGTGCAAACGCTTACTGGCGCCGCGCCGGCGGTGCGCCATCCCGCCGCCAAGCGCCCGGCTGCGGCCAGCAAGCCAGCAACCAAGTCGCAAGTGAGACCTCAGCCAGCGCGCACCACCCTGGCGGCAGTGGCATCCAACGAGTCCAATTGGGCCGAGTTCTAGCACCGGCCAGGACGACTGCAAACAAACACCGCGTTCGGTAGCGAACGCGGTGTTTTTTTTTCATGTGCGAATGCGTTTGGCGCAGAGTGCATCGTGACACACAACCCGACGCTGCAGCACGGCGGCGTTGGCAGTGTGGGGGTTCTTTTCGGACTTGGAGCGGTTAACCAAACGATGGCGCTCACCGCCAGGCGAGCGCGGCCGGTGCTCGGAACGGCATGGACCACGCGTCCACTGCGGTTGTGAGTGCGCCGTGCGCGCCCACCTGACAGCGGCTCGCTACGTTCTGTTCGCCGCTCTTATTCCAGCCCATCAAAGAAGCCTGCATCGCCCTCCTGCGTGGCCTCAGATGCATGGCCTTGGACCAAGCGGACGCAAGCGGCGGACAGGCAGCGGCTGGTTTCTCGAACGTAAATAATGTCGAAACTGCGTGATCCATTCGTAACGAGGCCCTTCAGTACCGGATCGTATCGCCGCTAGTTATGTCAGCGACGAGGCATGTCCGTGAGCGAACAATGCTCACTGCATCGTGCCCATCGCACGGCCGGATCAGCAGCAACGAACGGATGGCTCCCATTACTCACCGTATTACCAGCTCAAGGTGCATTCGATGAAACAGCTAAGTCTTTCGACGCAACTGGCACTGGGCTTCGGCACAGTTGTTCTTGTGCTCTTGATCGTTGCAACAGTGGGGGTACGCGGGCAGTCCGAGCTGTCGGACGCCGTCGCCATAAACGACCACACCTATCAGGTCATCGCCACCGGCCGCGCCATGACCATCGCCACGGTCAATGTGGAGACCGGCGCGCGCGGCTTCCTGCTGTCCGGGCAGGAAGCGCATCTCACGCCCTACAACAAGGGCAAAGCGCAGTTCGAAGAAGAATTCACCCGTGCCAAGACGCTGACCGCTGACAACCCGGTGCAGCAGGAACGCCTGCAGCGCCTGCATGCAGCGTATGAGACGTTCATGGGCTTTGAAGACAAGTTGCTCGCGCTGCGTCGCAAAAGCAGCAACACCGAACTGTCTGCACTGCTCACCGAGTTCAGAGCTGGCCATGAACGTGCGGCGATGGAGCAGATACGTCAGCTGCTGTTCGACTTCGAAGCGCAGGAAAACGAACTGCTGGTCAAGCGTAGCGGGACATTGCAGGCCGCAAAGGCCCGCAGCCGTTGGTCGATGATCATCGGCAGCGGCATCGCCGTGCTGGTGGCGCTGGTCAGCGGTTGGTTGATCCGCCGTCGTCTGATCAACCGCCTGGGAACCGCCTCGCACGTGGCCGATTCGGTCGCGGCCGGCAACCTGTCCATCAGCGTGGACAGCAGCGGCACCGACGAAACCGGCCGCCTGCTCGCCAGCATGAGCAAGATGCAGCAGCAGTTGCAGAAAGTATTGCATGGCCAGCAGGAAATGAAGCGCCGGCACGATCAGGGCGAACTGAACTTCCGCCTGGACGAGACAGCGTTTCCTGGCGACTTCGCCACCATCGTGCGCGGCAACAACGACTTGGTCGCTTCGCACGTGGCAGTGATGATGCGCTTGTCCCAGATCATGGGCCAGTACGCGATCGGCGACCTGCACGAAGACATGGAAGCCCTGCCCGGCGACAAGGCCGTGCTCAGCGACACCATGGCCAAGGTCAAGGACAACCTGTCTTCGGTCAATCGCGAAATCAAGCATCTGTCGCAGTGCGCCGCCAATGGCGACTTCAGTGCCCGCGGCGATGCCGACAACTTCCAGCATGACTTCCGCGTGATGGTGGAAAGCCTCAACACCTTGATGGCCACCGCCGATGGCAACCTGCAGTCGCTCTCGGGCCTGTTGCAGTCGATTGCTGCCGGCGACCTTACCGCACGCATGAGCGGCGAATTCCACGGCGTGTTTGCGCGGATGCGCGACGATGCCAATGCCACCGCCACGCAGTTGGCCGAGATCGTCAACGGCATCAAGCAGTCGGCCGTGTCGATCAAGGGCGCTGCCAGCGAAATCGCCTCCGGCAATCAGGATCTGTCGCAGCGTACCGAACAGCAGGCTGCCAGCCTGGAAGAAACCGCAGCGTCGATGGAAGAGCTCACCTCCACCGTCAAGCAGAATGCCGAAAACGCACGCCAGGCCAACCAGCTCGCCATCGGCGCGGCCAGTGTGGCTTCGCAAGGCGGCGAGATCGTCGGCAAGGTGGTCCAGACGATGAGCGGGATCGAAGCCTCGTCCAAGAAAATCGCCGACATCATCAGCGTCATCGACGGCATCGCGTTCCAGACCAATATCCTGGCCTTGAACGCGGCGGTAGAAGCCGCACGTGCCGGCGAACAGGGCCGCGGCTTCGCCGTGGTCGCCTCGGAAGTGCGCACGCTGGCGCAGCGCTCCTCGGGCGCCGCCAAGGAAATCAAGGAGCTCATCGACGACTCGGTGCAACGCGTGACCGACGGCTCGGTGCTGGTGCACAGCGCCGGCACCACCATGGGCGAGATCGTGGCCAGCGTGCAGCGCGTCACCGACATCATGGGCGAGATTTCTGCCGCCTCGCAGGAACAGTCGGCCGGCATCGAACAGGTCAACCAGACCGTCACCCAAATGGACGAAACCACCCAGCAGAACGCCGCACTGGTGGAAGAAGCCACTGCTGCCGCACGCTCGCTGGAAGAACAGGCGGTTGGATTGACCCAGGCAGTGGCGGTCTTCAAGACCGAGCACGGCACCACCAGCGACGCCCGCATTGCGCCTGTCGCCAAGGTGGCGCAGGCTGCGCGTGCCAAGCTGGCCACCGCTGGCCGCACTGCAGCCGCCAAGCCACGTGCGCTTGCTGCATCGACGAACGCCGAGACCAGTTGGCAGGAGTTCTGACGGGTAGGGATCGGCATCGGTCGGCAACGGCCTACCGATGCCAACTGCGCCGGGCATCAGCTGCGCAGACAACCGTGTGTTGGAACACCGCCGGGCCCGATCGAACGTCTGTCGTCTGCAGACGTTTGATCGGGCCCGCGTTGCATTGATCGCCCCAAGCGGCAACGCCCCGCATGCCGGTCGCAGCCTGGCTGGCGTTGACCAGCCGCCAGAGAACTCGCTCGCCGGCCGCTGCAGCGGTCGCTCATCAGCTAGCCCGCCCCTTTCCGATCAATCACTTACCGAAACGTAGCGGAAGCGCCCGCGGCAAAAGAGCACTTCGGCACTGCACCGAGACGCGCGCAAAGCGCCCTTCCCTGCACACGCCGCTTCATGGTCCCTGGTCGCCCACACGGCCTGACCTGCAGGGTCGAGGGTCGCCCGCTCATTACGTGAACGATGCCAGCTATAACAAAATCTAAATATCGAGCTCAAGTATTAGGAGGGGGTCGCCGCTACCTGCCCTGCAATCAGGACGGCGCCGACGCTCTCTATCAGCCACCACGATAGACGTCATGGGCCATCGCTCCGCCGATTGCAGCGGGTGCCGACCGTGATCGTGAGGCCACCGCCGTTGCACCGGACCGCCTCCTTATCCTCCCCACCCGGCAGTTACTTTCATGATCGGCTTTCTGCAAACGTTATAAGGTGGGCACCCGCCTTTCCGCCGCGTTCGGCTTCCTGATCCTGCTGTCTTGCGGCCTGGTGGTCGCTGGCCTGATGACCCTGGCGCAAGCGCGCGGGCGTATGGACTCGATCGTCAAACACAATATGGCGATCCTCGAATATATCGGCGAGATGCGCAGCGCAAGTTCAGCAATTGCGATCAACCTGCGCAATATCGTCATGCCAACCACGCAGGAAGAAAACCTCGGTTTTGCCAAGGTGATCGAGGAACAGCGGCAGTACTACAAGCAAAACCGCGCCAAACTTTTCGCACGCCCGCCGTCCAACGCCGCCGGTGCGCAGATGCGCAAGCAGATTGATATTGCGCGCGAAAAAGCCCGTATCGCCAATCAGCAGGTGATGGACCTGGGCTTGAGCGACAAGCCCGATGAGGCACTCAAGGTGTTGATGCAGCAGGCAGCACCGGCGAACCAGCAATGGCAGGCCGCACTCGATGCGTACGCTGCGCGCCAGCGTACCCTTGGCACAGCGGCCTGTGACGACGCGAATACCGCGATGGATCATGGCCGGGCATTGCTGATCGCTGGCGGCATTGCGGTGATTTTGGTGAGTGGCCTGCTGGACTGGCTGATCACCCGCAGCCTGACCCACCCCTTGAACCGTGCCACCCGTGCCGCCGAGGCCATCGCCGAGGGCCGCCTGGATAGCAACGTGCACACCACCGCCACCGACGAGCCGGGACGCTTGCTCAGCGCCATGGCCAAGATGCAGGCGCAGTTGCAGCGTTTCTCCAGCGAGACCACGCGGATGATCGAGCTGCACGCCGACAAGGACATGACGCACCGCATGCCGCAGGACTTCCCCGGCGTGTACGGCGACCTGAGCAATGGCATCAACACCATGATGTTCGAGCACCTGGACGCCATCGTCGATGCGATCGAAGTGCTCAACGAATACGCCCGCGGCGACCTGCGCCGCGATGCACGCCGCCTGCCGGGTAGCCGCGCGGTGCTGCACCAATCGATAGATGCGCGCAAGTCCAGCCCTGCTGGCGATCAATACCGAGATCAAGCGACTGGCCAGCACGGCCGCGGCTGGCGACTTCAGCGCACGCGGCGATGCGCAACGGTTCGAGCACGACTTCCTGCGCATGGTGCAGGACATCAATGCAATGATGGAAGTCAGCGACACCAGCTTGAGCACGTTGTCGGCGCTACTGCCCGCATGAACGGTCATTTCCACGGTGTGTTCGCCACGATGCGCGACGACGCCAACGCCACCACAGAACAGCTCACACGCATCGTCATGCGGATCCAGAGCGTGGCGAGCAACATCAGCGCAGCCACTGGCGAAATCGCCGCCGGCAACCAGGATCTGCCGCAACGCACAGAGCAACAAGCTGCCAATCTCGAAGAAACCGCTGCCTCGATGGAAGAACTCACCTCCACCGTCAAGCAGAACGCCCAAAGCGCACGCCAGGCCAATCAGCTCGCCATCGGTGCGGCCAAGGTGGCCTCGCAGGGCGGCGAGATCGCCAGCAAAGTGGTCGACACCATGCGCGGAATCGAGCCTTCGTCCAAGAAGATCGCCGACATCATCAGCGTCATCGATGGCATCGCCTTCCAGACCAACATCCTGGCCTTGAATGCCGCGGTGGAAGCCGCGCGCGCCGGCGAACAAGGCCGCGGCTTCGCGGTAGTCGCCTCGGAAGTCCGCACGCTGGCACAGCGCTCCTCGGGCGCCGCCAAGGAAATCAAGGACCTCATCGACGACTCGGTGCAACGCGTGGCCGAAGGCTCGCTGCTGGTGCACAGCGCCGGCACCACCATGGCCGAGATCGTGGCCAGCGTGCAGCGTGTGACCGGCATCATGGGCGAGATCTCCGCCGCCTCGCAGGAGCAGTCCTCGGGCATCGAACAGGTCAACCAGACGGTGACCCAGATGGACGAGACCACCCAGCAGAACGCAGCGCTGGTGGAAGAAGCCACTGCGGCGGCCCGATCAATGGAAGAACAGGCGCAGCAATTGCGCGATGCGGTCTCCGTGTTCCAGCTGCAAGCCGATATGGCGCGCAGCGGCCTGGGTCGCGCTGCCTGAGGCACGCCGCGCGGCATGTCTGCATCGGGACACTGCGCTGGTGCATGCGTTCCGCATCAGCGACGTGCCCGCTGCCTGAATCGGTCAGGCAATGCCCCCCCCACGGCACAGCACGTGAGCGCACGCGTTTCGTTGCAAGTGCAGCTGGCAGACTCTTTCTGCAAGCGCGCAGCCGCTAGATAGGTAGGCGCTGCGCTATGGCACGGGCGCACACGAATTGCCACGCTGCGTGCAATCTCCCACACCCGCTGTCCTGCTCTGAGTGCGTGAGGAAGAAGTGAAGACACGCATACTGGAACCCACCGAAGTACCCGTTTGACAGGCGTTTCGAAGGTGTTGTTCACACCACCATCACATCGGTGACGCCTGGCCATATACTCGCGACCTGGCGAGTTCAGACGCACTGCTTGCTGCCGTTACTCAATCCAAGCATGCATATCTGCCCTGCAATCGCTGATGTTGCGACCGTTGCGTCGCACGTCTCGATGGATTGGTTCGACGCAGGCCCGCATCGGCGCCACCAGCGTAGCCACTAGGCCACCGCGCCGAGCGCATCGCCCCCTTCCTGCCCATCGTTCTCGAGATCCCATCCATGATCGCTCTTCTTCAACGCTACAACGTCGGCAAGCGCCTGAGCTTTGCCTTCGGCACGCTGATCCTGCTGTCCTGCGCCCTGGTGGTCGCCGGCCTGTACACGCTGGCGCAGGCACGCCAAACCCTGGATACGCTGACCAATCGGAATATGGTCATCGTCCAGCGTCTGCAGGAAATGAACAACGCGGTATCGGTCATCGCCGTGCAGTTGCGCAACATCGTGTTGCCGACGCCAGACGAAGAAAATCAACACTTTGTGTCGATCATCGAAGAGCAGCGCCGCATCTACAAGGATGCGCACGACAAGCTTTACACCTTCTCGGCAACGCCTGTGGGCCAGGCGATACGTGCCAAGATCGATGCCAGCAACAAGGCCGCCCGCGCGCTCAACCAGCAGGTGATCGACCTGGACCTTTCCGGCAGGACCAACGAAGCGATGCCCTTGCTGTTGCAGCGTGCTGCACCGGCCACGCAGGCATGGCAGGACGCGCTGCTGGAGTATTCGGAGCTGCAGCGCAAGCGCGCCCAGGAAGCCAATGCGCTCGCTACCACGGCGATGGCGCGTGGCCGTGCCATGTTGATTGGCGGCGGCCTGGTGGTGGTGTTGATCAGCGGCGTGCTGGCATGGCTGATTACCCGCAGCTTGGTGGTTCCGCTGACGCGCGCCACCCGCGCTGCCGAAGCCATTGCCCAGGGCAAGTTGGACAACGACGTCAGCACGCAATCCAACGACGAACCCGGCCGTCTGTTGCACGCGATGGACGGCATGCAGGGCCAGCTGCGCAATCTGATTTCCGCACAGCTGGGCATGGCCAAGCGCCATGAAGAGGGCCAGATCAGCTTCCGCATGGATGCCGGCGCATTCCCGGGCGATTTCGGCAGCATGGCCAATGACACCAACGCGCTCGTGGCCTCGCATATCAAGCTCAAGATGCAGACCCTCCACCTGATCGAGCGTTACGCCATCGGCGACCTGTCTGAAGACATGCCGCAACTGCCCGGCGAAAAAGGCGCCATCACCGCGGCGATGAACCAGGTCAAGCAGAACCTCGCAACGATGAACACCGAGATCAAGCAGCTGGCGCAGGCCGCGGCCAATGGTGACTTCACCGCGCGCGGCAATGCCGAGCAATTCCAGTTCGATTTCCGCGTGATGGTGGAAAGCCTCAACACCTTGATGGCCACCGCCGATGGCAATCTGCAGTCGCTCTCGGGCCTGTTGCAGTCGATCGCTGCCGGCGACCTCACCGCACGCATGGGTGGCCAATATCAGGGCGTGTTTGCGCAGATGCGCAACGACGCCAATGCCACCGCAGAACAACTGGCCAGCATCGTCGGCCGCATCCAGATCGCGGCCGATGCGATTGGTCTGGCATCGGGCGAAATCGCCTCCGGCAATCAGGATCTGTCGCAGCGCACCGAACAGCAGGCCGCCAATCTGGAAGAAACCGCTGCCTCGATGGAAGAGCTCACCTCCACCGTCAAGCAGAATGCCGAACACGCCAGCCAGGCCAATCAGCTCGCAATTGGCGCCGCTGCGGTCGCCTCGCAAGGCGGTGACGTGGTGGCCAAGGTGGTCACCACCATGTCCGATATCCAGGGCTCGTCCAAAAAGATCGCCGAGATCATCAGCGTCATCGACGGCATCGCCTTCCAGACCAATATCCTGGCCTTGAATGCCGCGGTGGAAGCGGCACGTGCCGGCGAACAGGGTCGTGGTTTTGCGGTGGTCGCATCTGAAGTGCGCACGCTGGCGCAGCGTTCGGCCGGTGCCGCCAAGGAGATCAAGCACCTGATCGACGACTCGGTCGAGAAGGTTACCCACGGCGCAACGCTGGTCGATCAGGCCGGTACCACCATGGCCGAGATCGTCGCCAGCGTGCAGCGCGTCACCAACATCATGGGTGAGATTTCCTCCGCCTCGCAGGAGCAGTACGCGGGTATCGAGCAGGTCAACCAGACCGTCACCCAGATGGACGAAACCACCCAGCAGAACGCCGCCTTGGTGGAAGAAGCCACTGCCGCCGCACGTGCGATGGAAGAGCAGGCCCAGCAGCTGACCGAAGCGGTGGCAGTGTTCAAGGTGGCTGCGCATGCGCCGGTAGCGCGTCGGTTGTCGGCCATTGCCAGCGCGCCGTCCAATGCCCGCTTCGCACCGCAGCCGGCAGCACGCGTCACCCCGGCGGCCGCAGCGCCACGTCGCAGCGTTGGAAGCAGCGCCGCATCGCATGCAGATTCGGGCAATTGGCAGGATTTCTGACCGCGTAGACGTTCTGATCGCAAAGGCAACATCGCCACGATAGTCCGTCGCAAACGGCTGTCGTGGCATTGCGCCAATGCCGCGCCTGGTGTTCAGCCGAAGCATATCGCGTGTGCAACAGATGAATCGCAATATAATTCGGAAATTTAACAAAAATAACGTTTTTCAACGAACGAAATGCAGAATTTTGCATAATTACGGAATAAGGCAGCACCGCACTCCCGACGCGCCCATCACTTGTAAGGTAAAGCGCTTTATCAGCTCGTCCAGCCTGCTCAATTAACGCCATGCCACGCCGTTATTAGTACGCGTGATGACGAACAGACGGGAGCGCAGCGTGCCTTGCTGGATGTCGACGCAACCGCCTCCCATCCTCTTGATTCGAGCGATTCCATGACATCTCTTTTACTGCGTTTCAATGTAGGGCCGCGCCTAGCGGCCGCCTTCAGCGTGTTGATTCTGCTCTCCGGGTTCATCGCCTTTATCGGCTATCGCGGGCTGACCTCCGCACGTACGCTGGTGGATGCTCTGGTGAACCAGAACATGACCAAGATCCGCCTCTCCAACGACATGATGAATGCGAATTACGTCATCGCCGCAGAGCTGCGCAATGTCGTGTTACCGACCAGCAACGAAGACAATCTGAAATTCATCGCATCCATCAAGCAGGCACGCGCCGACTACACCAAAGCGCACGATGCGTTGTATGCGATGCCGTCTACGCCGCAGGGCCAGAGCATCCGCGCGGAGGTCGACAGCCTCACGCCGAAAGTACGTGAAATGAACAACAAGGTCATCGACCTGGTGACGTCCGGCCATAGCGACCAGGCATTGCCGTTACTACTGACCAAGGCAGCGCCCGCGCTGAAGCAGTGGCAGGACAAGATCGCCGAGAACATCGCACTGCAGGACAAGCTCGCCGCCGAAGCAGCGGAAGTCGCGCTCGAGTCGATGGACGATTCACGCAAGCTGCTGGTCGGCGGTTCGCTGATGGTCGTGCTGCTGAGCGGCACGCTGGGCTTGCTGATCACCCGCAGCCTGACCCGGCCGCTGAGCCGCGCAACCCAGGCCGCCGAGGCGATTGCCGAGGGCAAGCTGGATAACGCCGTGCACAGCGATGCCAGCGACGAAACCGGCCGCCTGTTGCAGGCCATGGACAAGATGCAATCGCAGGTGCGCAACCTGATCACCGCACAGTTGGACATGGCCAAGCGCCATGATGCCGGCCAGGTGAGCTTCCGCATGGATGCCGGCACATTCCCCGGCGATTACGGCCGCATGGCAGGCGACACCAATGCGCTGGTCGACAGCCACATCCAGGTCACAGCACGCCTGGCGCAGATCATGGGCCGCTACGCGATCGGCGACCTCAGCGACGACATGGCCCCCCTGCCCGGCGAACAAGCCAAACTCACCGAGACCATGGCGCAGGTCAAACGCAATCTGGCCGCGATGAATCAGCAGATCAAACAGCTGGCGCAAGCCGCTGCTGCCGGCGACTTCAGTGCACGTGGCGATGCAGCGCAGTTCCAGTACGACTTCCGTGTCATGGTCGACAGCCTCAATCAACTGATGTCCACGGCCGATGGCAGCCTGCAAGCGTTGTCGGGCATGTTGCAGGCGATTGCCGCAGGCGATCTGACCGGGCGCATGGACGGCGAGTTCCAGGGCGTGTTCGCACAGATGCGCGACGACGCCAATGCCACCGTCACGCAATTGGCCGGCATTGTTGGACACATCCAGACCTCGGCGATGTCGATCAATTCGGCCGCCAGTGAAATTGCCGCTGGCAATAACGACCTATCGCAACGTACCGAGCAGCAGGCCGCCAATCTGGAAGAAACTGCCGCTTCCATGGAAGAACTCACCTCCACGGTCAAGCAGAATGCAGAAGGCGCACGCCAGGCCAATCAACTCGCGATCGGTGCGGCCAGCGTTGCCTCGCAAGGTGGCGAGGTAGTCAGCAAGGTCGTGGACACCATGGCCGGCATCCAGGCCTCGTCGAAGAAGATCGCCGACATCATCAGCGTCATCGACGGCATCGCCTTCCAGACCAATATCCTGGCCTTGAATGCCGCCGTGGAAGCGGCGCGTGCCGGCGAACAGGGCCGCGGATTTGCGGTGGTTGCCAGCGAAGTGCGTACGCTGGCGCAGCGTTCGTCCGCCGCCGCCAAGGAGATCAAGGACCTGATCGGTGATTCGGTGCAACGCGTTACCGACGGTTCGCAGCTGGTGGATGAGGCCGGCCGCACCATGGCCGAGATCGTGTCTTCAGTGCAGCGCGTCACTGACATCATGAGCGAGATTTCCGCTGCCTCGCAGGAACAATCGGCAGGTATCGAACAGGTCAACCTCACCGTCACGCAGATGGATGAAGCCACCCAACAGAACGCTGCACTGGTGGAAGAAGCCACCGCCGCTGCGCGCGCGATGGAAGAACAGGCGCAGCAACTCACCGAAGCCGTTGCGGTCTTCAAGATCGATGCAAAAGCACCGGTGGCACGTCAGTTGTCGGTCATCGCCGGGGCAGTGGCCAACAAGCGGCCCGCGACACACCCGGCTGCACGTGCCGCACTCGGAACCGCGACATCGCGCCGCGTTGCAGCCAGCGCATCGGCGTCGACCGTTACCGCTGGCGATTGGCAGGATTTTTAAGGAGCAACGCTGCGCATGAATGGTCGTCGGCAGTCGTCGGCGACCGGCGTAAAACTGACCACTGCCTGCAGCCGCATCGATCGCCGCAGCCATCCTCACCCGACAGTCGCAGCTGTCGATCCGCGTTTCATGCAGCACCGTTGTCAGCAACACAGAACGATTCGAGAGCTTTGATCCGCGCTCCGCAGATCTTATGGGCCGCTTCCCTTGCGAGGGTAAGCGGTCTTTTTTTGTGCTGCCGTTTCCTATGCGTCACTGACAAACGCGGGGAAGCAACCCTCGGTGCGACGACGCACAGGAACCGAAGCGGACGTGTGCGATTCCGAACGACAGCGCCGCCCGCGGACTACGTCGCCGGCGTTTCGGCTGCCAAAGATCGCGTTGCGGGAAGAGCGGCAAGCGCTGCATGTCGCCAGCGGCACGCAGCCCCGTCGCGACCCGGGTAGCGACGGTAACTTCACTTGAAAATTACAATTGGAGAAATGTTTCGAGCGTCATGAAAACCCTCTCAACGCATCGACGCTGAATCTGCTGGCTGCTTTTTGAAACGCTGCACACCGACCAACACAACGGGCCATTGACCGCCCACCGTCGCGGGACCCTTGGCGGCATGGACCACGCGTCCAATGCGGTTCGGAGCGCGCCGTCCGCGCCCACCTGACAGCGGCTCGCTACGGTTTGTTAGCCGCTCTTAGAACCTGTTCACGATCTCCTGAGCAGCAGTGCCAGGAACGCCAGGTGGATGAACTGCAAGCTGGTATTGAGCCTTCGCTCGCAGTTCTTCCATAGCCTCCGGTTCTTCTCCAGCCAGGCAAAGCTGCGTTCGACAATCCAGCGCTTGGGCATGACCTTGAAGGTATGCAGCTCGCTGCGCTTGGCAATCTGTACGGTGACATGCTTGCCCAGAATGTCCTGTACGCCCTCGGCGAAGGGATCTCCGGTGCAGCCGCTGTCGCACAGCAGGCGTTTCACCCGACCTAAACCCGATCGGCAGCGTTTCAATGCCTCCAGCGCACCTTGACGATCGATGACTTCCGCCGTGGTCACCGCAACGGCATGTGGAAAGCCTTGCGTATCCACCGCGATGTGGCGCTTGATCCCCGATACCTTCTTGCCCGCGTCATAGCCTTTCTGGCCGGCTGTATCACTGTTCTTCACGCTCTGCGCGTCCACGATCAAGAACGTACTGCAGGCCTTGCGCCCCTGTTTCTCGCGGGCCGCGCCAACCTGATTTTTTAAGCGCCCGCTCCAGCAGGCTCATTCCTTCATCGTCCACTTCGCTCCACTTGGCAAAGTAGGAATGCACCGTGCGCCACTTCGGAAAGTCACTGGGCAACGCACGCCACGGGCAACCTGTCCGTAGCAGATACAGCACTGCGCACCACACCTCATACATATCCACTGTCACAGGCTTGGTGCGCTTGCGGGCTTGCTCCAGAATCGGGCGGATTTGCTCGAACCGCTCACGGCTCACGTCACTTGGATAGTTCTTCTCGCGCATTCGTGGAGTTTGCACGGTTTGAATAAGATTGTGAACAGGTTCTTACAGGGACGTACTTGCAGCGTGTCCCGCGATGGTGGGCGGGCAAGGGCCCTGCAGCAAACGCGAAGACATCGATGGCGCGGCGCCCTCACCGCACCAGACAGTCTGTTGGCTGTTTGATTGAAAGCGATGCACGCCAGCCTCCGCGACGGGCCCTGCCAGCAAACAGGCGTACGAGTTTCATCAGAAACTCTTAAAGATTTGGCTTTGCCGCCGATATCAAGGTGACGCCGTGACAAACCGCCAGGCGCCTTCCCGCTTCTATTGTGCTTGTGCCCATGTCCCAAGGCGATACCTCAAAGCTGGACCACAACGCCGATCACCTCGCCGAAGGTGACGAACGCTATCTGCTGCGCAACAAGCGGCAGATCCGTGGATTGCTGCGCCAACTGCTCGACCAACGCGCCATCGTGACCATGCATGTGGCCGGCCGCGACTTGGCCGTGCCCACCGCCGTACTGGAAGTGGACGAAGACGACGACTGCGTGATTCTGGACGGCAGCCATAACGATGCCTCCAACCGCGCCATCGAAGGCGCCAAATACCTGCTGTGCTACACCCAACTGGAACGGGTCAACATCCGCTTCCGGCTGGAAAAAGCCGAGCGTATCGAGCGCAACATCCACGCCGCCTTCCGCGCCGACCTGCCCGATGCCGTCTATCACATGCAGCGGCGCGAATCATACCGGCTGGAAACGCCGATCACCGACTCGCCCATCTGCACCATTCGCCAGGAAGCCGAACAAGGCGAAGCGCTGAATCTACAGCTGCGCGTCATCGACATCAGCAGCGGCGGCCTGGCGGTCTTGCTCACCGATGGCATGCCCTTGCTTGAGCCGCAACGCACCTACCGCAACTGCATTCTGCAACTGCCCGACACCACTCCCATTACGCTGCAGCTCACCGTGTGCAGCCATTACAAGCAGACCCTACCCAACGGCAGCGAAGGCTTTCGCGTCGGCATGCATTTCAGCGACCTGCCGCGCGGCGCCGACGAAACCATCCAGCGCTACATTTTCCGCGTCGACCGCCAGCGCAACGCGCGCAAGAGCGGCATGTTCTGAACCCGCCCGCACCGCGCGGGGCCGGCACCTAAAGTTGCTACCCACCCCGCCGATGTTGCTAGGGCATTCCTCATCCGTCTCTGCTGCCGCAGTCCTGCCGCAACCTGAAACTTAGCCGCAACGCCCGGAGTTTCCATGAACGACAAAAGCACTGCCACCGGCACCGGTGGTGAATTCCTCAGCTTCGCTTTGGGCGAAGAACACTACGGCGTGGACATCCTGAAAGTGCAGGAAATCCGCGGCTACGATTCGGTCACCCGTCTGCCCGACGCGCCCGACTACATCAAGGGTGTGATCAACCTGCGCGGCACCATCGTGCCGGTGATCGACCTGCGTCTGAAGCTGCGCCTGAAAGAAGCGCGCTACGACGCCTTCACCGTAATGATCGTGCTCAACGTCGAAGACCGCGTCGTCGGTATCGTCGTGGACAGCGTTTCCGACGTGATTCCGCTCAACGACGACCAGATCCGTCCCACGCCCGAGTTCGGCACTGCGGTCGACACCCGCTTCATCTCCGGCATCGGCACCCAGGACGATCGCATGTTGATCCTGCTGGATATCGAAACCCTGCTGGACAGCACCGAGCTGGGTCAGCAACTGGTCGAAGAAGCCGCCTGATTCACGCGGTTGGTTTGCCTCGCCTGCGGTCGTCGGCAGAGGTGTGGAGGTGTGCGCGAGCCGTCATGTACCACATGGACATGGCGCCGCCCGGCACCCACTGCACCACTCCGACGGCCGCAACGCGTTTAAGCGAAGGCATCTAATTCTACTGTGTTACTAAATCCGAATCCGTTGGTACGGTGAGACCCCGCAACACGGGCAGTGTGGGAGGCTTCTGGCGATCAGCCTAGCCAGTCCGAAGGCCAGCGTGGCAATCGAGTTGGGATGGTGACGTTGCATTGGGGCCAGACCGGCGCGGGCGGACGCTTTTGGATACTGCAGGCATCTTGAATGCGACGGAGTTTTTTTTACTGCGCAGGCGCTCGCGCATCAAGAACCCGTATGCGGCGATGCACAGACTGGCGTGATGGTGAAAACCACGCCAGTTGCGCCCTTCATAGTGATGCAGGCCCAACTCCGACTTCAGCTCCTGATAATCGCGTTCAATCCGCCATCGGCCTTGTGCCGTGGCAACCAGTGTCTTGACCGGCGTTTGCTTTGGTCGCGTCGAGAACCAGTAGTGGCGGGGCTCGGACTCTCCCGGCGGCCACTCGATCAGCAGCCACTGCTCGTCATGTGCCTGGCGATTGTGTGCGGCACGAACCCGCACCGCCGCGAACCGCGAACTGAGCGTTGCGTCGCTGCCCTGGCGCCAGCTGACCTGCCGATACGTCCTTGCGGGCAAGCTCTGCGCGACTTCATGTACCGAGATCGGCGCATGTGCGCTATCGCGCATCGGTCGTGTGCGGGGCCGACCGCCCTTAGAACCTGTTCACGATCTTATTCAAACCGTGCAAACTCCACGAATGCGCGAGAAGAACTATCCAAGTGACGTGAGCCGTGAGCGGTTCGAGCAAATCCGCCCGATTCTGGAGCAAACCCGCAAGCGCACCAAGCCTGTGACAGTGGATATGTATGAGGTGTGGTGCGCAGTGCTGTATCTGCTACGGACAGGGTGCCCGTGGCGTGCGTTGCCCAGTGACTTTCCGAAGTGGCGCACGGTGCATTCCTACTTTGCCAAGTGGAGCGAAGTGGACGATGAAGGAATAAGCCTGCTGGAGCGGGCGCTTAAAAAATCAGGTTGGCGCGGCCCGCGAGAAACAGGGGCGCAAGGCCTGCAGCACGTTCTTGATCGTGGACGCGCAGAGCGTGAAGAACAGTGATACAGCCGGTCAGAAAGGCTATGACGCGGGCAAGAAGGTATCGGGGATCAAGCGCCACATCGCGGTGGATACGCAAGGCTTTCCACATGCCGTTGCGGTGACCACGGCGGAAGTCACCGATCGTCAAGGTGCGCTGGAGGCATTGAAACGCTGCCGATCGGGTTTAGGTCGGGTGAAACGCCTGCTGTGCGACAGCGGCTACACCGGAGATCCCTTCGCCGAGGGCGTACAGGACATTCTGGGCAAGCATGTCACCGTACAGATTGCCAAGCGCAGCGAGCTGCATACCTTCAAGGTCATGCCCAAGCGCTGGAGTGTCGAACGCAGCTTTGCCTGGCTGGAGAAGAACCGGAGGCTATGGAAGAACTGCGAGCGAAGGCTCAATACCAGCTTGCAGTTCATCCACCTGGCGTTCCTGGCACTGCTGCTCAGGAGATCGTGAACAGGTTCTAAGAGCATTGCGTGTCGGGAGTCTCCCCATTCGCAACGACGCACTCTATTGAAGTGAGAGATAAATCACGTTTTCGGGATTCAAGTTGAACGGCGGCTAGCCGGTAGCTGAATGGAAGCCCGCTTCCACACAACGGGGCACCGCTCGACTTTTGATTTCTGGAGAATCTCAATGAAGTTCCTGCTCTCGCTGCTCCCTGTTGCTGCTCTGGTGATTGTTGCCCCCCCTCGCTGTTGGCCCAGTCGCAGGAAATGATTCCGCCGGAAATGGCGACGCGCTTCGTTGGCAAGGACGGCATGGTGTGCGGCAAGGTCGAAAAGGCCAAGTACGCGCAGCGCTCCGAAGGTGAACCCACCTTCCTGTACATGGGCGGCATGTTCCCGCGTCACACCTTCTCCGCACGCATCGACGGCGCCAACCTCGGCAAGTTCAGCTTCGCCCCGGAAACGCTCGAAGGCAAGGACGTCTGCGTCCTCGGCAAGATCCAGCGCGACAACTCGCGTGCCGAAATCGAAGTCAGCTCCGCGGCCAGTCTGAAGCTCGCCACCATCAAGTAAGCGCCTCGCACATCGCCACGCCCCCGCGCGTGGCGATGTGCTATTGCGGCCATGCGAACTGACGTCCACGGGGGAATCGTGTCAATGCAATGGATCAACAATCTGAAATTGATGCCCAAGCTGATGCTGGCGTTCGGCATCGTGCTGCTGATCATGCTCGTCCAGGGCATCATCGCCTATTCGGGCCTGGCCTCGCTCAATAACGTCACCCGCGATCTGGCCGGCAATACCATGTCCAGCGTGCGCGAGGCAGGCGATCTGCGCGGTATGCTCGGCGAATACCGCAACGCGGCTTACCAGAACCTGGTGCGCGCCAGCGATTCGGTCAAGCAGGAAGCCAAGGTTCGCTCCAACAAGCTCAACGGCAAGATCGAAGCCACCATCAAGGGCTACCCGCGCCTGATCGAGAGCCCGCAGCAGAAGAAGCTGTTCGACGTGTTCGTGGCCGACTGGAAGAAGGCTTCGGCCTCCTACGCCAGCGTCGCTGAAATGATCGAACTCAATCTGCCCGACGATGCCGTCGACACCTTCGTCGGTGAAACCCGCACCCTGCACAACAAGGCCAAGGATTCGCTGGCTGCGTTGATCGCCGAAGACAACATGCTCGCGCAGGCTGCCAAGACCAAGGCCGAAAAGGTCCACGCCACCTCCGTCTCGCTGACCGTGATGGTGCTGCTGATCGGCATTGCCGGCGGCCTGGGCCTGGCGTTCCTGTTTGCCCGTTCCATCGTCAAGAGCATGCGCGGCGCGGTCACCGCCGCCACCGAAATCGCCGGCGGCAAGCTGGACGGCCAGATCAACGTGCAGGGCCAGGACGAAGTGGGCGAATTGATGCGCTCCATGCAGCGCATGCAGCGCATGCAGCGCGACCTGAAAGAGCGCATCGAACGCGACCAGAGGATTGCCGACGAAAACCTGCGCATTCGTACTGCGTTGGACACGTCCTCGACCGGCACCTTCATCACCGATCCCGAGCGCGTCATGATTTACGCCAACGACGCCTTCAAGAAGATCGTGGCGCAGTACGAAAGCAGCATCCGCCTGGCATCGCCCGAATTCGACGCCAGCAAGGTCATCGGCCAGCACATCAGCTACCTGGGTCTGTCGGATGCGACCGTGCGCAAGGCCATTGCCGCATTGGAACGCGTTGGTGTCACCAGCTTCGAAGAGCGCTTCGGCGAAGTGGTGCTGGCACAGACAGTCACCGCCATCAAGAACGAACAGTGCGAGACCAGCGGCGAAGTCTGCGAATGGCGCGACCGCACCATCGAAGTCCAGGTCGAAGAAGAAGTTGCGCGTATCGTGCGTGACGCTGCCAGCGGCGACATGAGCGGCAGCGTGGAAACCGACGGCAAGCAGGGTTTCTTCCTGCAGCTGGCGCAGCAGCTCAACGGCTTGCTGGATGCCAATGCCGGCAGCCTGGAGCATATCTCGGCCCTGTTGTCCGCGCTGTCGCGTGGCGACCTGACCGTGCGCATGCATGGCGAGTTCAGCGGCGTGTTCGCGCAGATGCGTGACGATGCCAATGCCACCGCCGAGCAGCTGGCCGACATCGTTGGCCACATCAAGCTGTCGTCCGGTGCGATCAACGCAGCCGCTGGCGAAATTGCTTCGGGCAACAGCGACCTGTCGCATCGCACCGAGCAGCAGGCCGCCAACCTGGAAGAAACCGCCGCCTCGATGGAGGAGCTCACCTCCACCGTCAAGCAGAACGCCGAGAGCGCCCGTCAGGCCAACCAGCTTGCCATCGGCGCCACCGGCGTGGCCTCGCAAGGCGGTGAAGTGGTGTCGCAGGTGGTCACCACCATGTCCGGCATCGAAGCCTCGTCCAGGAAGATCGCCGACATCATCAGCGTCATCGATGGCATCGCGTTCCAGACCAATATCTTGGCGCTGAATGCAGCGGTGGAAGCGACACGTGCCGGCGAGCAGGGTCGCGGCTTTGCCGTGGTCGCCTCCGAAGTGCGTACGCTGGCACAGCGTTCGGCCGGTGCGGCTAAGGAGATCAAGGGGTTGATCGACGATTCCGTGCACAAGGTGGCCGAAGGCTCGGCACTGGTCCGCAAGGCCGGTGCCACCATGGCCGAGATCGTGGCCAGCGTGCAGCGCGTGACCGACATCATGGGGGAGATTTCTGCGGCTTCGCAGGAGCAGTCGTCCGGGATCGAGCAGGTCAACCAGACCATCACCCAGATGGACGAAACCACCCAGCAGAATGCTGCGCTGGTGGAAGAAGCCACCGCCGCCGCCCGTTCGATGGAAGAGCAGGCCGGTCACCTGGCCGAAGCGGTGTCGGTGTTCAAACTGGACGAATCGGCTGCGCCGGTTGCGCAGACCGCACGCGTGCGGCCGATCGCCTCGCGCCCGGTTGCAGTGAAAGGCGCCGCCGCCAAGCCGCTAGCGCGGGCAGCGGCCACCGCGGCGCGGCCTGCCACATCCCAGGCCGCGTTGGCCGACGGTCACTGGCAAGAGTTCTGATTCACCGCTGTCACCCACAACGCCCCGGCACGGCCGGGGCGTTGTGCATCTGGGCACTGCATCTGCGTTGATCACCGCGCGCACAGTGCTGCGGAATGCCGGATGGCGGGCGTTGGGCTTGCAATGGCCAGCAAACGCCCGCCCCCCCCCCCCCATCGCACGGCCGACCGAACCCAACCGCGTGCAATCCACGCATTGAGGCTTCAGTTGCGTGACTACGTGGCCGATATCCAGTGATAGCTCACGACGCGTATGGATATGACGACTACGACCCCCGCTCCAGACACACGCGAATTCGACTTCGGCGACCGCGACTTCAAGCGCGTTTGCGACTTGATCTACCAGCGTGTCGGCATTGCGTTGGCTCCGGCCAAGCGCGACATGGTGTATGGCCGTCTCTCGCGTCGTCTGCGCGTGCTCGGTCTGCGCTCGTTCCGCGATTATCTCGATCAGCTCGAGACCGGCAACGACGAAGAAGAATGGCAGGCCTTCACCAACGCGCTGACCACCAACCTGACCTCGTTCTTCCGTGAGCCGCACCACTTCGACAAGCTGCGCGAAGAACTGCAAAAGCGCGCCTCGCAGGCGCCGTTGAAGATCTGGTCGTGTGCCGCATCCACCGGTGAGGAGCCCTACTCCATCGCCATCACGGCCTGCGAAGCGTTCGGCACGCTGACCCCACCGGTGAGCATCGTCGCCACCGACGTCGATACCCAAGTGTTGGAAACCGCGTCGCGCGGCGTCTATGCCATCGACCGTGTCGCCTCGCTGGACGCCTCGATCAAGCGCAAATATTTTCAGCGCGGCAGCGGTCCCAACGAAGGCAAGTGCCGAGTCATTCCGGCGCTGCGTCAACTCATCGAATACCGCCAGTTGAATCTATTGGCGTCGCGTTACGACGTCGGCGGCCCGTATGCCGCGCTGTTCTGTCGCAATGTGATGATCTATTTCGACAAGCCCACCCAACGCGGCATCCTGTCGCGCCTGGTCAGCCACATGGGCGAGGACGGCCTGCTCTACACCGGACATTCGGAGAATTACCTGCATGCGGCCGATCTGATACAGCCGTGCGGGCGCACGCTGTATCGGCGCGCGCCGCGCGCTGGAGCCTCTGCATGAGTACGGCCGTGCAAGTCGACGACGTCATGCGCTACCGCGATTCGCGGTTTCAGACCATCGCCGCCAAGCTGCTGCCCACCCAGTATCTGGTGGTGGACGACGACACCGCGTTGACAACCACGCTGGGATCATGCGTTGCAGCCTGCCTGCGCGATCCGGTGCTCAAGATCGGCGGCATGAACCATTTTTTGTTGCCAGAAGGCCAGATCGGTGATGGCGCACCCGCGCGTTACGGCAGTTACGCGATGGAGTTGCTGATCAACGACATGCTCAAGCGCGGCGCGCATCGCAAACGCATCGAGGCCAAGGTCTTCGGTGGCGCCAACGTGCTCAAGGGCTTCACCAGCAACCCGGTCGGCACGCGCAATGCAGAATTCGTGCGCCAGTACCTGCAGGCCGAACACATTCCCATCATTGCCGAAGATCTGTGCGGCATCCATCCGCGCAAGGTGTGGTTCTTCGCGACGACCGGTCGCGTCGCCGTGCAGCGTCTGCCGCATGCACACGAAGCCGAAGTCGCCGCGACCGAATCGGCCGTGCGTGCCCGTCTGTCCAAAGCACCGGTCACCGGTGGAGTGGAGTTGTTCGAATGACGCTGGAAACTCCTGTGCGTGTGTTGATCGTCGACGACTCGGCGGTCGTACGTCAGATGCTTACCGAAATCCTTTCGCGCGATGCCGGCATCGAAGTGGTCGGCTCTGCCGCCGACCCATTGCTGGCACGCGAAAAGATCAAGCGCCTCAATCCGGACGTGATCACGCTGGATGTGGAGATGCCGCGCATGGACGGCCTGGTGTTCCTGGAAAACCTGATGCGCCTGCGCCCTACCCCAGTGGTGATGATTTCATCGCTGACCGAACGCGGCGCCGACACCACCTTGCAGGCGTTGTCGCTGGGCGCAGTGGACTTCGTGTCCAAGCCCAAGATCGACGTCGCACGCGGGCTGGAAGGTTATGCAGAAGAAATCGTCAGCAAGGTCAAGATGGCCGCCAAAGCCAAGGTCAGCGCACTGCACCGCCCCAGCGCGCCCAAGGTCACGCTCGATATGCAATCGGCACCCATGCCTGGCAGCGCCCTGCGCTTCCGTACCACCGACCGTCTGGTCGCCATCGGCGCGTCCGCCGGCGGCACTGAAGCGCTGCGCGTGGTGCTCGAACACATGCCCGCCGATGCGCCCGCGGTGGTGATGACCCAGCACCTGCCGGCCAGCTTCAGCACCGCGTTCGCCGAGCGCCTCAACCGCCATTCCGCCATGTCGGTGCGCGAAGCCACTGACGGCGAAGCGATCCTGCCCGGTCACGCATACCTTCCACCGGGTGGCCAGCATCTACGCATTATCCGCGACGGTGCGCGTTGGCGTTGCCGTATCGACGATGGTCCGCCGGTCAATCGCCACAAGCCGGCGGTGGATGTGCTGTTCCGCTCTGTCGCCGCAAATGCCGGCGCGAATGCGGTCGGCGCCATCCTCACCGGAATGGGCGACGACGGCGCGCGCGGGCTGCTGGAAATGCTGCAGGCCGGCGCGCCGACCTTGGTGCAGGACGAGGCCAGCAGCGTGGTCTGGGGCATGCCCGGCGCGGCCTACAAACTTGGCGCCGCGCAGGAAGTGGTGCCGTTGGACCGCGTGGCCGAACGCTTGCTCGCATTGTCGGCCCAGGCACGCTGATCCAGCATGGCCGCGCATCCTTCGCACCCGAGCGACCCGACGCTTCCACTGACACCGGGAAGCGCGACGGACGCGGCGGCCGATCGCACGCCTGGGACGGCTGAACCGGTGCATGCGGACACGCCAAGCCACGAGCTGGTCAGACCCGGCCCGGTCACCGCTGGCATGGCCAAGGCCGGCGAACAGCCTGAGCAACGCCGTTCGCGCCTGTTGGCCGAAGCACTGGATGGCAGCAGCAGCGCCATTCTCATCTGCGATCTGCAATCGCGCCTGCTGTATGCCAACGACGGCTTCCAGCGCATGTTCGGCTACACCGAAGCCGAGCTGGTCGGTCAGCGTCCATCGGATGTCTTGACCCGCGCGCAAAGCGACCAAAGCGAAGTCGCCCGTGTGCGCGATCGCGCCGATGCCTTGCAGCACACCCGCGCCGAACTGCTGGTGTACCGCAAGGACGGCACGCCGCTATGGATCTCGCTCAATTTCAACCCAATCTACGACGCCGACCACACCCCCTTGCATTACGTGGCGGTGCTGACCGACATCACCGACACCAAGATGCACGAGGTATTGCAGCACCGCGTGCTGGAAGCCTTGCTGCAGGAACGCCCGTTGATCGAGGTGATGACGCTGATTTGCACCGAGGTCGAACGCATTGCACCGGACGTGCTGGCCGCGGTGACGAGTGCGGACAATCAAGGCCGCCTGCATTCGCTGGCGGCACCTAGCCTGCCACCCGAGTACGCCGATGCGGTCAATGGTTTGAAGATCGGCCCGGGCGCAGGCGCCTGCGGCACCGCGGCCTGGCGAGGTCGCGCGGTGATGGTGGAAGACATCGCGACCGACCCGCTGTTCGAACCATGTCGCGAAACGATGTTGCGCTGGGACCTGCACGCCTGCTGGAGTACGCCGATCCGCTCCAACAGCGCGCGCGTGCTCGGCACCTTCGCGCTGTATTACCGCAAGCCGCAACATGCCAATGCCTGGCATATGCGGCTGACCGATTTGTGCCAGCAACTGTGCACGTTGGCGCTGGAGCGCGAGCAGATCCGCCAGCGCGTGCATCAACTGGCGTTCTACGACACGCTCACCGGTTTGCCGAATCGCATCATGTTCAGCGCGCGTGCCGAGCAGGCGCTGACGCAGGCCGAATACGCCGGCGAACCGGCAGCGTTGGTGTTCATCAACATCGATCGTTTCAAACTCATCAACGATAGCCAGGGTCATGCCGCAGGCGACGGTCTGTTGCGCGATATCGCCCTACGCATCAACGATCAACTCACTGCCACAGCGATGCTGGCGCGCCTGTCAGGCGACGAATTCGCGCTTGCGCTGCCGCAATGCAGCGCAGAACAGGCCAGTGCCGTCGCCGAGCGTGTGTTGGTCAGCATCGCCAACCCGTTGCCGGTTGGCCATATGACCGTGCATCCCTCGGCCAGTATCGGCGTGGCGATGTTTCCGGAGGACGGCCGCGAGATCAACATCCTGTTGCGCCACGCCGATCTGGCGATGAATCGCGCCAAGAAGGAAGGCGGCGGGCGTTTCCGCTTCTTCAGCGCCGACATGAACCGCATGGCGCAAGAACGCGTTGCGCTGGAAGCGGAGCTGCGCCAGGCCATCGGCCGCGATCAGCTGCAACTACATTACCAGCCGCAAATACACAGCGCCGCGCCGCACACGCTGTATGGCGTGGAAGCGCTACTGCGCTGGAATCATCCGCAATTGGGCGCGGTGTCGCCGGCACAATTCTTACAGGTGGCCGAAGAGCAAGGCATGATGCCGCAGATCAATGCGTGGGTACTGCGCAGCGCCTGCCAGCAGGTCGCCGACTGGCGCCAGCGTGGCGTGCCGGTGGCACGTGTCTCGGTGAATCTGTCGGCAAGCGGTTTCGAAAGTCCACGCATGCTGTCGGATTTGCTCCAACTTATCGCCGACATGGGCGTAAAGCCCTCCGACCTGACCCTGGAACTGACCGAAAGCGTGATGCTGTCCGGGCAACCGGGCGTGCTGGAAAACCTGCACGCCATTCGCGAAGCCGGTATCTCGCTGTCGCTGGACGATTTCGGCACCGGCTATTCCAGTCTTAGCCATTTGCATCGCTTGCCGATCGACGAACTCAAGCTGGACATGAGCTTCGTCCGCGATATCGAACACAGCGAAGACGCGCGTGCACTCATCACCTCGGTGCTGCGCATCGGCGAGCACCTGCGCAAGCACGTGGTCGCCGAAGGCGTGGAAAACGAAGCACAACGCCTGTTTCTCGCCGACCTGGGCTGCGAGGTCTTACAAGGCTACCTGTTCTCGCGACCGCTGCCGGCCGCAGCGCTGGAAGCTTGGTTGGGCGCGCAGCCTTAGCGCGTACAACAAAACGACTGCGCGGCCGGTGCTCGGAATCCTCATGCAACGCGATTGCGGCATGGATGCTGCGCACTCGCGTTCCCAGAGCGGCTAACAACACGTAGCGAGCCGCTCTCAGGTGGACGCGGACGGCGCGCTCACAACCGCAGTGGACGCGCGGTCCATGCCGATTCCGAGCACCGGCCGCGCGCGCCTGACAGCGGCTGCGCAGTCGTGTTGTTAGCCGCTCCTAGCGTCTGCTGCAGGGCCCTTGCCCGCCCACCATCGCGAGACACGCTGCAAGTACGTCCATGCACGCACCTTGGCTGCATCCATGCCGCCAAGGGTCCCGCGACGCTGGGCAGGCCAGGACCAGTCGGGCTGGTCGGTGCGTAAAGTTGCACAGAAGCGATCAGCAAACTGGGCGACGCTGTACCCGCGTTCTCAACAAACAACCAGCCAACGATCTGGCACGGTGCCCTTGCCGATTGCGGGACCGTTGGCGGCATGCAGCCGCCATCGAGCTGCCATGGACGGGTCAGCGGCGTGTCCCACGAGCGATGAGGACACCGCAGACACGACCAACCGAACTTTGCCTCAACTGGTTGCGCACGTTCCAACCGCTGGCAAAGCGATCACGCGCGGCCTTCAGCAGTCATGCCAACACTCGGCCTCACTGCAACGTGCGCTGCAACCATCCCAACAGCTGCGCGTTCACGAACGCCGGGTTTTCCAGCGATGCGATATGCCCGGCATCAGGCACCAGCTCGTAATCGCAGCCGATGACCTCGGCCATCATCCACAACTCTTCCGGCGGGCGCGGAACGTCGTATTCGCCACCCAGCAGGAACGTGTTGGCAGGGTTGAGCGCAGCCAGCGTTTCGAGCCGATCGTCGCGTCCGAAGATCAGCCGCCCTAGCGGCACGATCGAAGCGCGCAACTGCTCGGGCGATAGCGCCGCCAGACGCTGCGCGAACGCCGCCGGCAACGCAGACTGCAGATCTATATCGGCACGGAAAAAAAGCGGCACGATCGCTTCGACCAAGTCGGCAGTCACCTCCCCCGCCGCATCGATCGCATCGAGCAACGCGAAGTAGCGCGTGCGTGCCGCCTGCGATTCGGCACCCATGAAGGTGTCCATCAACACCAGGCTGCGTACGCGCTCCGGCGCGCGCATGGCCAATTCCGCGCCCCACATGCCACCCACCGACAGACCCACCACCGCGCATTGCGGCAGCTCCAGCGCATCCATCAGCGCAAGCATCTGATCGGCGAGATCCCCCACGGTCTGCGTGCCCGCCGGCAAGGGGTCTGATTGCCCATGCCCCCACAGCTCGGGAACGATCACCTGGTAATGCTGCGACAGCGCCTGGATCTGCGGCTCCCACATCGCCGCGTCCCAAAGGTAACTATGGCCAAGCAATACCGGGAAGCCGTCACCGCGTTTCGTGTAATGCAGCGTCTGAGCGGAAATTGTGCAAATAGGCATTGGCATCAAACGTGGAGTGGTAGACCAGCCGGACTCTAGACCCGCAGACTTCAGATTTTTGTTGCAATGCGGCAATTCAGTCAGCTGGTATTTGCTTTAAGGAACCTCTGAACTACTGTTTCGCCCGCTTCCGATCAGTAGACCGGGGCAGTCTTCACAACTCGCAAGTCATTGATTTTTAGCGTGCGCGACCACTGCGATCAAGCGAAATCCCAGGTTCGCTCGCAACGCCACGCGTTGTTCAAAGGTTGCTTGACGACCGGCTTCGTGACGATAACACGAAGCCATTGCCCGGAAAGCGAAATGCCCGGCAGTGCCGGGCATTTCGGGACAACACAGACCAGCGGCTGAAATCAGGCCGCGACGGTGTCCGCCACGTCCTGATACTCCTGGATCTGATCGAAGTTCATGTAGCGGTAGATCTGCTCGCCACTGGTCTTGATCACGCCCACATCGGCCATGTACTCGTCCTTGGTCGGGATGCGGCCCAGGCGCGAGCAGATTGCCGCCAGTTCCGCCGAGCCCAGGTACACGTTGGTGTTGCGGCCCAGGCGGTTCGGGAAATTACGCGTGGAGGTGGAGAACACCGTGGCGCCCTCGCGTGCCTGTGCCTGGTTGCCCATGCACAGCGAGCAGCCCGGCATTTCCATGCGCGCACCAGCCGCGCCGAAGGTGCCGTAGTGGCCTTCCTTGGTCAGCTCGGAGGCGTCCATCTTGGTCGGCGGCGCCACCCACAGACGGGTCGGGATATCGCGCTTGCCTTCCAGCAGCTTGGCCGCGGCACGGAAGTGACCGATGTTGGTCATGCACGAACCGATGAACACCTCGTCGATGGCCGCACCGGCAACCTCGGACAGTGTCTTGACGTCGTCCGGATCGTTCGGGCACGCCACGATCGGCTCATGGATATCGGCCAGGTCGATCTCGATGACGGCGGCATACTCGGCGTCGGCATCGGGCTGCAGCAGCTGCGGGTTGGCCAGCCACTCTTCCATCTTCTTGATACGGCGGCCCAGGGTGCGTGCATCGGCGTAGCCTTCGGCAATCATCCAGCGCAGCAGGGTGATGTTGCTGGTCAGGTATTCGATGATCGGCGCCTTGTCCAGGTGCACGGTGCAGCCGGCCGCCGAACGCTCGGCCGAGGCATCGGACAATTCGAACGCCTGCTCCACCTTCAGGTTCGGCAGCCCTTCGATTTCCAGGATGCGGCCGGAGAAGATGTTCTTCTTGCCCTGCTTGGCCACGGTCAGCAGGCCGTCCTTGATCGCGTACAGCGGGATCGCGTTGACCAGGTCGCGCAAGGTCATGCCCGGCTGCATTTCACCCTTGAAGCGCACCAGCACGCTCTCCGGCATGTCCAGCGGCATCACCCCGGTGGCCGCAGCAAACGCCACCAGGCCGGAGCCAGCCGGGAACGAAATACCGATCGGGAAGCGCGTATGCGAGTCGCCGCCGGTGCCGACGGTGTCGGGCAGCAGCATGCGATTGAGCCAGCTGTGGATCACGCCATCGCCCGGACGCAGCGAGATGCCGCCGCGGGTGGAGATGAACTCCGGCAAGGTGTGGTGGGTCTTGACGTCGACCGGCTTCGGGTAGGCCGCGGTGTGGCAGAACGACTGCATCACCAGGTCGGCCGAGAAGCCCAGGCAGGCCAGGTCCTTCAGCTCGTCGCGGGTCATCGGCCCGGTGGTGTCCTGCGACCCCACCGAGGTCATCTTCGGCTCGCAATAGGTGCCCGGGCGCATGCCCTGGCCTTCCGGCAGACCGCAGGCGCGGCCGACCATCTTCTGCGCCAGCGAGAAACCCTTGCCGGTGTCCGGCGGGTCCATCGGCAGACGGAACAGGTCCGAGGCCGGCAGGCCGAGGAATTCGCGCGCCTTGGCGGTGAGGCCACGGCCGACGATCAGCGGAATGCGGCCACCGGCACGCACTTCGTCGAACAGCACGTCCGACTTCATCGCGAACTCGGCAATCACCTGCCCGTTCTTCAATGCCTTGCCGTCGTAAGGACGCAGTTCGACCACATCGCCGTGCTCCATCTGCGACACGTCCAGCTCGATCGGCAAGGCGCCAGCGTCTTCCATGGTGTTGTAGAAGATCGGCGCGATCTTGCTACCCAGGCACACACCGCCGAAGCGCTTGTTCGGGATGTACGGAATATCTTCTCCGGTCCACCACAGCACCGAGTTGGTGGCCGACTTGCGCGAGGAACCGGTACCGACCACGTCGCCCACATACGCGACCAGATGGCCCTTGTCCTTGAGATCGGCAATGGCCTGGATCGGGCCGCGCTTGCCGTCTTCTTCCGGCTCGAACGCCGCGCCATCGCGCTTGTTCTTCAGCATCGCCAGCGCGTGCAGCGGGATGTCCGGGCGGGTGGTGGCATCCGGAGCCGGCGACAGGTCGTCGGTGTTGGTTTCGCCCGGCACCTTGAACACGGTGACGGTCAGGCTCTGCGGCACTTGCGGCTTGCTGGTGAACCACTCGGCATCGGCCCAGCTCTGCAGCACGGACGTGGCGTGCGCGTTACCGGCTTCGGCCTTTTCCTGCACGTCGTGGAACGCATCGAACACCAGCAAAGTGTGCTTGAGCGCTTCGGCGGCGGTGGCGCCCAGCTCGGCGTTGTCCAGCAGGTCGATCAGCGGCTGGATGTTGTAGCCGCCCAGCATGGTGCCGAGCAGCTCAGTCGCACGCGTCGGGCTGATCAGTGCAGTCTTTTCGGTGCCGAAGGCCACGGCGGCCAGGTATGAAGCCTTGACCTTAGCGGCGTCATCCACGCCGGCCGGCACGCGCTGGCTGAGCAGCTCGACCAGGAATTCTTCTTCGCCAGCCGGCGGAGCCTTCAACAGCTCGATGACCTCGGCGGTCTGCTGCGCGGTCAGCGGCAGCGGCGGGATACCGAGCGCGGCGCGCTCTGCAACGTTGTGGCGATAGGCTTCCAACATGCGGGTTCTCCAAAAGGACAGCAGTGAATGTGTAAAAACGTCAGACGTGGATCAGAAGGCGTGGATCAGGCAACGGGCTTGGGAACGGTAATCTTCAAGCCCTTGAAGTAATCGCGGAAGAAGCCCTCGTCGCGGGTGATCAACCCATCGCACTGGAGCATTGCGTGGGCGCCGATCAAAAAATCCGCCACCACCCGCTCGCGCTTGCCGCCGCGTGCGCGGAAGCGCTTGTTCATATGACCGGCGCGCACCGCCGCCGCTTCCTGGGTGGCCTCGTAGCGCACGCCGATCGAGGCCAGGGTTTCCATCAGGTCGACCTGGGTGTCGAGCATGGCCAGCACTTCGGCCACCACGGCGTCGCAAACCACGACCTCGTCGCGCGCCAGGGCGTCGCCGATGCAGATTTCCGACACTTCGCCGTAGACCGGGTCGCCGATCAGGATGTCCAGCAGCACCGAGGAATCCAGAGCGATCATGGGTCGAACGGGTCTCCGGGGGCGCGGCCACGGATGACGCGCATGGCGGCATCGGTGCTGGTCAGGCCATCGACGAGCTTGAACTTGCCGCGCACCTTGCGTAGCGCCTCGCTGACATCTTTACGCAAGATGATGCGGCCACCATCGAGTTCGATCTTGAGAGTGGTGCCCTTGGTCAGACCCAGAGCATCGCGCACGGCTTTTGGCAGCGTGATCTGTCCGCGTTCGGCAACGGTGGCTTCCATGAGCACGCTCCAGAAAGTATGCACGAATGATACGTACTTATACCGTCCTACTCAAGTTCTCAGATTGGCCTGAACACACCGTACGTACACACTGAACCGCTCAGAATGTAGGTCTCCCTAAAGCCTTCGACGCCATAGGAGTGACGCATGAGCGATTCCTTTTCCACTCGCACCTCGCTTGAGGTCCACGGCAAGCGCTACGCCTACTACAGCCTGCCGAAGCTGGGCGAACGCTTCGACATCGGCCACCTGCCCTATTCGATGAAGATCCTGCTGGAGAACCTGCTCCGGCATGAGGACGGCGGTGTCACCGTCGGCAGGGACCACATCGAAGCGGTCGCCAGGTGGGACCCGAAGGCCGAGCCCGATATCGAAATCGCCTTCATGCCGGCGCGCGTGGTGCTGCAGGACTTTACCGGCGTGCCCTGCGTGGTCGACCTGGCCGCGATGCGCGACGCGGTAGTCACACTCGGCGGCAACGCCGACCAGATCAACCCGCAGATTCCTTCCGAACTGGTCATCGACCATTCGGTGCAGGTGGACGTGTTCGGCAAGCCCGACGCGCTCGACCTCAACGGCAAGATCGAATTTCAGCGCAATCAGGAACGCTACGGCTTTCTGCGCTGGGGCCAGAAGGCGTTCGAGAACTTCAAGGTGGTGCCGCCCAACACCGGCATCGTGCATCAGGTGAACCTGGAAAACCTGGCGCGCGTGGTGATGAGCGCGGACAAGGACGGCACCTTGCTCGCCTACCCCGACACCGTGTTCGGCACCGACAGCCACACCACCATGATCAATGGCATCGGCGTGCTGGGTTGGGGCGTGGGCGGCATCGAGGCCGAGGCCGCGATGCTGGGCCAGCCCTCCTCGATGCTGATTCCGCAGGTGGTCGGCTTCAAGCTCAGCGGCAAGCTACCCGAAGGCGCCACCGCCACCGATCTGGTGCTCACCGTCACCCAGATGCTGCGCAAGGCCGGCGTGGTCGGCAAGTTCGTCGAGTTCCATGGCGACGGCCTACAGCACCTGCCGCTGGCCGACCGCGCCACCATCGGCAATATGGCTCCCGAATACGGCGCCACCTGCGGCATCTTCCCAGTCGACGCAGAATCGCTGACCTACCTGCGCCTGTCCGGCCGCAGCGAGGAGCAGATTGCGCTGGTCGAGGCCTATGCCAAGGCGCAAGGCCTGTGGCACGACGCCAACACCCCGCCGGCGCAGTACAGCGCCACGCTGGAACTGGACATGGCCGAGGTCAAGCCGTCGCTGGCCGGCCCCAAGCGCCCGCAGGACCGCGTGCTGCTGGAAGACATGCAGTCCAACTACCGCGAAAGCCTCAAGCCGTTTGCCGACGCACGCAGCAAGAAGCTCACCGACCTCACGCAGGAAGACCGCCTGAAGAACGAAGGCGGCGGCGGCACTACGGTGGGCGCCAAGGCGTCCCAGGCAGAAAGCGCCAGTGCCAGCGGCGCCGGTTGGCAGCTGCGCGATGGCTCGGTGGTCATCGCCGCAATCACGTCGTGCACCAACACCTCCAACCCGGCAGTGATGTTGGGTGCCGGCCTGCTTGCGCGTCATGCGGCAGCCAAGGGTCTGAAAGCGCAGCCATGGGTGAAGACCTCGCTCGGGCCGGGCTCGCGCGTGGTCACCGATTACCTGAGCAAGGCCGGCGTGCTCGCCGACCTGGAAAAACTGGGTTTCTACGTGGTCGGCTACGGCTGCACCACCTGCATCGGCAACTCCGGCCCGCTGCCGGACGACGTGTCTGCGGCGATTGCCAAGGACGATCTGGTGGTGACCTCGGTGCTGTCGGGCAACCGCAACTTCGAAGGCCGCGTACATCCCGAAGTCAAAATGAATTACCTGGCCTCGCCGCCGCTGGTGGTGGCCTACGCCATCGCCGGCACCACCGATATCGACCTCACCACCGAGCCGCTGGGCACCGGTAGCGACGGGCAGCCGGTCTATCTGCGCGACATCTGGCCGAGCAACAAGGAAATCGGCGACACCATCGCCGCCACCGTCGGCCCGCAGATGTTCAAGCAGAACTACGCCGACGTGTTCAAGGGCGACACGCGCTGGAACACCATCGCCTCGCCCGACGGCGCGCTGTACGAGTGGGACGCCGCCTCGACCTACATCAAGAACCCGCCCTACTTCGACGGCATGACCATGCAGGTGGGCCATGTGGACGACGTGCACGGTGCGCGCATCATGGGCCTGTTCGGCGACTCGATCACCACCGACCACATCTCGCCTGCCGGCAACATCAAAAAGGACTCGCCGGCAGGCCGTTTCTTGCAGGAACGCGGCGTGCAACCGGCCGACTTCAACAGCTACGGCAGCCGCCGCGGCAACGACGATGTGATGGTACGCGGCACGTTCGCCAACATCCGCATCAAGAACCTGATGTTCGGCGGCGAAGAAGGCGGCAACACGCTGTACTACCCGGCCGACGGCGGCCAGCCGGAAAAGCTGGCGATCTACGATGCCGCCATGAAGTACAAGTCCGACGGCGTGCCGCTGGTGGTGCTGGCGGGCAAGGAATACGGCACCGGCTCCTCGCGCGACTGGGCGGCCAAGGGCACCAACCTGCTCGGCGTCAAGGCCGTGATCGCCGAGAGCTTCGAGCGCATCCACCGTTCCAACCTGGTCGGCATGGGCGTACTGCCGCTGCAGTTCCTGAACAACGAGAACGCGCAAAGCCTTGGCCTGGATGGCTCGGAAGTGCTGGACATCACCGGCCTGCAGGACGGCGCCAGCCGCCGTGCCACGGTGGATGCCAAAAAGTCCGATGGCAGCGTCAAACAGTTCCAGGTCAAGGTGCTGCTGCTGACGCCGAAGGAAGTGGAGTACTTCAAGCACGGTGGTCTGCTGCAGTACGTGCTGCGTCAACTGGCTGCGCGCAAGCCAGCCTGACCACAGCGCGCATTGCGCTCCACCCATGCAACGCACTCCCGCCGCGTGGCGGGAGTGGCGTTTCCGGTCTCGTGAAAAGGGCGATCACGCCGCGGTGAGCAAAGAGCGCGTGCATCCGGACATCAAACCGAATGACTTGGCCTCCCCGCCGTTGGTGTTGTCTTACGCCAACCGGTGATGACTTGGTAGGTCCGCGCCTGATCGGGCACACAGCGGCCGCTACCGCGGGTCAACAGCGCCGTAAAGCGCACCGTGGCAGTGTCGCCGCGTAGCGCTACCTCGACCGGCCCCAGGGTCACGCCGATCTGTTGCTTGCCCAGCATCTGCACCTGCATCAAGCGCCGCAACACTGGAGCGTCCAGCCCGTTTTCGCCGATAACGTCCTCGGCTATCGGTGCCATCGCCAAGCTCAGCTGCCTGGATGGCTTGATGCATCTGCTCCAGCGTTACGCGCAGACGTTATTCCGGCGCGGCACGCGTGCACCCGAGCAATGCCGGCATGCAAAACCCTACCCACACCACAGGCGACCACGCTTGAATGCTGATCTGCATCACGCTTCGCGTTTTCCATCCATGACGGTATGCTGCCAGTTGTCGTAATGCCGTAAAACACACTGCGGCGCGTCGAGAACACCCTGGAGGGGGGCAGATGAATCAGGCACGTCCTTGGTTGCAAAGTTATCCAGCCGGCGTTGCCGCCGACATCGATCTTGAGCAATTCCGCACGGTGGCCGAGGTGTTCGCCACGTCGGTAAAACGCTTTGCCGACAGGCCTGCGTATCACAGCTTCGGCAAGACCATCACCTACCGCGAAGCGGATCAGCTGGTCGAGCAATTCGCTGCTTACCTGCTTGGCGAACTGCAGTTGAAGAAGGGCGACCGCGTCGCCTTGATGATGCCCAATTGCCTGCAGTATCCAATCGCAACCTTCGGCGTCCTGCGTGCCGGCCTGACCGTGGTCAACGTCAATCCGCTGTATACCCCGCGCGAACTCAAGCATCAGTTGATCGACTCCGGCGCAAGCGTGCTGGTGGTCATCGACAATTTCGGTACCAACGTGCAGCAGGTCATTGCCGACACGCCCGTCAAGCAAGTCATCACCACCGGTCTGGGCGACATGCTGGGCTTTCCGAAGGCGGCGGTGGTCAACTTCGTCGTCAATTACGTCAAGAAGTTGGTGCCGGACTACCGCATCAACGGTGCGATCCGCTTCCGCGAGGCGCTGGCGCAGGGCCGCAAGCACAGCATGCCGACGCTGCAGATCGAGCCCGACGACATCGCGTTCCTGCAGTACACCGGCGGCACCACCGGCGTGGCCAAGGGCGCGATGCTGACTCACCGCAATCTGGTCGCCAATATGCAGCAGGCGCACCAGTGGGTCGGTGGCACCGGCCAGCTGTTGGAAGGCCAGGAAGTGGTCATCACTGCGCTGCCGCTGTACCACATCTTCGCATTGACGGCCAATGGCCTGGTCTTCATGAAGGTTGGCGGCTGCAATCACCTGATCAGCAACCCGCGCGACATGCCCGGCTTCGTCAAGGAGCTGAAAAAGACCCGCTTCACCGCGTTCACTGGCGTCAACACGCTGTTCAACGGCCTGCTCAATACACCCGGTTTCGATCAGATCGATTTTTCCTCACTCAAGATGACCCTGGGCGGCGGCATGGCCGTGCAGCGCTCGGTCGCCGAACGCTGGAAGAAGGTCACCGGCCTGACCCTGGTCGAGGCGTACGGCCTGACCGAAACCTCACCGGCCGCCTGCATCAACCCGATGACCCTAAAGGACTACAACGGCTCGATCGGCCTGCCGATTCCGTCCACCGATGCCTGCATCAAGGACGACGCCGGCACGGCGTTGGCGATCGGCGAGATCGGCGAGTTGTGCATCAAGGGCCCGCAGGTGATGAAGGGCTATTGGAAGAAGGCCGACGAGACCGCCAAGGTGATGGATGCCGAAGGCTGGCTGCACACTGGCGACATCGCCCGCATGGACGAGCAAGGCTTCGTCTACATCGTCGATCGCAAAAAGGACATGATTCTGGTGTCCGGCTTCAACGTCTATCCGAACGAGATCGAAGACGTGATCGCCACCATGCCCGGCGTGCTGGAAGTGGCAGCGGTCGGCATGCCGGACGAAAAGTCCGGCGAGATCGTCAAGGCGGTCATCGTGAAGAAGGACCCTGCCCTGACCGCCGACGATGTGAAGGCGCATTGCCGCGCCAACCTCACCGGCTACAAGCAGCCGCGCGTGATCGAATTTCGGAAGGAATTGCCCAAGACCAATGTGGGCAAGATCCTGCGCCGTGAATTGCGGGACGCGCCGAAAACGTAATACTGGTTATACCGAAGACCAAAGACGTTCAGTCTCCGACGACGCCCGCAATGCGACAAGGCATTGCGGGCGTTTGCTTTTACACGCATAGAATTCGACGTCGGCGCACGCTCACGCGTTCAATCTTATGTCCGTCCGAAAGGCGGCCGGCCGGACGGTCATCACGGAGAACCAACATGTCTGCAGTTCAACCCTTCATTCGCACCAATATTGACTCAACCCTACGCATCATTGAAGAACCGCAGCGTGAGGTGTACTGGATCCATATGCATGCCGATCTTTCAGTCAACCCGGGGCGCGCCTGCTTCTCGACGCGCCTAGTCGACGACATCACCCGCTATCAGACCAACCTGGGGCAGCGCCTGACCGACGCAGGCGTGCTGGCACCGCACGTGGTGTTGGCGTCCGACAGTGACGTGTTCAACCTGGGCGGCGACCTGGCCTTGTTTTGCCGACTCATTCGCGAAGGCGACCGAGTTCGACTGCTTGATTACGCCCAACGCTGTGTGCGCGGTGTACATGCCTTCCATGTCGGACTCGGCGCACGTGCGCACAGCATTGCCCTGGTGCAGGGCAATGCGCTTGGCGGCGGATTTGAAGCTGCATTGAGCTGCCACACCATCATCGCCGAGGAAGGCGTGATGATGGGCTTGCCCGAAGTGCTGTTCGACCTGTTTCCGGGGATGGGCGCCTACTCTTTCATGTGCCAGCGCGTCAGTGCGCAACTGGCGCAAAAGATCATGCTTGAAGGCAATCTGTACTCCGCCGAGCAGTTGCTTGGCATGGGTCTGGTTGATCGCGTGGTGCCGCGCGGCCAGGGCGTGGCCGCAGTCGAACAGGTGATCCGCGAAAGCAAGCGCACGCCGCATGCCTGGGCGGCGATGCAGCAGGTGCGCGAAATGACCACCGCAGTACCATTGGACGAGATGATGCGCATCACCGAAATCTGGGTCGATACGGCGATGCAGTTAGGCGAGAAGTCGTTGCGCACCATGGATCGCCTGGTCCGCGCGCAATCGCGTCGCTCCGGGCTTGACGCCGGCTGATGTGCGGCGGGCTATTCGCTGCTCCGGGGGGAGCGTTCGTCGTCTTTGACGCCTTGCAGGCGTGCGTCGAGTACCTCCCTTCCGGTCTGTAGCTGCTCGCGTAGCGCCGACAGCAGCTGCCGCCATTCGGCCTGTAGCTGCCAATCGGCCATGCGCATCAGCTCGCCGCCACTGCTGGCCAGCTGGGCCAGCCCCAGATTGCTGGCAACGCCACGCAATGCGTGGGCGCCTTCGCGTAGCTGCTCCCAATCCGAGCGGCTGCCATCGCGCTCGATCGCACCGACACAATTGTGTGCATCATCCAGACATTGCCGAATGAACTGACGTTCGAATTCTTCCCCCATGCCCAACGCGGCAAGTTCGTCCAGCACGCTGGCGTCGAGAACGCCTTCGAAACTGGTCGGTGCCTGCACGACCGGAGCCTGCGTCGCCAGTGGACGGGTGCTGACCGCAAGCTCAGCCACCGTGTCGAGCAACTTGGCAGCCACCACGGGCTTGGCCAGAAACGCACGGGCACCGGCCTGCTCGCACGCGCGGATCGCCTCGGGTGTGACATCGGCGCTGAGCACCACCACCGGGGTGTAGCGCATCCCGCTGGCTTGCATCACGCGCAGTTGCTTGAGCATGTCCAGTCCACTCATGCCCGGCATGTGGAGATCCACAATCACCGCATCGAAATCCTCGTCGGCCATCGCGTCCAATACCTGCTCGGCACCGTTGACGCACATCACCCTGTGCCCGGCCTTCTCCAGCAATCGCTGCAACACCATACGATTGGCTTCATGGTCATCGGCCACCAGCATGCGCATGCTGCGCACGCGCGCGCGATGACGCAGAAACGGGTTGGAGAAGGCAATGACGTTGGAGGGTTCCAGTTCGTCGGGCGTCTCCAGCACGCCGACCGGCGTGCGCGTCGGCGCAGCCTTCTCCAGGATGCCAATCTCCAGCTGCAACTCGAACCAGAACACGCTGCCGCTTGGGCGATTGGGGGTATAGCCAATTGCGCCGCCCATGGCCTCGATCAGCCCCTTGGCGATCGTGGTACCCAGGCCAGTGCCTTCATAGCGGCGCGACAACCCCATGTCCGCCTGCTCGAACGCCTCGAACATGCGCGGACGCATGTCCATCGGCACGCCGATACCGCTGTCCTCGACATCGAAACGCAGCCGCACCGTGTCGGCACCATTGCCGGCGAGCCGCGCGACCCGCAGCAGCACATGCCCGTGATCAGTGAACTTGACCGCATTGCCCAATAAGTTGAGCAACACCTGGCGTAGATGGCCGGTGTCGCCCTTGAGCAGGTCCGGTACGTCGGTGGCGACCTCGGTGCCGTAATCCAGTCCGCGCGTCTTGGCCTGCGGCTGCAGGATCATGTTGACCGAGCCAATAAGGTCGCGCAGCGAGAAATCGCGGCGATCGATACGGATCTTGCCCGCCTCGATCGCGGAAATATCCAGCACCTCTTCCACCAGCGACAGCAGACTGCGCGCCGAGGCCTGGATGGTATTCAGGCATTCCTTCTGCTCTACATCCAGACGCGTGGTGGCCAGCACTTCGGTCATGCCCGACAAGCCATTCAACGGGGTGCGGAATTCGTGACTCATATTGGCCAGGAAACGGCTCTTGGCCTGGTTGGCATGCCGCGCTTCGCGTACCGCGCGCGTCATCGCACGCAACAACGAATCGAAGTACAGCGGCACCGCAATCAAGCCCAGCAGCAAGCCCCAACTCAAATAGGGATTGGCTTTCCAATAAGGCGAAATCAGGATGGCACTGAGAACACTCAGGCTGGCCATCGCCGTGGCGGCACGTAGATAGTTGCTGCCGTAGCGCAAGCCATTGCCGATGGTCACCCACATGCACACCGCGTACAACGGCGATGCCGGTTCGCCCTGAATGGCCATGATCGCGCCGGTGCAGGTGTAGTCGAGCAGCATGGCGATCAGACGCCGCCTGTGCGACACCTGCGGCCGTAGCAGGATCGCCACCATGAGCGCCAGCGATACCACCAGTTCGCCAACCAGGATCAACCAAGTGGCCATCAAGGTGTCGCCGTGGGTGTTGTGGTAGCGCCAACCCAGGTAGGAGATGAACAACGTGGTGATGATGATACGGATCAGGTTTTGCGCGTGTTCCGTATCCGGCCGGCCTGACAGACGTTGTTTCAACCATGTCAGTGGAGACTTCATAGACGCCTCAGACGCACTCTCGCGTCAATGGGTTGGGATCCTTCCGTGGCTGCAGCGCAGCGCCGATACCCGCAGCAAACGCGGGCCGGATAATGCTTGGGCTGGCTCGTGCAGCGTACGCACCAACGTCACAGGACTGCAGGTCAACGCGCCCAGCCGTGCAATCGATGCCCCATAATGACCTTGCCACGCCAACATTGCACCCAAGCTGAGCGTGGCAATGACCAAGATGTGCACAGCCTCACTGCCGAAACGCGGCGCGGTGCCGATCGCGCTCCAGAGCAGCGCGACGCACGCCTGACCATGCTCGCTGCAGGGTCGCCGGATGGGGCGATCACGCAGCTGACCAGGCGCCGCCCTCACCTCACACCCCGGGTCGCGCCGATGCGGTGGAGAACTCGCCACAGATCTGCTCCAGCTGCGCACGGCCACGCAACAGCGCATCCACGCAGCGCGGGTCGAACAGACGGCCGCGTTGGGCATACAGGTAGGCCAGCGCGGCGTCCACGGTCCAGGCTTCTTTGTAGGGGCGCGGCGACAACAGGGCGTCGAACACGTCGGCCACTGCGACGATGCGCGCTTCCAGCGGAATCGCCTCACCGACCAGGCCATCCGGATAACCGGTGCCGTCATAACGCTCGTGATGGCGCAGCGCGATCAGCGCGCCCACCTGGATGAAACGGTTCTGGCTACCGCTGAGCAACTCGTAGCCGATACGCGGATGGCGTTTCATCACGCTCATCTCGTCGTCAGTGAGCTTGCCCGGCTTGAGCAACACCGAATCGGGAATGGCGATCTTGCCCATGTCGTGCAGCGGTGCGGCCATCTCGATGATGCGCACCTCTTCTTCCGACAACCCCAGTTGCTCGGCAATCAGGCCCGCCACATGAGACATGCGTTCGAGAAACGCACTGGTGCCAGCGTCGCGGTATTCGATCGCGCGCGCCAACCGCGACAAGGTTTCGCGCTCGCGTTCTTCGACCTCGTTCATGCTGGCCAGCAAGCGCTGCTCCAGCGACAACGCGCGTTGCTTGACGCTTTCGCTCTGCTGGCGCAGCTGCAGCAAGTTGGAGCAGCGCGCGCGGAGCTCGCGCGGGCGGATGGGCTTGACGAGGAAGTCGATCACACCCGCTTCCAGCGCCGCCTGACGAATCGGTTCATCGCCGACGATGGTGATCAGGATGATCGGAATATCGCGGTGGCTGGGCAGCCGGCGCAGGCGCCGCGCGAATTCCAGACCGTCCATGCCGGGCATGCGGTAGTCCAGCAGCAACAGATCCACGCGCCCGGCTTCGCACCAGGCCAAGGCGTCGAGCGGATCGCCGAAATCGTAAACCTTGAGCTCCGGCGCGATGTCCTCGATGACATGGCGCAGCATCGTCCGCGCAGACATCTGGTCATCGACAATGACGATGTTCAATCCCATATCCGCCTTTTCCGCACAGCTTACCCATGTATCCGTCGAAAATGCGCCGCCCGGACGTCCTGAAACATCCTGCATAGCGTTTGCTCCTCTATTCTCGAGAACGGAAAAGCGATGACGCCGGCGCCTGTGCCGACTCTCCCGAACAATACGCTGTTCGAGGCTCTGCACTAGCATATGCAGTAAGTGTGCCGTCGGCACACCGACAGCACAAAAAAATTAGGCTTCCGGACGCATATACGGGAACAGCAGGACATCGCGGATCGAGGTACTGCCGGTCAACAGCATCACCAGCCGGTCGATACCGATGCCCAGGCCGCCGGTCGGCGCCATGCCGTACTCCAACGCACGGATGTAGTCGGCGTCGAAATGCATCGCTTCGTCGTCACCGCCGTCCTTGGCCTGCACCTGCGCCTGGAAGCGTGCGGCCTGGTCCTCGGGGTCATTGAGCTCGGAGAAGCCGTTGGCCAGCTCCTTGCCATTGATGAAGAGCTCGAAGCGGTCGGTATAGCCCGGCTCGGTGTCGCTGGAGCGCGCCAGCGGCGACACTTCGACCGGGTGGTCGGTGATGAAGGTCGGCTGCACCAGCGTGTGTTCGACGGTGGCCTCGAAAATTTCCAGCAGCAGCTTGCCCCAGTCGTAGGACGGCTTGACGCGGATCTTCAGGCGCTCGCAATGGCGCAACAGCGCATCGCGATCGGTGCAATCGGCCGCGCTGATCTCCGGATTATGGTGGCGAACGGCCTCATCCATGCGCCAGCGCCGAAAAGCCGGCGCCAAATCGATGTCGGCGCCATCCCAGCTCACCTGCGTGGTGCCCAACACCGACTGCGCGGTGTCGCGGATCACCTGCTCGGTCAGGTCCATGATCTCGTGGTACGTGGCATAGGCCTCGTAGAGCTCGAGCATGGTGAACTCGGGGTTGTGCCGGGTCGACACGCCCTCGTTACGGAAATTGCGGTTGATCTCGTAGACGCGCTCCAGCCCACCGACCACCAGACGCTTGAGATACAGCTCCGGCGCCACGCGCAGGTACAGATCCAGGTCCAGCGCGTTGTGGTGGGTGGTGAACGGCTTGGCCGTGGCGCCGCCGGGGATGTAATGCATCATCGGCGTTTCCACTTCCAGGAAGCGGCGCGCATCCAACCACGCGCGCATGGCGCGGATGATCTTGGAGCGCTTGATGAAGACCTCGCGCGCTTCCGGGGTCACGATCAGGTCGACATAACGCTGGCGGTAGCGCTGCTCCACGTCCGACAGGCCATGCCACTTGTCCGGCAGCGGGCGCAGCGACTTGGTCAGCAGGCGCAACGCGCTGGCCTTGACCGACAGTTCGCCGGTCTTGGTGCGGGTGAGCCCGCCCTCCACCGCCACGATGTCGCCGACATCCCAGCCCTTGAACGCGGTGTAGGCATCGCCGAGCACATTGCCCTGCAGGAACAGCTGCACACGCCCGGACTCGTCCTGGATCTGCGCAAAGCTGGCCTTGCCCATGACCCGCTTGGCCATCAGGCGGCCGGCCATCTTGACCGTGCGACCGCTGGCCTCCAGCGCGTCGGGGGTCCAGGTATCGGCGTCGGCGAACTCGGCCTGCAGGTCGCCGGCGAAGTGCTCGCGGACGAAGTCGTTCGGGTAGGCGATGCCCTGGCCGCGCAACGCGCCCAGTTTCGCGCGGCGCTCGGCGATGAGGCTGTTCTCGTCGGCAGGGGGCTGCGGCGCGGGGATCTGCTCGGTCATGGCGGGAATCGATCTGCTGTGGGTCGGGCGGGTGCCCGGTGGGGAATGAGGCACCGGCGGCGCCGGCACTCTTTTACAATGTCGGTGTGACGAAGATACGCGTTATCCGTGTCACCGGAAGCCGCAGTGCATGACCACCGCTGCGTCACGGGCACTGCGGAGCTGCGCCAGGATGCCGTCGCGACGGCCACTTGGCGCATCGGTCAGGCATCCAGGCGTTTGGAGCCCGCTGCGAGACCGGCCTTCAGGCTGGCCTCGACGAATTCGTCCAGGTCGCCGTCCAGCACTTTCTGCGTGTCGCTGCGTTCGATGCCGGTTCGCAGATCCTTGATGCGGCTCTGATCGAGCACGTAGTTGCGGATCTGGCTGCCCCAGCCGATGTCGGACTTGGTCGCTTCCAGCGCATCGCGCTCGACATTGCGCTTCTGCACTTCCAGCTCGTACAGCTTGGCCGCCAGCATCTTCATCGCGTTGTCGCGGTTCTGGTGCTGGCTGCGGCCGGTCTGGCAGGCAACCACGGTATTGGTCGGGATGTGCGTGATACGTACCGCCGATTCGGTCTTGTTGACGTGCTGACCACCGGCGCCGGACGAGCGATACACGTCGGTACGCAGGTCGGCCGGATTGATGTCGATCTCGATGTTGTCGTCCACTTCCGGCGACACGAACACCGAGGTAAAGCTGGTGTGCCGGCGGTTATCGGAGTCGAACGGCGACTTGCGCACCAGCCGGTGCACGCCGATCTCGGTCTTCAACCAGCCATAGGCGTACTCGCCTTCGATGCGGACGGTGGCCGACTTGATGCCCGCGACTTCGCCGCCGGACACTTCCATCAGCTCGGTCTTCCAGCCGCGCGACTCGGCCCAGCGCAGGTACATGCGCAACAGGATTTCGGCCCAGTCCTGCGCCTCGGTGCCCCCGGCGCCGGCCTGGATGTCGACGAACGCATTGGCGCCGTCCATCTGGCCGGAGAACATGCGCTCGAATTCCAGCTTCTCGACATGGGTCTGGTACTTGTCCAGATCGGCGATCACCGCCAATGCAGTGTCTTCGTCCTGTTCGCTCTCGGCCAGCTCCAGCAGGTCACCCGCATCGACCAGGCCCGACAGCACATCGGCAATGCCGATCACGGTCTTTTCCAGCATCGAACGCTCGCGGCCCAAGGCCTGCGCGCGCTCGGCGTCGTTCCACACGTCGGGGCTCTCAAGCTCCCGACTGACTTCCTCTAGACGCTCTTTCTTGACGTCGTAGTCAAAGATACCCCCTGAGCGAGAGCACGCGATCGTTGAGATCGGTGATGCGCTGGCGGATCGGATTGGTTTCGATCATGACGGACTTCCGGCAAACAAGCTGGCTAGTTTAACAAGCGGACGGCGGCGGCGGAACGCGGCGGAACTGTGGCCGCGCATGCTGCAGCACCTGTTAGTGCGCACGTGCCTGGCTGCCGTGCTCGACCGCAGGCTCGGCGAGCAATCACCATCGCGCATCGGTGTCTCAGCAACTGCGATCCACCAGTACAATGCGGGCTGGGACGGATTCGGGACCAGACGCGGGTCACCCCGGGCGGCGCCGTCGCAGCGACTTACGCCACCAGTGCGTCGATCTTGGGCGCAGCGGTGCCCTGCCCCGCATGCGCACGCAAGCCGGCCAGGTGGCTACGACTGCACGGCAGCACGGTGGCGTCGCGCAGATGCACGCGCGCATCGCCGGAATCGACCGGTTCGATCGCCTGCACTTGGCCCAGATTGACCAGATAGCTGCGATGGATGTGCACTAACACGGCCGGGTACAGTTTGGCCTCGATCGCGGCCATGGTGCTGCGCAACGGGTAATCGTGACCGCGCAGATGCAGGTTGACGTCATTGCCCGCGGCCTGGATCCATTCGATATCGGCGGTGGCGACCAGGAAGTCACGTCCCAACTTGCGCACCAGAAATCGCTCCGGGCGCTCCAGCGGCTCTACTGGCGGACCATCGTCAGGTGCGGCGAGCAGATGCGCCTCGCCCTGACGGCGCCGCGCGTACCAGGCTAGCGTATGCTGTACCGCCACCAGCAGCGCAAAGGTGCGCAGATCCTTGGACAGCTCGTACACCCACTGCAGCCAGCCACCGAAATCGTAATGCGCGCCGGCCAGTGCGTAGACCAGCAGGCGCAGCACGACCATGCCGGCGACATGCAGCAGCCACCAGCCCAGTGCAGCGATCACATACGCTGGCAGGCGTCGTTCCCAGACATCGGCATGCAGCGGCCAGCGTGCGCAGAGCCACACCACGGCCGGCAACAGCATGAGCGCCGCCGTGGCGCTACTTAGTTCCCAACTCAGCACCTGCCACACCACGATGGGTTGGCCATCGCGGCGCGCGGCAAGCCAGGCGGTCCAGACGTTGCCCAGTGCACTCAGGTAGAACACCAGCGACCAGATCACCACGGCCCAGCGCATGGCGGCGCGGCCGGCCCGGTCGTGGATGATTGGCGGGCGCGGCCCGGTCGATTGCATTGCACATGTCCACAGTTGGCAGGCGCCGATCATAGAGGCCTGCGCTAGCTGGCGAAACCGCCCTCCCTGCCGCCCCCATTCGTCCCTGGGTTGGCACCACTGGTCACTGCGGGCCGGGGTTTCCACCCCTGACATCACCGATTGAGCAGGCCGCAGCGCAGGATGCATGCATTCTTCGACCAGCCGCCAACCATGACCGAGCGCCGCCACGATATCGATGCCTTGCGCATCTTCACCTTCGCCCTGCTGATCCTCTACCACGTGGGCATGGCCTATGTAGCCGACTGGGATTTCCACCTCAAGAGCGTGCACACGGCCGAGTGGTTGCAGTGGCCGATGATCGTGCTCAATCGCTGGCGGATGCCATTGCTGTTCATGATCTCCGGCATCGCGATCGGCTTGTCGCGGCCGCAGGCCACGCCGTGGCGCTTCGCGTTGCGTCGCTGCGGGCGATTGCTGCCGCCGTTGCTGTTCGGCATGTTCGTCGTGGTGGCAGTGCAGGCCTACTGCCAGGGCGTGAGCAACGGCAAGGTCGCCACCGGCTTCGGTAGCTTCCTGCTGCGTTACTGGCAGGTGCGCCCGTGGCCGGCCGGCAGTTTCGATGGCTGGAAACACGGCATCACCTGGAATCACTTGTGGTATCTGGCGTACCTGCTGCCCTACACCGCAGCCTTGATGGTGCTGGTATCACTGAGCAAGCTGCTACGGCTGCCGGCATTGCCGCGGCTTCCGTCTTCGGTTGTGGTGCCGGCCCTGCTGGTAGTGCCGATCCTGTGGGAAGCGTTCTGCGTGATGTGGGTGATGCCGCGACATCCACCGACCCATGCGTTGGTCGGCGACTGGTTTATGCATGCCGAATCGTTCCCACTCTTTTTTATCGGGCTATCTGCTGGCACGCAACGCGCGCTTCTGGCAGCTGGCCGTGCAACTGCGTTGGCTCACGCTGGTAGCCGCGGCGCTGACCATCGCAACCGAGCTGGTCATTCGTTATCTGGGCATGCACGTGCAGCCCGCGCAGTTGCCGCAGGTGCTGGCCGCCCTGCCATGGGAAACACTGGAACACGGCGCACGCGCGGCTTACACTTGGCTGGCGCTGCTGACTCTGCTGGGCTGGGCGAAGCAGCGTTTGAACCACCCGTTCCGCTGGCTGCCGTATTGCACCGAAGCGGTGTTCCCCTGGTACATCCTGCATCAGAGCCTGATCATCGTGATGCTGTACTGGCTGATGCCGTTGCAGTTGAACGCCTGGCTGGAACCGGCACTGGTGATTGCCGCCACAGTGATCGGCTGTCTGGCACTGCATGAGTCCGTGATCCGGCGCGTGCGTTGGCTGCGGCCATTGTTCGGCTTGACTGGACCATCGCCTGCGACAACACCCGCACCTGCCGCGCCGCCGGATATCAGGCCGATGAAGGCGAGCACTTGCCGGTATCTGTGCTGCTGACCCGCACGGCCGGCGCTGGGCAGACAGTGACGGCGGAGTTGATGCTTGGTCAGTACGACGAGATCAAGATGCCGGCATCGTGACGCCGCGGATCGATCGACGCGCTCTGGGCAAGCTGGCGCTGGACCGCAGCAGCGGCACCGTGCCGCTGAGTGCCGCGCAGGTCACCGCAGTGCTAGCCGCGCTGCGCGGCAACAGCACGATTGTGGCGGTGGGGAACGCTGGCCGCTGTCCGACCGCGGCGCCTCGGCAGTGCTGCTGAAGATGGACGCATTTCAGGACCGGCTGGGCACACGCGGTATGTTGGTACGCAAGGGCGATCATGACGAAACCAAAGTGCTGCCGGCAGTGCCGGTGCCGCAAGTGCGCGCGGCCAACCTCCCCGCAGCGCAGGCCGGCGATGCGCGCATCGGCACACTGCCCGCGCTGTTTCAGGCCTTGCGCGCCAGCTTGCCGGCCGATGAAGAATGCAACGGGCTGCAAGCCGGCGATGCGCAGGAACCGTTGACCGTCACCCGGCTCAGCACCGACAAGCTGCTGGTCTCTACCGATTGCTGGATGGGCGCGTACAACGTCGGCACCGGCGTCCGGGTCCTCAATGCACGCGCACCATTTTCATGCCAACCCTGGTGACCACACAGGCAAGCGACATCGATGGTTCCACCCTGCTGTCGTCGCAAAAAGGCAGCGGCCTGGGCGATTGCGACAGCGATGCCAGGTGGACCTGGGACGGCCGCCGTTTCGTACCGACGTCCACATCCACCTCGGGCCTGTGCCGCCTGGTGGCTGCCGGCGGCGCGTGGGAGTTGCCGACCTTGGTGACCGAGGTCAAGTCGTCGCCTTGATTGAAGCGCAGACAGTGCATGCATGCTCTGTCTGCGGAAGCGCCAGTCAAGCTGGTTTGCGCGTAGAGCGTTCAATACAGCAAGCAGAAACGCGCTGTCCGCGCTCTTCGACATGCCACCAGCCAACTGTCTGGTGCGGTGCCCTCGCCGATTGCGGGACCGTTGGCGGCATGGATGCCGCCATCGAGCCCCCACGGATGGAGTCACGGCGTGTCCCGCGAGCGGTGAGGACATCGCGCACTCGACCAATGCGGATTGGAACGATCGAGATGGCGCGAAGTGCGAGGAACAAAAACTGGCTCATCGCGGATTCGTGTGGGTGCCTTGAGGCCCTTGACGCTGCGTCAAGCATTGGAAACAAGCCCTTTCCGGCGCCCCAGAAGGTGGTGCATCCTGTACTGAACTTGTTGAGGCGGTGGTGTGCATGAAGACGGGCCGTCGGCTGAGCCCGTTGTTTTCCTTCACTGGCTTCGCTGCCCGGTCCACGCTCAAGGGCGTGTTCGGCGCCCCGAAGGCGCGGATCGTGACGTTGCGTCGCCGAAAAAAACGGCCGTGTGCTCCAACTGCGGTCATCGGTGTCGCAGCCGCTACGACAAGCGCCTGTGTCGCGCCCGTGACCTGCGCGTGGCCGGCTGGACGCTGCACGTGGAGTTCGAGCGCTGGCGGGTCGATTGCCCGGGGTGCGGCGGCGTGCACGTAGAGCGACTGGACTGGCTGGCGAAGAACCCGCGCTACACCGAGCGGTTCGCGCTGCATGTGGGCAATCTGTGCCGGAGCATGACCCACACAGCCGTGGCCGAGCTGGAGCGGCTGCACGACAGTACGGTCAAGGACTTGTCCAAACTGTACATGGCCGAACAGCTGCGTCGGGCGGGGACGCCGGCGCCGCGTACCATCGGCATCGACGAGATCGCGATCCACAAGGGCCATGACTCTCGCGTGGTCGTCAGCGACCTGGAACGCGGCCGACCGATCTGCGCGGTCGTGGGGAGACCATCGCCAACACTGCGCGTCTATGGCTTCCAGCAATCTGACGCGGCCGACGCGATCCGGGCGCTACTGGCCGCCGCCAACGTGGAAGTGAACCGACCCGCCGTGGAGGCCGGTTTGCTGGTGCTCGACGCAGGCGGTGACTTTGCCGATGGCGTCATTGCCTACGAAGGTAATTGGCTTGGTGGGGAAACCTTCGTTTCCTTCGATAAGAAGGCGATGACACTTCTCGCTGTCCAAGGGCAATCAGCGCGTCTTTTGTGACGGATATGAGAATGAACGAATTTCGCCGACTGGCCACGAAGATCGACCAGCATATGCAACAGCTTGCCACCCAAGGTGTCAGTGAGGCCCATTCCATCATCAATCACATGATGGGGTACGTGCCTGACAACCGTGCAGCTGGGCCAGGTCGAGGGTCGGCTCACACGATCTTGCAAGGGATAGAAGCGTCCTCGTCTAAGCGATAGACGGCGCACAAACGGTGGTAGCCGTCGGCAACTACGGTGCGCTGGCCTTCCTGGCGCACTAGCAGCAGCGGTGACAGAGCGGTGCCGGACTGGATTTTTTTGAGGTCCCTTTCCACGTGTGCATTGCTCATTCCTAGCGGCGAGAGGCCGCTGGCGCGCAGGATGTCCTTGGCCTTGAAGGCCGACATGGGTGCCGCGTGCAGCGTACGCACCAGCTTGGCGCAGTGGGCGTCGTCATACAGCAGATTGAGATAGGACTGCGCAGCCGGATAATCATGTTCCTCCGGTTGAGCCAGCCAGGCGATTGTGTTCTTGTCGGTCTTGTCACCCATTAAAGTGCTCCCTCGTTGGTAGGTTGAACCACTGCTTCTGCTGGCGCAATGTTGCGTTATACCCCGAAACCACGGGAGGCAGGGATTTGTGTAAAAAACAGCCAAAAGTGAGCTAACTCGCTCTCAGCAAAGGTCTTCTACACGAATACGTGCCGACACTCCAGAAGAGCGTAAGCAACAGCTAATGACGTGCCGTGTCCAAATAATTGTAGAAGTGCTTCAGCGCTATCTCGGTGCGGCTGTCCGCGTACTCCAGGAGCTGGATGAATCGTTCGGTCTTTTCTGTGGGAAGAAACGATCCTTCCAGCAACTCACGCGCATCTTCATAGAAATTGATGGCAGTGAGGCAGTCTCCGCCGGCCTGCGGAATCAAATGGCATTCGTGCTCAAGATCCCTCATCTCATCGGGTACCCTGACCCTTTCGGTGGCGCTTGCGATCAGACCGTCCAGCTCGCCGTTTCTTGATTCAATCTCTTGGATGCGCTTCTGGTGGACGGTGTCGACTTCGCCAACGGTGAAAATGCCTTGAATGGGCTGACCGATCAGGCGTTCAACGTAGTGGTGGTTGTAGACCAAGTATCGATAGCGCGCGTTGTAGGTTGTTTCGATCCGGCAGTGTGCAAATGCAGTATCGGCGCGCGCCAAACCGTCGACGACTTCTCCGATGGCGGACTTTCCTGCCCCATCGAGGCCGTAGACGTAAGTCGCGGTTTTGTTAGTTCCACTGTGTTACAAATAATCGTACCTTTGTGCCACTATTGGAAGACCTTCAGGCCGCGCGGGAGAGCTGTGTTGAATAGGACACTGGAAGTGCGTTTTGAACAGTACGGGGAAGTAGTTGCTGCCGCCCTGTCCCATGCGGATCGCAAACAGCCCGCACACTGGTACCTGAAGGGGTTGCTACTGCCTGGAGGGCGCAAGAGCGTGGAGCCCATGGCCGCGCGGGTGCACCCGCAGAACGTGCGCTCAGCCCATCAATCGATGCACCATCTGGTGGCCGATGCCGACTGGAGCGATCAAGCGCTGCTGGCGGCGGTGGCGGCACAGGTGCTGCCGCCCCTGAGCAGGAAGAGCGCAGCGTGTCACTGGATCGTGAACGACACGGGATTTTCAAAGAAGGGGGTGCATTCGGTCGGTGTTGCACGCCAGTACTGCGGCCGCCTTGGCAAGACGGACAATTGCCAGGTTGCCGTGAGTTTGTCGATCGCCAACGAACACGGCAGCCTGCCAGTGGGCTATCGGCTGTATCTTCCCGAGCAGTGGGCTCAGGACACTGTGCGGCGCAAGAAGGCAGGCGTTCCGGATCAGGTCGTGTTTCAGACCAAGACAGCGCTGGCCATGGATCAGATCGACAGCGCGCTGGCGACAGGGATTGCGGCAGGCGTCGTGCTAGCCGATGCGGCCTACGGCACCGAGACCCACTGGCGAGACCAGCTCAGCGAACGCGGCCTGCTGTACATGGTTGGCGTCCGCAGCAACACGAAGGTCTGGTGGGGATCGCACCAACCTGCGCCCATGCCGCCAGCCAGCCCTAAGGGCGGTCGGCCCCGCACACGACCGATGCGCGATAGCGCACATGCGCCGATCTCGGTACATGAAGTCGCGCAGCGCTTGCCCGCAAGGACGTATCGGCAGGTCAGCTGGCGCCAGGGCAGCGACGCAACGCTCAGTTCGCGGTTCGCGGCGGTGCGGGTTCGTGCCGCACACAATCGCCAGGCACATGACGAGCAGTGGCTGCTGATCGAGTGGCCGCCGGGAGAGTCCGAGCCCCGCCACTACTGGTTCTCGACGCGACCAAAGCAAACGCCGGTCAAGACACTGGTTGCCACGGCACAAGGCCGATGGCGGATTGAACGCGATTATCAGGAGCTGAAGTCGGAGTTGGGCCTGCATCACTATGAAGGGCGTAACTGGCGTGGTTTTCACCATCACGCCAGTCTGTGCATCGCCGCATACGGGTTCTTGATGCGCGAGCGCCTGCGCAGTAAAAAAAACTCCGTCGCATTCAAGATGCCTGCAGTATCCAAAAGCGCCCGCCCGCGCGGGTCTGGCCCCAATGCAACGTCACCATCCCAACTCGATTGCCACGCTGGCCTTCGGACTGGCTAGGCTTATCGCCAGAAGCCTCCCACACTGCCCGTGTTGCGGGGTCTCACCGTACCAACGGATTCGGATTTAGTAACACAGTAGAATTAGTAGGGATCTGGACCGAATGCGCGTTAGTGGGATGAAAGCTCTTATGGCGATGGATCAAGATTTCTCGGATCATGTCCGCCCCCTGCGGGTTGCTTGTCGACCGGGCCGCTAGGCCGCTTTCTTGACCAAGTCGTAGAACGGATGGCGCTTGTCATGGACTATAGCGAACTGTTCGTGGTTTCGGGGTAGACCCCACTGTGGGCGGACCCAGAACATGCTCAGGAAGCGAGGTAGCCAGCGTGCGGAGCACGGCGCATCCACGTCGTCACCAGATCGCGCATTGGTTCGGGAACCCGCAGTGACTCTGTGGCATCGGATAGGTAGATCTCGCGTCCTTCAGTTCTCAGGAACCAATGAGTGGACTGCATTCTCGCCTCCTGAAATCCGAATGCTTTTGCGATTGCCCTCCGAAGCAGGGTGACAGGTGCGTTAAAACTAGCGACTACACAAAGCCCGCGGTCAACGCGTGACTGCCGCGGGCTCGCAATGCTCGACGATCAATTGCACCGCCGTGCCGCCGCGATAGTCGTCGGCGACCAGCCGATACGCCAGCCGCACCAAGCGCGCGGGTTCGCTGCCGCGCCAGCCGTTGAAATGGATGGCATTGAGAGGCTCGGCGCGTCCGGCGCAACGCAGCGTCAGTTTGAGGTGGCGCTCCTTGAGCACGCGATGCTGCAACACCTCGAACTGACCATCGAACAACGGCTCGGGAAAACCCTGCCCCCACGGTCCGGCCATACGCAGCGCTTCGGCATGCACGTGATCGAGTTCGTGCGCGGCCAATTCGCCGTCGCTGTGCAATTCGGCGTGCAGCAGCGAGGCGTCCACCATTGCCATGACCTGTGCCTGGAATGCCTGCTCGAACGTAGCTAAGGCCGTGCGATGGATGCTCAACCCGGCCGCCATCGCATGGCCACCGAACGTCTGGATCAGCCCGGGATGGCGCGCGTCCACCGCCGCCAGCACATCGCGGATATGCAGGCCGGGAATCGAACGCGCCGAACCGCGCAACTGGCTGCTGCCCGGCTCGACCGGTGCCAGCGCGATCACCGGACGATGCAGGCGGTCCTTGAGTTTGGATGCCACCAGACCGATCACGCCCGGATGCCATTCGGTATCGAACAGGCATGCGGCAAGCGGCAATGCGCCATCGGCATCCAGCACTACCTTGGTGACGGCTTGCTCGGCATCGTCGGTCATCAACTGCTGCACCGCGCGGCGCTCGGCGTTGATCTCTTCCAGCGTGCCGGCGATCGCGCGCGCCTGGCTCCAGTCTTCGCAGAGCAACAGTTCGATGCCCAGCGCCATGTCCTCGAGCCGACCGGCCGCATTGAGACGCGGTCCGAGCGCAAATCCGATATCGCTGGCGCTCAGCCGCGCCACATCGCGACCGCTGGCATCGATCAAGGCGCGCAAACCGATGCAGCCCCTGCCCTCGCGCAGGCGACGCAAACCAGCCGACACCAGCGCACGATTATTGGTATCCAGCGGCACCAGATCGGCGACGGTGCCGACTGCGACCAGATCCAGCAATACCGACAAATCCGGCTCAGCGCACTCGGCAAAGGCGCCGCGTGCGCGCAACACTTTTCGCAGCGCCAGCAACACGTAAAACATCACCCCGACCCCGGCCAGCGTCTTGCTGGGGAACGTGTCTTCGGCCAGGTTCGGGTCGACGATCGCATCGGCCGGCGGCAACACCTCGCCCGGCAGATGGTGGTCGGTGACCAGCACTGTCCAACCGCGCGCCTTGGCTGCGGCGACACCGGCGTGACAGGCGATACCGTGATCGACAGTGACCAGCACATCCGGCTGTAATGTCGCCAGTTCGTCAACCAAGGCAGGCGACAGGCCATAGCCGTGCACCATGCGATTGGGCACAGCGTGATGTACATCCAGCGCACCGAGCATGCGCAGGCCGCGCACACCGACTGCGCAGGCGGTGGCGCCATCGCAATCGAAATCGCCCACTACCAGGATGCGCCGTTGCTGGGCGATCGCATCGGCCAGTAGCGCGGCGGCCACGTCGCTGTTATGCAGCAGCTCCGGCGACAACAACTGGCCCAGCCGCGGCTGCGCGCCTTGCGTATCGGTGACACCGCGCGCGGCATAGATGCGGCGCAGCAGCGGCAGCATGGTATCGGGCCAACTGCCGGCCTGCCCGGAAGGGCGCCGGACGATCCGCGGACTCGACGTCATTGCGCCAGCTGTATCCGCGGCTTGCGCCAGAAACGCCAGCGCTGCGCATGCGTGAGCGACACGCTTTCGCCGTCCTGGAAATCCAGCACCAGCCGATCCAGTTCGCCGCGCGCCATCGCCGCCAACAGCGGTGCCACCGCATCGTCGCTGAACTGCTGCAGGGAACGCAGATGGCGCAGGTCCACCAACGCATCGACGCGTTGTTCGCCCTGCGCATCGGCACCTGCGGCCAACGCCAACGCACGCAGCAGCGATTCGCGGCTGCGCACCTGGCGATGCGGCGAAGTCACCGCATGCGGCAACACACCGCCGCCCCAGAACCACAGGGAATTGATTGCCGGCTTGCCGCTGGCCACGCGGCCTTCGTTCCACGGATGCTGATGCAACAGCACCTGCGCTTCGGTCAGTAGTGCACGCCAGCGGCGACCGCTCTCGCCAGCCGGCAAATGCTCGAACAAGTCGTCGCCGATCGCGACATCCGGCGGCGCAAAGTCCGGCAGTTTCGCATCCGGCGACAAGCGCAGATACCAGCGCGATGGCGTGGGCGCATCCAGCAGAAATCCTGCATCGCCGAACATCGGCTTGAGGATCGGCAGCAACACCGCCAGATCCTCGGCGGTGGGGCCAAGCGCCTCGCCGTAGCCCATCAACCGCGCGCCCTGCATGTCCGGCACCACATGGGCCGGATCGGCACGCACCCAAGTGGCGCCAGCGGCATCGCCGGCATCCAGCTGGCGCGTCAATGCCGCCACCGGCCAATGCGCCGGGATCAGGTTGAAATGGCGCTGCAATTGCGCCACTTCGCCGGCATCGGCGCTGTGCCCGTCGGCGCGCGCAAGCGCACGCGCCACCGCCGTGTTGCCCAGGGTTCCGGGCAGACGGCGTTTCTCCGGCAGCAGCAGCGTGGCAGTGGTCATCGCGCAGTGATGCCGGTCAGTCCAGGTAGGCGACGCTGACGACTTCGTACTCGCGCTGGCCGGCCGGCGCATCGATGGTGACCGAATCGCCTTCCAGCTTGCCGATCAGCGCACGCGCCAGCGGCGAGGAAATCGCGATCAGGCCCATCTTGATGTCCGCTTCCAGGTCGCCAACGATCTGGTAGCGCTTCTCTTCGTCGGTCTCGGTATCGGCCAGCGTCACCGTGGCGCCGAACACGATCTTGTTACCGGCCGACAGCTTGGTGATGTCGATGATCTCGGCATGCGAGAGCTCGCCTTCCAGCTGCTTGATGCGGCCTTCGATGAAGCTCTGCTGCTCGCGCGCGGCGTGATACTCGGCGTTTTCCTTCAGGTCGCCGTGCGCACGCGCTTCGGCGATCGCATTGATCACCTCCGGGCGCTTGACCGACTTCAGTTGCTCCAGCTCTTCGCGCAGGCGCAGCGCGCCCTTCGATGTCATGGGTGCTCTCATGCTTCCAGCTCCTTGTGCAGTTCCTGCAGCGACCACACGGGGCCGGTGCCGCGGAATTCCAGTGAATGCACCAGCGCCTTGGCGCCGGCGACAGTAGTCGAATAGGTCACGCGGTGCTGCAGCGCTTCGCGGCGGATCGAGAACGAGTCCGAGATGGCGGCGCGACCTTCGGTGGTATTGACGATGTAGACGATCTCGCCGTTCTTGATCGAATCGACGATGTGCGGGCGGCCTTCGGCCACCTTGTTGACGATCTCGCAACTCAGCCCGTTCTGCTGCAGCCAGGCACCGGTGCCGCGCGTGGCCACCAGCGTAAAGCCCCGTTCCACCAGCGCCTGCGCCACCGGCAGCACGCGCTGCTTGTCCGGATCGCGCACCGACACGAACGCCTTGCCCACCGGCGGCGCCTTGATGCCACCGGCTTCCTGTGCGCGCGCGAACGCGGCGCTGAAGCTGCGGCCCACGCCCATCACCTCACCGGTGGAGCGCATCTCCGGCCCAAGGATCGGGTCCACGCCCTGGAACTTGGCGAACGGGAAAATCGCTTCCTTCACCGAGTAATAGTCCGGCACGATCTCCTTGATGGCGCCCTGCTCGGCCAGTGTCTTGCCGGCCATGCAGCGTGCGGCAATCTTGGCAAGCGGCATGCCGATCGCCTTGGACACGAACGGCACCGTGCGCGAGGCACGCGGGTTCACTTCCAGCAGATACACGATGTCGTCGCCGGCCTCGTTGACCTGCACTGCGAACTGAGTGTTCATCAGGCCGACCACGTTCAACCCTTCGGCCAGCATCACCACCTGGCGACGCAGCTCGGCCTGAGTCTGCGGCGAAAGCGAATACGGCGGCAGCGAGCACGACGAATCGCCCGAATGCACGCCGGCTTCTTCGATGTGTTCCATCACCCCGCCGATCAGCACGTTGCCGTCCTTGTCGGCAATGATGTCCACGTCCACTTCCACCGCGTTATCGAGGAAGCGGTCCAGCAGCACCGGCGAATCGTTGGACACCTTCACCGCATCGCGCACATAGCGCGCCAGGTCCGATTCGCCGTACACGATTTCCATCGCGCGGCCGCCCAGCACGTAGCTCGGGCGCACCACCAGCGGGTAGCCGATTTCGCGCGCCAGCACAAGGGCTTCTTCGGCATTGCGGGCGATGCGGTTCGGCGGCTGCTTCAGGCCAAGCGTGTCGACCAGCTGCTGGAAACGCTCGCGGTCTTCGGCCAGATCGATCGAATCCGGTGAGGTGCCGATCACCGGCACACCGTTGGCTTCCAGCGCACGCGCCAGCTTGAGCGGAGTCTGGCCGCCGTACTGCACGATCACCCCCTTGGGTTTTTCCAGCTCGACGATTTCCAGCACGTCTTCCAGCGTCAGCGGCTCGAAATACAGCCGGTCGGACGTGTCGTAATCGGTGGAGACAGTTTCCGGGTTGCAGTTGACCATGATGGTTTCAAAGCCATCATCGCGCAGCGCCAGTGCTGCGTGCACGCAGCAATAATCGAACTCGATACCCTGGCCGATGCGGTTGGGGCCGCCGCCAAGAATCATGATCTTGTCGCGATCGGTCGGCAGCGCTTCGCATTCGTCCTCGTAGGTCGAATACATGTAGGCGGTGCTGGTGGCGAATTCGGCAGCGCACGAGTCCACGCGCTTGTAGACCGGGCGCACTTCCAGCGCGCGGCGCAACGTGCGCACCGATTCTTCGTTGCTGCCGATCAGCTCGGCCAGACGTGCGTCGGAGAAACCCGCACACTTGAGCATGCGCAGACGTGCGGCATCCAGCGCCGCCATGCCGTCGTCGGCCAGCTGCTGTTCGTGGCTGATGAGCTCTTCGATCTGGTCCAGGAACCAGGGGTCGATGAACGACAGCGCGTACACCTCGGCCACCGTCATGCCGGCGCGGAAGGCGTCGGCGACATAGAACAGACGCTCCGGGCCCGGCGCCTTGAGCTCGCGCTTGAGCGCGGCGATGTCGTCTTCGCTGCTCAGATCCAGACCGGTCGGATCCAGGCCGATCTTGCCGGTTTCCAGGCCACGCAGCGCTTTCTGCAGCGATTCCTGGAAGGTGCGGCCCATCGCCATCACCTCGCCCACCGACTTCATCTGCGTGGTCAGGCGCGCATCGGCTTGGGGAAACTTTTCGAACGCAAAGCGCGGAATCTTGGTGACCACATAATCGATCGACGGCTCGAACGAGGCCGGGGTCAGACCACCGGTGATCTCGTTGCGCAATTCGTCCAGCGTATAGCCCACGGCCAGCTTGGCGGCGACCTTGGCGATCGGGAAGCCGGTGGCCTTGGAGGCCAGCGCCGAGGAACGCGACACGCGCGGGTTCATTTCGATGACGACCACGCGGCCGGTGGTCGGGCTGATGCCGAACTGCACGTTCGAGCCGCCGGTATCCACGCCGATCTTGCGCAGCACCGCAATCGAGGCATCGCGCAGGCGCTGGTATTCCTTGTCGGTGAGCGTCTGCGCCGGCGCAACGGTGATCGAATCGCCGGTGTGCACGCCCATCGGGTCGAGGTTTTCGATGGCGCACACGATGATGCAGTTGTCCGCGGTGTCGCGCACCACTTCCATCTCGAATTCCTTCCAGCCCAGCACCGATTCTTCCACCAGCACTTCGGTGGTCGGCGACAGTTCCAGGCCGCGGCCGACGATCTCGATCAGCTCTTCGCGGTTGTAGGCGATGCCGCCACCGCTACCGCCCAGGGTGAAGCTGGGGCGGATGATGGTCGGGTAGCCGACGCGGGTCTGGATCTCTAGCGCTTCTTCGAGCGTGTGGGCCACTGCAGCTTTCGGGCAATCCAGGCCGATCTCGCCCATCGCCACGCGGAACAGCTCGCGGTCTTCTGCCATGCGGATCGCTTCGCGCTTGGCGCCGATCAGCTCGACGTTGTACTTCTCCAGCACACCGTGGTCGGCCAGATCCAGCGCGCAATTCAGTGCGGTTTGTCCGCCCATGGTCGGCAGCAAAGCATCGGGCTTTTCCTTGGAGATGATCTTTTCGACCGTCTGCCAGTTGATCGGCTCGATGTACACGGCGTCGGCCATGTTCGGGTCGGTCATGATGGTGGCCGGATTGCTGTTGACCAGCACCACGCGATAACCCTCGTCGCGCAGCGCCTTGCACGCCTGCGCGCCGGAGTAGTCGAACTCGCAGGCCTGGCCGATGACGATCGGGCCGGCGCCGATGATCAGGATGGTTTTAAGGTCGGTGCGCTTTGGCATGGGGGTCCTCAGTAAAGTCGGTCCTGCCACGCCGTTGCGGCGAGCCAGGTAATTTGGTCGGGTGATCGGGCATCGATCGCACCATGGTCGACCGCGGCGCGAACCTCTCGCTGCATCGCGGCCCAGCTGGGAGCGGCTGCGCCGATGCGCGCGCCGATCCCGTTGTTGTGCGCATCCATCGCGCGGCTCGGCGTGCCAACACCACCGCGCTCCATCACGGCAGTCACCCAATCCACGCAACGCGGCGACAGGGTGTAGGCAACGATGGCGCTCGCAAGGCTGTGTCGGTAGGCATCGGCCGGGCCGTTGCGCCCGCCGGGGAGGCCAGAACCCAACCACTGTGAATACACCGCAATCAACACGAACGCCGGATACGCGGCCAGCGCCAGCATCGCCAACGCAAACACCCGCCAATGGCGTGTGCGCGGCAGCGAGGCCAGCCCTGTTTTCATCAGGCGCGCGCCGCCATCAGATCCACGAACCGATCGAACAACGGCCCTACATCGCGCGGTCCCGGCGATGCTTCCGGGTGGCCCTGGAACGAGAACGCCGGTGCGTCGGTCAGCGCGATGCCCTGGTTGGTGCCATCGAACAACGACCGATGGGTCACCCGCACATTGGCCGGCAAGGTGCTTTCATCCACTGCAAAACCGTGGTTCTGCGAGGTAATCATCACCCGGCCGCCGTCCAGATCCTGCACCGGGTGGTTGGCACCGTGATGGCCGGTGGCCATCTTGAGCGTCCTGGCACCGGCGGCCAGCGCCAGCAACTGATGGCCCAGGCAGATGCCGAAGGTCGGCACCTTCTGCGCGATCAGTTCCTTGATCGCACCGATCGCGTAATCGCACGGTTCCGGGTCGCCCGGCCCGTTGGACAGGAACACGCCATCGGGCTGCAGTGCCAAGACCTCGGCGACCGGCGTCTGCGCCGGCACCACGGTGACGTCGCAGCCGCGCTCGGCCAGCATGCGCAGAATATTGAGCTTGACGCCATAGTCGAAAGCGACAACTTTGTACTTCAGCCCGGCCCGCACGAACGCGTCGGCGTTGAGATCCAGCTGGCCTTCCTGCCAGTTGTAGGTGCTCTCGGTCGAGACCACCTTGGCCAGATCCATGCCCTTCAGGCCGGGGAACCTGCGCGCGGCGTCCAGCGCTTTTTCGACGTCGATCTCACCGGCCATCAGCGCACCGTTTTGGGCGCCCTTCTGCCGCAGCAGCCGTGTCAGCTTGCGGGTGTCGATGCCGGAGATGGCCACCACACCGCGGGCCTGCAGCCATTCCGGCAAGGCCACCTGGCTGCGCCAGTTGCTGGGGCGGCGCGGCACGTCGCGCACGATCAGGCCGGACGCCCAGATCTTGCGGGCTTCGTCGTCCTGATCGGTGAAGCCGGTATTGCCAATATGCGGATAGGTCAGCGTGACCATCTGGCGGGCGTAGGAGGGATCGGTCAGGACTTCCTGATAGCCGGTCATGGCAGTGTTGAACACCACTTCACCGACGGAAAGCCCGTTGGCGCCTACGGATTCGCCCTCGAACACGGTGCCGTCTTCGAGGACAAGGATTGCGGGTTGGGTCACGTGGGGTCTCGCTCTGGCTGCCTGGGACTCCGATGCGCTTCCGGCCAAATTCCGGTTGCAGCAAAGCGCGGACGCGGTGCTGATGACCGGTCCGACGCTGGTTCGGGCAAGCGAGAATTGTAAAGGCAACCGCCGCGGCATGCCAGCCTGAAGCGCGTTCGATCCAGCACCGGTATCAACGCTGGGGCATGAATAGGCCGCGACGTGCGACGACCGTTCGTGCGCCGTGGCGCACCGGCTTACAGCAGCAGATCGCGCACGCGGTAGCTGCCGGCCGGCTTGCCGATCAGTCGCTTGGCGGCATGCAGGGCACCGCGCGCGAAGATGTCGCGGTTGGTGGCGCGATGCACCAGTTCGACCCGCTCGCCCAACCCGGTGAACTGCACGGTGTGTTCGCCGATGATGTCGCCGGCACGCAGGCTGACATAGCGCGGCTGCGCGCCGCTAACGGTCGCGGCCTCGCCCAGGGTCAATGCGGTTCCGGACGGCGCATCCTGCTTGTGCACGTGATGCGCTTCGATGATGTCGCAATCCCAGCCCGGCAAGGTGCCGGCGGCGCGCTCCACCAACTCGGTGAGCACTGCCACGCCCAGACTGAAATTGGATGCCCATACCCATGGAATCTGTTGGGCCGCATCGCGCAGTGCCACGCGCTGCGCTTCGTCCAGCCCGGTGGTGCCGGACACCAGCGGCTTACCGCGCTGCGCACACAGCGCCAGGATCGGTGCGAAGCCCTGCGGCAAGCTGAAGTCGATGGCCACATCGAACGCAGGCGCGCCGCCGAGCTCGCTGGCGGCAAAAAACGGCACGCCGTCGATCACGCGTTGCGATGGCGAGCGACCCACCACCGCACCGACCACCTGCAAGCTCTCATCTTCGGCAGCCAATCGCAGCAACGCCTTGCCCATCCGCCCGGAGGCGCCGTGGATCAGAACTTTCACAGCAGAGCTTGTCATGGCGGCAGGCGGGCTTGGCGATATGGGTGCTACACGATAGCCGGGATTGGGGTGTTGCGATGAGGGATTCGTCACCGCGGGAGCGCGTTGCGCGTTTTGCGTGGCTGCTCTGCTGTGGCGCTGAGCGTTGTTGAAGCGGGCGACGACGCGTGCTGGCGAGCAGCGACGTGCGGGTCTCCGAGCGTACATACCCGGTTCGGACAACGGCGCGCGGCCAGCGACAGCGCAGCGGTGGTAGTAGCCGCTACTCCGAGCCGCTATCGCATACGAATGGCTGCCGAACGCGGCAAGCAGTCGTCAGCTGAGCGTGGACGGCACGGACCAGGCGCAGTGCGCGCGTAACATACACGCCGATCCCGAGCACAGCCAGGATCGCCTGGCGGCTGCACTGCCGTGTTGCTAGGGCATGTTAACACATCCGAAGCCCATCAACGACCAGAACGAAGCTGAGGAAGCCAAGGAACATGACATCCAGCTTCTCGAAGCGCGTGAAAATCCGTCGGTAGCCCTTCAAGCGACGGAACAGCCTCTCCACTTCGTTGCGCCGCTTGTACATTTCCTTGTCGTACTCCCAAGGATCGACCCGATTGGACTTGGGTGGAACCACCGGCACGAAGCCAAGATCGAGCGCCAACTGGCGGGTTTCATTGCCTTCGTAAGCGCGATCCATCAGCAGATGAACCGGCCGCTCCACTGGCCCCAGGTGTTCAAGCAACGCGCGGCCTGCGGGTGCGTCATGTGCGTTGCCAGGCGTCAATCCGAACGTGATGGCTGTTCGAGCATCTGCGGCAACCATATGAATTTTGGTGTTCCATCCGCCGCGCGATTTCCCGATGGATTGTGGGCCGTTTTTTTTAATGCGCCAGTGCCATCCGGATGCACCTTGATGCTGGTGGAGTCCAGCGAGACCGCTTCGATTTTGATGCGCACGATCTGGCAGGTCTGCAATTGGGCGAACATCCGGTCCAGCACACCGGACTTGGCCCAACGGTTAATGCGCGTGTACACCGTATGCCAGTTGCCAAAGCGCTCGGGCAGACCGCGCCATTTGCAGCCATGCTCTGCGACGTAAAGAAGGGCGTTGACTACCTGCAGGTTGGTCATGCTGACATTGCCGCGTTGCAAAGGTAGGCAATGCTCGATGAGTGCAAATTGTGCTGGCGTGATCTCCATGCCCAATAGTTTAATCGCTCGAGACATTAATGTTAACAGGCCCTAGCTGCTCTTATGCGCTGCTGCCATCCAGCCGTTTGCTCCAGCTTTCCACTTCACTGCGTTGCAGGCGACGTTCGAACAGCGCACGCCATGACGGTACCAACGGCAGCTGCAACACCGCAGTGACGGCGGCAACATCGACCTGGCGTGCATACAGCACCTGCTGCAGGCGCGACAGCGTCCACTGCGGATACGGGCGCGCCTGCAGGGTCAGCAGGTCGCCGGCCGCGACGCTGCCTGGCTGCAGCACGCGGTAGTACCAGCCGGTGCGTCCGGTTTCCTGCACGCGCCGCGCCAGCTCGCGCACCCCAAACCGGTCCGACAACTTCCAGCACGGTTGCCGTAACTGCGATACCTCCACTACGGCCGTGCCCAACGCGAAGCGATCGCCGAGACACACATCGGCTTCGGTCAGGCCGGCACTGCTGAGGTTTTCGCCGAAGGCACCGGCAGCCTCCAGCAGCACGTGCGGGCCAAGTTCCTCGCGCCAGGCGGCGTAGTGATCGCGCGGGTAATGATGGATGGCCTTGTCCGGCCCGCCATGCACGCGCCGGTCGCCTTGCTCGTCGCCTTCCAGGCCTTCGATACCCACTTGCACAGTGCCCTGCAGCGCACGCTTGTCGATCGCACTGCGGCTGCCAGGACGGGTGAAGTCGCGTGCGCTGCCGATGGCAACGCTGTCGATCCTGATCGCAGTCGGCGCGCCCTGCTCTGCCGCGTCCACTGTCACGCGCCCTGTCCCGCCAACGCGTCCAGCGCCTCGCGCAGCAACTCGCCCAACACCTGGATGCCGGCATCGATCTTCTCGCCGGGCACGGTGACAAACGACAGGCGTAGCGTATTGGTCTGCGGCAAGGTGGCGAAGAATGGCGCGCCCGGCACGAACGCAACATTGCGTGCGATAGCCCGCGCCAGCAATGCAGTGCCATCCAACCCCGGTGGCAAGGTCACCCACAGGAACATCCCGCCTTCCGGACGGTTCCATTGCACCTGCGCCGGAAAATGCCGATCCAGCGCCTCCAGCATCAGGCTGCATTGGCGCGCATACAACGCGCGGATCTGCGGGATATGGGTGTCGAGAAAATCGTCCTGCAGTGTCTGGTACACCACGCGCTGCGTGAAAGATGGTGTGTGCAGATCGGCCGCCTGCTTGGCCTGGATCAGCTTGCCCAGCACCGCTTCGGGCGCGACCACATACCCCAGCCGCAAACCGGGCGCGAGCACCTTGGAAAAGGACCCCATGTAGATGACGCCGTCAGGCTGCATCGACAGCAGACTCGGCAACGGCTGCCCACTGTAGTACAGCTCGCCGTACGGGTCGTCTTCGACGATCGGCACGCCCGCCTCGGCCGCGCGCGCCACCAGCGCCTGGCGACGCGCCAACGGCAAGCGCCGGCCGGTGGGATTCTGAAAATTCGGCAGGCAGTACAGAAAGCGCGCATCGGCCAGCAGCGCCGGATCCAGCGCGTCCACCACAACACCGTCCTCGTCCGAGGGCATGCCGACGAAGCCTGGCTGGAACAACGAAAACGCCTGCAGTGCACCCAGATAGCTCGGCGTTTCCACCAGCACCTTGCTGCCTTCATCGATAAAGAGCTTGCCGAGCAGATCCAGGCCCTGTTGCGAACCCGTGGTGATCAGCACCTGGCTGGGCCGGATGCTGGCGCCATCGCGACTCAGCCGCGCGGCCACCCACTCGCGCAGCGGCGCGAAGCCTTCGGTGGGGCCGTATTGCAAGGCCGCCTGTGGCGCATCGCGCAGCACCTGGTCGCTGGCCGCGCGCATGCGCTCCACCGGAAACGTGGCTGGCGACGGTAACCCGCCGGCGAAGGAAATCACCTCCGGCCGCTCGGTCACTTTAAGGATTTCGCGAATCGCCGAACTGGTCAGCGCCTGCGCACGTCGGGAGATCTGGAAGGAGGTTGTCATGGCGCAAGCATAGCGAACGCCAGCGGCTGCGGCGCTGTGCAGCGACGGCATGCGTGACGCTTGCCCAGCTCGCCGACCGCAGGGAGCGACTTCAAAAAATGCAGCAAGCAACTGTCAGGCTGGTGCGGAATGCGCACAGCGGGCCCTTAAAACACTGGCGTCGCACCTGGCCGACGCCACCTGAATCCTCCGGATCGACGAGCATAGACCGACGTTGCCGCAGAATGCACGCGCTACACATTCCCCACCGTGCACCGGCCGCGCCCGGCTGGCGATGAGCGCGGTCGCTTTATCGGCTGCCCTTGCTGATACGCCGGGCCGACCCAGGCGGTGCCTTCGCTATGTGCGATCAGCGTCTTCCAGCGCTTGCGGATCACTTTGTCGCGGGTGCGGAACGTCATGTGCAAGCCGGGCAGACCGAGCGTGGCGCGCGTTTCGACCATCGCCGATCGTTCGTCTGCAGCAATGTCGATCTTGGTGATCGACTGCTTGTAGTCGATCAGCGCTTCCGGGTTGGCCACGTGGCTCATCTGCCACAGCACCTGTGCCCATTCGCCATTGGATTTGCACTATTTCTCGCGGTTGCTGGCCTGCCGCTTTTGATGCGAATCCATGCGGTACAGCACCACCATTTCGAAATCTGGCGCGATCATGGCGCATAACGCCTCACCATCCTGGCTCAACATTGCCTTCTCGTGCGCGGCATAGAAATCGCGCACCTGCTTCTCGTCGAGCGCGTTGCCGCCGTGGTTGTAGACACCCGCAACGGCGGCCGGCACCGCCAACAAACGCATCACCTCCCCCTGTTCCGCCGCGTCATGCGGCCGCGCAAGTGTCGCCGACGCTGCGGGTCTCAGTGACGACGCGGCGGGGTCGGGCCGCAGCTGTCGCAACCGCCGCACGCCGATGCGTTTTGCGTGGCGGGCGGTGCAACGCGGCGCCCAAGCGCCTGCATCCATGCCGGTCGCCCGCTGCGCAGCAGACCACGTGCAAGCGCACGACGCAGGCGGTGCAGCACATTGGGGAACTGCTTCTTCATCACCACCCACAGGCTGACCAGCACGGCAATGGCGATCACCAGGTATTGCAGTGCGAGCGAAAGCGCCACCTCAGCCGGCTCCCAGCAGTACGGCCAGCTGGTAGGTCACCAGCGAGGCCAGGTAGGCCAGCGCGAACAGGTACACCGCGCTGACGGCCATCTGCTTCCATGAGTTGGTTTCGCGCCTGATCGTGGCCAATGTGGAAATGCACATCGGTGCGTAGATGTACCAGACCAGCAGCGACAACGCGGTGGCCAGCGACCATCCATCGCTGATCAGCGGCGACAACGCCTGCGCTGCCGCAGCGTCGTCGGCAGCAGACAGTGCGTACACGGTGGCGAGCGAAGCCACCGCTACTTCGCGCGCGGCCAGGCCGGGGATCAGCGCAATACAGATCTGCCAGTTGAAGCCCAGCGGTGCGAAGAACGCTGCCATTGCATGGCCGATGCGGCCTGCGAAGCTGTAGTCGATCGGCGGCAAGGTGGCATTGGCTGGCGCCGCCGGGAACGAGAGCAGGAACCACAGCAGGATGGTCAGCGCCAGGATGATGCCGCCCACCCGCTTGAGAAAGATCCACGCACGCTCCCACAGGCCCAGCGCCAGATCGCGCAGCTGCGGCACACGATAGGACGGCAGCTCCAGCATCAGCGGATGCTCGCTCTTGTCGCGCCGCCACTTCTTCATCGTCCACGACACCAGCAGCGCACTGAGGATGGCCGCGGCGTACAGCCCGAACAGCACCAATCCCTGCTGATTGAAGATGCCCCACGCGGTCCCCTGCGGAATAAAGGCACCGATGAGCAATGCATACACTGGCAGCCGCGCCGAACACGTCATCAACGGCGCGACCATGATGGTCGCAAGCCGGTCGCGCGGGTCCTGGATGCTGCGCGTGGACATGATGCCCGGCACCGCACAGGCAAAGCTCGACAACAGCGGAATGAACGAGCGCCCCGACAGGCCGGCCGCGGACATCATGCGATCGAGCAGGAAGGCGGCACGCGGCAGGTAGCCGGATTCTTCCAATGCCAGGATGAAGGCGAACAGGATCAGGATCTGCGGCAGGAACACGATGACCCCGCCCAGCCCGGCGATCACGCCATCCTTGAGCAGGCTGTTGAGGGGACCTTCCGGCAAGATGGCGCCCACCCACTGGCCCAGCGCGGCGGTGCCGCCGTCGATCAAGTCCATCACCGGCGCGGCCCAGGCATACACCGCCTGGAAGATCAGGAACATCACCACCGCCAGCGTGACCAGGCCCCAGATCGGATGCAGCAACCAGCGGTCCAGCGCATCGTCCACACGCGAGGTGCGCGTGGGCATGGTCACCGCCGTGCTGAGGATCTGCCGCACCTGTACGTGGTAATTGCCGTCGGCCGGCGGGCTGGCGGTGGGCGCTGCCAGACTGGCCGCCTGCGCGTCGAGCCGCTCGACCAGCACCTTGGCACCGCCGCGCCGCACTGCCACCGTTTCGACCACCGGCACGCCAAGCGCCTGCTCCAGCGCCGGCAGGTCGATGACGATGCCGCGGCGCTGCGCGGCGTCCACCATGTTCAACGCCACGATCATCGGCCGGCCGAGTTCGCGCAGCTCCAGCGCAAAGCGCAGATGCAGGCGCAGATTGGTCGCATCCATCACGTAGACCAGCACGTCCGGTGCCGGCTCGCCCGGATAGAAGCCACGGCACAGGTCGCGGGTGATCGCCTCGTCCAGGCTCGCCGGTTGGAGGCTGTAGGCGCCGGGCAGATCCAGCACCGCGAAGTCGCGCCCTGACGGCGCACGGAAGTGTCCTTCCTTACGCTCGACAGTGACGCCGGTGTAATTGGCCACCTTCTGCCGGCTGCCGGTCAGCTGGTTGAACAGCGCGGTCTTGCCGCTGTTGGGATTGCCAACCAGCGCCAAACGCAAGGGGACCGCCGCCGCGCTCATGCCCACACGCCCGCTTCGCGCACCTGCACGCGCGCGGCCTCGCTGCGGCGCAAGGCAAACCGCGTGTAGCCGACCTGCACCAACAGCGGTTCGCGACCGACTGGACCGGTGGCCAGCACCGTGACTTCCTCGCCAGCGACAAAGCCCAACTCCCGCAAGCGCCGGGCAATCGTGTCGTTGGGGAGACGATTCTCCACGGAGTCCACGATGGCGACGCGATGCAGAGGCATGTCGGACAGCGTCACAAAGACGGCCTGATTGTTAGGAATGGTTCTCAATTCTAGCATCGACGCACCGCGTTATCGCTCCGGCGACCCGGCCCGCTATCATGGTTCGCATCCCATTCATGGACTTACGCAATGCAGGACACCGGCTTGATCGTGGAGGACCAGGGAGCGGTCCGCACCTTGCGATTGCACCGCCCGGCGGTGCACAACGCCTTCGATGCGACACTGATCGCGGCGCTGACCGACGCGTTACGCCAGGCTGGGCAGGCACCGCAGATTCGCGTGGTCGTGCTGACCGGTGACGGCGCTGCGTTTTCAGCTGGTGCAGACCTGAATTGGATGCGCGGCATGGCGACCGCCAACGAAGCCGAGAACGCCGCCGACGCACTGGCGCTGGCGCAGCTGATGCGCACCCTGGATGAACTGCCCAAGCCGACCATCGCACGCGTCAACGGCGCCGCCTTCGGTGGTGGTGTCGGCTTGGTCGCATGTTGCGATATCGCCATCGGTTGTACCGAGGCGCGCTTCGGGCTGACCGAGAGCAAGCTCGGCCTGCTGCCGGCGGTCATTTCGCCCTATGTGGTTGCAGCGATCGGTGCACGCCAGGCGCGGCGCTGGTTCGCCACTGCCGAAATCTTCGATGCTGGCACCGCGCAGTTGCTGGGGCTGCTGCACCAGCTGGTGGCTGCCGACCAGCTGGATATCGCCGTGGAGCGCCAGGTTCGCCTGTTGCTGACTGCAGCGCCTCTGGCCACCCGCAGTGCCAAAACGCTGGTGCGCTCGCTGCTGCCACCTGCCGACCGCGACGCCATCGATGCCGCCAACGCGGCGTTGATTGCCCGTCTGCGCGTGTCGCCCGAAGGCCAGGAAGGCCTGGGTGCGTTTCTCGACAAGCGCAGCGCCGCCTGGGTGCCGGAGAGCATGACATGAGCGCGATCGACCATGTCGGCCTGGCATGCCGCGATCTACAAACCAGCACCGCGTTCTACCAGGCCGCGCTTGCGCCGCTGGGCATCGCGTTGCTGGTGGAACTGACTGCCGAGCAAACCGGCGGCCGCGCGCATGCCGGCTTCGGTAGCGAACGCCCATTTCTATGGCTGGGTTCCAGCGCGCAGACGCCAGGCACTACCCATGTGGCGCTGACAGCGAGCGACCGCGCAAGCGTGGATGCGTTTCATCATGCTGCGCTGGCCGCCGGTGGCCGCGATCACGGCGCACCTGGCCTGCGCCCGCATTACCACGCAAGCTATTACAGCGCTTTCGTGCTCGACCCCGACGGCAACAATTGCGAAGCGGTCTGCCACCTTCCCACATGAGTACCTGTCCAATGTCCCTGGTTGCGTTCTTTGCGCATGCGGGAGCCGCTGCGCCTGGCGATGTGAGCGCATGAGCGACTTCGTCCGCATTGTCGAAGTCGGCCCGCGCGATGGCCTGCAGAACGAAGCGCGACCGATCGCCACTGCCGACAAGATCGCATTGATCGATCAACTCTCGGCCACCGGGCTGCGCACCATCGAGGCGACCAGTTTCGTCAGCCCGCGCTGGGTGCCGCAGCTGGCCGACGCTGCCGAGGTATTGGCCGGCATCACGCAGGCGCCCGGCATTGCCTATCCGGTGCTGGTGCCGAACCTGCAGGGCTACGCGCGTGCACGCGCTGCCGGGGCGCAGGAAGTGGCGGTGTTCACCGCGGCGTCGGAGGCGTTCAATCGCACCAACACCAATGCCGGCATCGATGAATCGATCGAACGGTTTCGGCCGATCCTGCAGCAGGCCACGCGCGATGGCGTGCGCGTGCGCGGCTACGTGTCTACCGTGCTGGGCTGCCCGTACCAGGGCGAGGTGGCGGTGGCCGATGTGGTGGACGTCGCACAGCGTCTGCACGCACTCGGCTGCCATGAAATCTCGCTGGGCGACACCATCGGCGTGGGCACGCCGGTCAAGGCGCGCCAGATGCTGGCCGCGGTGGCGCAGGCGGTGCCGATGCAGGCGCTGGCAGTGCATTTTCATGACACCTACGGGCAGGCGCTGGCCAATATCGCGGCCTGCCTAGAGCAAGGCGTGCGGGTGGTGGATGCGGCCGTGTCCGGTGCCGGCGGCTGCCCGTATGCCAAGGGGGCCAGCGGCAATGTGGCCAGCGAAGACGTGGTGTATCTGCTGCAGGGGCTGGGCATGTCCACTGGTATCGATCTGCCCGCCCTGGCCCGCACCGGCCGCTGGCTGGCGCAGCTGCTCGGTCGCGACACTGGCAGCAAGGTCGGCAAGGCGTTGGCTGCCGCACGCTGAGACGTCACGTTCCCCGGCAATCCCGCATCGCCCACCACCGCGATCGCGCAAGGGCTTCGGCTAGAATTGACGACCGCTTCGCCGATCGTTCGCTGGCCGGTCTGCACCGGCCTTCAACGTGACTCAGGGAATCACCGCATGCAGCCCTCTTCTGTTCTTGCCATCGTCACCGGCGGCGTGTCCGGCCTCGGTCTGGCTGTTGCACAGCGTCTCGTTGCCGACGGCGGCAAGGTCGCCTTATTCGACGTCAACGCCGACAAGGCCGACGCAGCGCTGGCGCTGCTCGGTGCCGGCAACGCGCATTACCTCGCCACCGATGTCACCGACGAAGCGCAGGTGGCCGCGCAGGTGGCGAAGGCTGCGCAAGCGCTGGGCGGGCTCAACCTGGTGGTGAATTGCGCCGGCATCCTGGGCGCCGGCCGCGTGCTGGGCAAGGAAGCGCCGATGCCGTTGGCCACCTTCCGTAGCACCGTGCTGGTGAATCTGGTCGGCAGCTTCAATGTGGCCAAGGCCGCGGCCGATGTGATGCAACACAACCCCGCCGGCGATGACGGCGAGCGCGGCGTGATCGTCAACACCGCCTCGGTGGCCGCGTTCGAGGGCCAGATCGGCCAGGCGGCATACGCCGCCAGCAAGGGTGGCGTGGTCGGCATGACCTTGCCGATGGCACGCGAACTCGCACGCTTCGGTATCCGCGTCATGACGATCGCACCGGGCGTGTTCTGGACCCCGATGGTCGACGGCATGCCCGAAGCCGTGCAGCAATCGCTGGCCGCCTCCATCCCGTTCCCCTCGCGCCTGGGCCAGCCCGACGAATACGCCGACACCGTCGCCTTCATCCTGCGCAACCGCTACCTCAATGGCGAAGTGATTCGTCTGGACGGCGGCGTGCGGTTGGCGCCCAAGTAGCCGGGATTGGTCAGTGGCATTGGGGATTGGGAACAGCAAATGACTGCCGCACCCTCCCCGCCTCCTGCAATTGTGCTTTTACCAATCCCGAATCCCCAATCTCTAATCTCTGACCGAATCCATGAAAGCGAACGACATCAAGAAAGGCAACGTCGTCGAATACAACGGCGGCATTTACCAGATCCGCGACATCGAGCGCAGCTCGCCGCAGGGCCGCGGTGGCAATGTGCGCTTCCGCTTCATCATGTACAGCGTGCCGGGCGGGGTGAAAACCGACGCCAGCCTCGATGCCGACGACAACCTGCCCGACGTCGAACTGCTGCGCCGGCTGTCCACGTTCTCGTACAAGGACGGCGAAGCGTTCGTGTTCATGGACGACGAAGACTTCACGCCTTACACGCTGGATGCGGACGTGATCGGCACCGACGCCGGCTACATCACCGATGGCCTGACCGGCATTTATGTGCAGGTGATCGACGACCAGCCGGTGGCCGTGCAACTGCCGCAGACGGTAACGCTGGAAGTGGTGGAGACTCCACCGGAATTGAAGGGCGGCACCGCCACCAAGCGGCCCAAGCCGGCCAAGCTCAACACCGGCATGGAAATCATGGTGCCCGAGTACATCACCAACGGCGAACGCGTGCTGGTCAATACCACCACGGGTGAATTTGCAGGTCGCGCAGACTGATGCGTCGGTTCGCCGTTGTCATGACCCTGGGTGTGCTGGTGGCTTGCAGTGCGCAACAGGCTCCGACGCAGGCCGCAACGCCCGCGCCGGTGGCCTGCACCGACCCCAAGGTGGAAGACGAATAGCTGCAGCATCCGGCAGGCCTGTGCGGCATGCCGGAAGATGTGCGCAAACTAGTGGACGACTACGACACCTGCGAGCACTTCGCCGGCGAAGAACCGTATGACGCCGACCGCCGGCATGAAATCGAAGTGGCCGTGGCGCAGTTCTGCACACCGGCACCGGCCCGGCTGGCCAAGTTGATGCAGCAGTACCGCAACGAAGCGCATGTCAGCCAATGGCTGCGCCAGTATGCAAGGCAAGCGGATCTGCAACCAGCCGGCTGAGTCGGCGCAGGGCCGCCTTTTGCTGCGGGACGTTGGCCCTTCATCGGGCCGAACTGCTCCAGGGAAAGCAGAGGCAGCACTTCAGCCGATTGCCAGAGCTGCCATAACACAGGCGTCGCCACGCGTCGTCAGCAATCCCTCCAGCTGCTTTGCCTGCCCCGATCCTTGCTCGCGGCGTAGACGCTCGAAGGCATGCGCGTTTTCGCCTTGCATTGGAGGCCTGACCTGAGAGACGTTGGCCACGCCAGCAATGCGGCTCCCTCCCTATCAGCGCCCTGTAGCAATCAGAAACGGGCGTTGCGGCATGCACGCGCAGCGATCCAGAGCGACATCTAGGCTCCGTGTCGTAGTTTGCGGGGGACGGATTGGCAGGGTCAAGCGTGCTGTCTGGCGAGGTCTCTTCACCCGCCATCGTCACTGCTTACGAGTGCTTACCCGTACTTGCTTGAAGGCTGGTACAGATCCTTATACCCTTGAACATTAGGTGCTCATGGTGATCTGATGCCCTATCGAGTGGGCGCGCTTTGGGTCGGTTCGCTCATCCCGCGCGCCAGTTCCTGTTGTTGGGCAACTGCGCGTTCCTGGGCGATGGTTTGATTGGCGGCCAGCAGCTTCTGGTCCGACTGTTCGACCGGCTTACGGATCGCCTGGTCGATGTCCACATGCACCCGCTTGTGTGCGGGGTCATTCAGCCGTCCCTCCACCGCAAAAACGTTGCCGGTCTTGCCCATCACCACATGGTCCACGCGGCTCAGCCCGTTGTCTGCCAGCGACCGGTCGCCTGCACCCGGATAGGCATCGCGGTTGTCCTTGCACACCGCCAAAAGACTGCTGCTGACACGCTCGCTCATCGCGTCGTAGGGCGGCTTCAACTCTGGATCGCAACACCAACGGTTGTGACGTAGTCCAGGCGACCTGACCTGAGCGACTTCACTACCAAGTGGAGTTGCCCATGTCATCCAGCCGCCTTGACCTATCGGAACGATACCGTCTGCATGCGTTATATGAAACCGGGATGTCGATGCGCGCCATCGCCGATGCAGTGGCGCGTGCGCCCAGCACGATCAGTCGTGAGCTGCGCCGCAACCGGCACGCTGCGCGGTACCAGCCCAATCACGCGCAGCGCATCAGCGAGCATCGGCGCACACAGGCCAGCCGGCGTCCACGCATCGACGCTGAGCGTATCGGCCAGATCGAGGACCTGCTGAGGGAGGACGTCAGTCCCGAACAGATCGCCGGTCGCACCGGCTTGGCCAGTCACGCATCGATCTATCGGCACATCGACGCCGATCAGAAGCGCGGTGGTCAGTTGTTCATGCATCTACGCAAACGCCGCCGCAAGCGCCGTCGGCGTGGCGTGCGCGATGGCCGCGGGCAGCTGACGCATCGGCGCAGCTGGACACAGCGCCCCAGTGTGGTTGAGCAGCGAAGCCGTATCGGCGACTGGGAGCTGGAGACCATCAGGGCCTCACACGGAAAGGGCGTGGTGGTCAGCATGACCGAACGCCGCAGTCGCCTGCATCTGCTGGCTTACTCGCCCGACGGCACCGCCGAGAACGTGCGCAACGCCATTGTCCAGCGACTGGGCGGCCTGCGCCATGCAGTTCACACCCTCACCGCCGACAACGGCAAGGAGTTCGCCGATCATCGGCTCATTGCCGCCTGCCTGCAGAGCGATTTCTATTTCGCAGATCCGTACTGCCCATGGCAGCGCGGCAGCAACGAAAATGCCAACGGGTTGACGCGCCAATACCTGCCACGACAGGCCGATGTCAGCACCATCACCGATGCGCACCTGCGCTGGATCGAGCAGCGGCTCTACAATTTCGATTTGGATGCCAAGATCGGCATGACGGAACCAATCACCCCTCCATCTGCTCCAGCTCCTTGCCCTTGGTCTCATAAACGCACTTGAGCACGAAGAACACCGAGATGAAGGCGGCGACGGTGTAGATGCCGTAAGCACCGGCCAGACCGATGCTGCCAAGCAGGATCGGAAAGCTGACGGTGATGGCGAAGTTGGAGGTCCACTGCGCGGCGCCGGCAATGGCCAGACCCGAGCCGCGGATCTGGTTGGGGAACATCTCGCCCAGCATCACCCACATCACCGGACCCCACGAGGCGTTGAAGAACACGACGTAGACGTTAGCGGCGACCAGCGCGAGCATGCCCATGGCGTCGGACATGGCGAGCTTGCCGTTGAGGTCCAGCGAAGCGGTGGCGAATGCATAAGTCACCAAGGCCAGCGAGACAGCCATGCCCGCCGAGCCGATCCACAACAGTGGCTTGCGACCGATCTTGTCCACCAGCATCACCGTGACCAGGCAGGCGCCGATGCTCAAGCCGCCAGACAGCACGTTGATCAACAGGGCGTCCTGCTCGGAGAAGCCCACCGCCTGCCACAGTACAGCGCCGTAGTAGAACACCACGTTGATGCCGACCAGTTGCTGGAAGACCGCCAGGCCGATACCGATCCAGACGATGGGGCGGATCTTGCCGGTGGCCTGGTTGATCAGGTCGGAGAACTTGGGCTTGTGCCGATCGGCCGACATCGAGGCGGAAATCTCGCCCAGCTTGGTCTGCGCGGCGGCGTTGCCGTACAGGCGCTTGAGCACCACCAGCGCTTGCTCGCGGCGGCCCTTGACTACCAGGTAGCGCGGGCTCTCGGGGATGACCAGCAACAACAGCAGGAACAGCAGCGATGGAACCGCCTGCATCCAGAACATCCAGCGCCATGCGGCCTGCCCGGCCCAGAGCGGCTCGGTGGAAGCGCCGGCGGCGTTGGCCAGCAGGTAATTGCTCAGAAACGCGCAGAACAACCCGCTGATGATGGCGATCTGCTGCATCGTGGCGAGCCGCCCGCGATAGCGTGCGGAGGCGACCTCGGCGATGTAGGCCGGCGAGATGACACTGGCCGCGCCAACCGCAAAACCGCCCATCACGCGGGCGAAGATAAAGAAGCCGGAACTGTGCGAAGCACCGGCGCCGATGGCCGAGAGCAGGAACAGCGCAGCGGAAATGATCAGGACCGCGCGGCGGCCAGAACGGTCGGCCAGGCGGCCAGCAAAGAAGGCGCCGATGGCGCAGCCCAGCAGCATCGATGCGACCTCGAAGCCGGTCTCGGCGGCGGTGGACTGGAAGGTCTGTTTCAGGCCATCGACGGTGCCATTGATCACGCCGCTGTCGAAGCCGAACAAGAAGCCGCCGATCGTGGCGACACAGCTGATCAGGATGATGAAACGGGTGTTCTCGCCGGCATCGGGGGCGCCGTCAATGGAAGCACTGGACATGGGTTCACCTGGAAACATGCAAAGGAGCGTCCACGGGGTGGCCGCCATCGGCCGGCGACGCAAGGCGCCGCCGGCCACGGGACATCAACGCGTCAGATACTGATTGATCAAGTTTTCGTACGCTTCCTGGCGGCCGCTGATCTGCTTGGGCGCATTGCCGGCGGCATGTGCGGCCAGATCCGCCAGCGTGATCTTGCCTGCGGCAAAGTCGGCGCCGGTACCATTGTCGAAGCTGGCATAACGTTCGGCGCGCCACTGCTCCAACGGCGAGGACGTCAGCAGTGCATTGGCCACTTCCAGCCCGCGTGCGAACGCGTCCATGCCGCCGATGTGCGCCAGGAACAGGTCCTGCGGATCGGACGATTCGCGACGCACCTTGGCATCGAAGTTCAACCCCCCCGGTGCCAAGCCACCCTGACGCAGCACTACCAGCATCGCACCAACGGTGTCGTACAGATCGGTCGGGAACTGGTCGGTATCCCAACCGTTCTGCGGGTTGCCGCGGTTGGCATCGATGCTGCCCAGCAGGCCGGCATCGGAGGCGACCTGCAGGTCATGCTCGAAGCTATGGCCGGACAAGGTGGCGTGGTTGGCTTCGATGTTGAGCTTGAAGTCCTGATCCAGACCGTGCTGACGCAGGAAACCGATCACGGTCGCGCTATCAAAATCGTACTGATGCTTCATCGGCTCCATGGGTTTTGGCTCGATCAGGAAGTTGCCGGTGAAGCCGATGCTGCGGCCGTAGTCGCGCGCCAGGGTGAGGAACCGCGCCATGTTGTCCTGCTCGCGCTTCATCTGCGTGTTGTGCAGGCAGGCATAGCCTTCGCGGCCGCCCCAGAACACGTAGTTTTCGCCGCCCAGCTCCACCGTGGCATCGATCGCGGCCTTGACCTGCACCGCCGCACGCGCGACGACGTTGAAGTCCGGGTTGGTCGAGGCACCATTCATGTAGCGCGGATGCGAGAACAGATTGGCCGTGCCCCACAGCAGCTTGATGCCGGTGTCGGCCTGACGCTGCTTGGCAACACCCACCATGTGCTTGAGGTTGCTCTCGTATTCGCCGATGTCATCGGCATCCGGCGACAGGTCGATGTCGTGGAAGCAGTAGTACGGCACGCCGAGCTTGGTGAAGAACTCGAACGCGGCATCGGATTTGGCTTCAGCCCGCGCCAGCGCGCTGTTGCCCACATCCCACGGATACGCACGCGTACCCGGGCCGAACGGATCGGCGCCATTGCCGCAGAAGCTGTGCCAGTAGGCCACGGCAAAGCGCAGATGCTCGGCCATGGTCTTGTCGCCAATGGTCTTGTTGGCATCGTAGACCTTGAACGCGAGCGGGTTGTCCGACTCGCGGCCTTCGAAACCGATCTTGCCGATGCCGGGGAAATATTCTTTCGCGCCGATGTAGACGGTGTTGCTCATGGGGTGAGACGTCCTTACTGCTGGGGAAGTTTCAAAAAAAACGATCGATCAGCTAGCGTAGAGCGGGCTGACGACATGCAGGTGCTTGAGGAAGGTCTGATAGTGCTGCTGATACTGGGCCACACGCTGCGGGTTGGGCTGTGCGGCAAGCGCGTCGTCCACCTGCAGGTGCTCCAGCACCACATCCGCCAACGCCGCATCGCCACCATCGGCGCGCTCGCAAGCCCACAATGCCTGCAGTGCCGCACCGAACGCAGCACCTTCGGGCTGGGTTGGCACCACGACCTGCAGGTTGAAGATGTCGGCCACCATCTGCCGCCACTGCGCGCTCTTGCTGCCGCCACCGGTGAGCAGGATGGTATCGAACTGCAAACCCGCAGCAACAAAGGCATCGAAGCCGTTGCGCAGGCTGTAGGTAGCGCCTTCCATCGCGGCGCGATAAAAATGCGCGGCGGTGGTGTTGTGCAAATCCATGCCGAACAGGCAGCCACGCGCGGCCGGCAAATCCGGGGTGCGCTCGCCGTTGAAGAACGGCAGCAATACCAATCCGTCCGCACCTGGTGCGGTGTCGGCGATCATTGCCTCGGTCTGGGCGCGGGTGATGGAGAACATGTGCATCACCGCCTCGGTGGCGACCGTGCAGTTCATCGTGCAGATCAACGGCAACCAGCCGCCGCTGGAGGAGCAGAACGCGGCCCAGCGTGCCTGATCGTCCACCACCGGATGATCGGCGTAAGCGAACAAGGTGCCGGAGGTGCCAAGGCTCATGGTCAGACGCCCGGGTACCACATTGCCGGTGCCGATGGCGGCCATCATGTTGTCGCCACCGCCGGTGGTGACGCGCACGCCGGCCGGCAAATTCAATGCCTGGGCAGCGGCATCGGACAACGTATAGACCGCGCCGGTTTCCACCAGCGGCGGTAATGCATCGCGCAGGTCGCGTTGCGCGTCGACCGCACGCAACATGCGCTCGGACCACTGCCGCGTGCGCACGTCCAGCCAGCCGGTACCGGAGGCATCGCCGACTTCGGCAAAGCGCGCGCCGGTCAGCCAGAAGTTGATGTAGTCGTGCGGCAGCATCACCGTGGTCATCGCTGCATACGCGTCGGGGCGATGCTTGCGCGTCCACGGCAATTTGGAGGCGGTGTAGCCGGCCATGATGGGGTTGCCTGCAGCCGCAACGCTGCCGGCCGCGCCGCCAACGGCATCCATGATTTCGTCGCATTCCAGCGCAGTGCTGGTATCGCACCACAGCTTGACCGGCGCGGTGACGCTGCCGTCGGCTGCCACCGGCACAAAGCCGTGTTGCTGACCCGACACGGAGATGCCGCGCACGCGTGCACGCAACCCGCCTTCGAGCTGCGCGAAGCAATGCACGATGCCGTCGATCCACCACTGCGCCTGTTGCTCGCGGGTGCCGTCGTCGCGGCTGATCAGCTCCATAGGCGCTGCGATGGTGGCGACCACCGCGCGATCCTGCGGATCGTAGGCCACCAGCTTGACGCTCTGCGTGCCTACATCCAGTCCTACGTACAAGCTCATTGCGTCACCCATCGGTTGTTGTTGAGTCCCACTTGCTGGGTGCGGCCTGCGCCCAGGTCCAGGTCCAGGGTCTGCCCAGCGTAGGACAGTTGATAGCGCCCGCCACGCACGCTGCCACGTCGCCACGCCTTGGGCAAGGCCGGCAGCAGAAACACGCTGCCGGCCCAACGTTGCAGCAGTATTTCGGTAATGCCGGCGGTGCTGCCGAAGTTGCCGTCGATCTGGAATGGCGGATGTGCGTCCAACAGATGGGGATAAGTACGATCTGGCGAAATCAGCAGTTGCAGGATGCGGTAGGCATGCTCGCCATCGGCCGGCCGCGCCCACAGGTTCAGGCGCCAGCTCATGCCCCAGCCGGTGGCGTTGTCGCCACGGATTTCCAGCGAGCGCCGTGCGGCGGCAGCCAGTTCGGGAGGATCGCGCGGCTTGATCTGGCTGGACGGATGCAACGCGTACAGATGCGAGACGTGGCGGTGACCTCGCCGTTTTGCGGGCTGTCGATGCCCACACGCAACGAAATACCGCCAGGGTGGTCGCACGACAGGCCTACCACGATGCATTGCGCTTGCGCAGAGACGAACACCTCGCGCCGATGCACCGCGCCGCCGGAGCGGAACGTGGTGGTTGCCACCGCAGTGTCCAGATCGAGCTGACGGCGGTAGTCGCTAATGCCATCGGCGCGATCGAAATCCAGCAACAGATCGCCCAACGGTTGATACGGCATTTGCTTGAGCGGACGCGAGAGCAGCTTGGCATCGGCCAGTTGTTCGGCTTCTGCATAGCGCCCTGCAAAGATCAGCGCACGCACCTGCGGCAAGGCCGCCAATGCGTCCGGGCTGGTGGCATCGTAGGGCCCGCCTGCGTACAGTGTGTCTTCGTTGAGTTGCAGGCGCTCGTGGGCGATACCGCCCCACATCATCGCGCCCAATCGCCCATTGCCGACCGGCAGGGCTTCCACCCATTCGTTGGCCGGTTGGGGGTAGCACAGCTGCAGGGCCTCGGCCGCTGCAACAGGCGGCAGCACGGCCTTCTTCGAAGATTGCGCGGCCTGTGTCGCCGCCGGCACGGCGCCCAGGACCGCGATGGCGTCCCCGGTTGCCTTGCACAGCTCGCGAGGGGTCAGCACGGCCACCGCCGTGCTGACTGACCGGAACCGCCCGCGCCTGCCTTGCGACGTTCCGGCATCTGCTTACTCGGTGACTGAAGACAGCCTGCGATCATCGGCGACGCGCTTTGCCGGACGCAATCTTGCGCTGCAACACGCTGACCGCCTTGCCCTCGTACTGGATGCTGGTATCGGTCTTGGGCTGCAGCGCACCGGCATCGTCGCGCGGGCCATCGACGAAGCGCACATTAATGGTGCGTTTGGCCTGCATGCCGGTCCAGCTGCCCTCGCGCTTGCCGATGCTCAGCTCGCCCTTGGCCTGGCTCCAGACCAGCGCAATGCGGCTGAACTCGCCCTTCTCGTAGCCGTAGCCCTTGCCATCGTCTTCATACAGCGAGAACTGGCCATCGGCACCGGTATAGACCATTACAGTAAGCGGTGCGTCGGGCTTCTGGTCCACGTATTCCTGCACCGGTCCGGTCGGCACGATGGAACCGGCACGCACGAACAGCGGCATGCGTTCGATCGGTGCGGCAGCAATGATGCTCTGGCCACCTTCATAACGCTTGCCGGTAGCGAAATCCAGCCAGCTGCTGCCGGCCGGCAGATACACCTGCCGCGAGGTGGCGCCGAAGCGGGTCACCGGTGCGACCAGGAACGCCGGCCCGAACAGGTACTGGTCGTTGATGTCGCGGACCTTGGGGTCGTTCGGGAAGTCCATCATCATGCCGCGCATGATCACGCCATCGCGCTGGTAGGTATCGCCGGCGAGGCTATAGAGGTATGGCAGCAGCGCGTAACGCAAACGGTTGTAGTACGCCATGCTCTCGTAGAACGGCGTGCCTTCGGGAGCGATGTTCCAGATTTCGCGGTACGGAAACTGGCCGTGCGAACGGAAGATCGGCACGAACGCACCGAACTGGAACCAGCGCGTGTTGAGCTCTCGCCATTCCGGCAGGTGCGCCGGGTCATGGTCTTCGTAGCGCTTCTCCACCGCAAAGCCGCCGATGTCGAAGGTCCAGTTGGGCAAGCCCGACAGCGCCATGTTCACACCACCAGAGATCTGGTCGCGCATATCGTCCCAACGCGAGACGATGTCGCCGCTCCACACCGCCACAGCATTGCGCTGGGTGCCGGCGTAGCCCTTGCGCGAGAGGATGAACACGCGCTTGTCGTCGGCCGCACGGTCGCCCACGTACACGCCATGCGTGTGCGGCAACGGGTAGGAGTTGAAGTATTCGGTGGACGAGCCCAACGCGTTCGGCGTAGTCCGTGCCTTGCGCTCGGCGATGTCCAGGTTGGAATGCACGTCCGGCTCGTCGGCGTCCATCCACCAGGCATCGAAGCCCTTGCTGTTGAGCTTTTCGTCGATCTGGCGCCAGTACATGGTCTGCGCCTTTTCCGAATATGGGTCGTAGAAGGAGTTCTTGTAGCCCTTGCCGATCCAGTCCAGTTCACCCACTTTCACATTGCGCTTGAACATGAAACCGGCAGCGTCCAGTTCCTTGTAGTTGGCGGTGGTGGGATAGAACTTGGGCCAGATCGAAATCATGATCTGCGCATGCATGTCGTGCACGGCCTTGACCATGCCATCGGGATCCGGGAAGTGCCCGGGATCGAAATCATGCGAGCCCCATGCGTTTTCCGGCCAGTACGACCAATCGAGCACGATGTTGTCCAGCGACAATCTGCGCTTGCGGTATTCGGCCACCGCGCCCACCAGTTCGTCCTGGCTCTTGTAACGCTCGCGGCTCTGCCAGAAGCCATACGCCCACTTGGGCAGCATCACCGACTTGCCGGTGAGTTCGCGATAGCCGGCAACGGCCTGGTCGTACGAATCGGCAGAAACGAAGTAATAGTCGATCATCTGCCCGGCTTCGGACCACAACGACAGATCTTTGGCTTCGGCCGCCGGCAGCGGGTCGCGGTGCAGCAGCGCGATGTAGCTGGGGTCGATCAGGTCCCACTCGAGCTTGACGGTATGACGCGTGCCCGGCTGCAGATCGAGCGTGAATTCGTGATTCCACGGGTTCCAGTTCTGGCGCCAGCGGTCGACGACCAGCTTGCCGTCCACATACAACCTGGCGTATTCGCTCGAATACAGCGAGAAGGTGTGTTCGCCACCGGTGAGCGCTTCGATTTCGCCCTCCCAAGTGACGTGCATGCGGCTGTTCTTGTCCTTGGTGATCGCCGTCTTCGGGTACTTGGGCAGGTTGCTGAGGTACTGGTAGTTCACCTCGCTCTCGCGGCGCTCGAGGATCTGCTTGCCATTGATTGCGTAGCGTGCGGTCAGCGCGCCGGCCTTGCCCTTGGCGTCGTACACCTTCAGCGTTTTCGGCAGCGGCTGCAGGCCGCGCGGATCGCCCAGGCGGGTGATCGCATTGTTGTCCCACAGCAGGCCGTAGTGACGGCTGGACACCAGGTACGGCACCGCCATGTCGATGTTGTTCTGCTGCAGCTCGACGTTGCGACCCTTCTGGTTCATCCAGCCTTGCTGATGCTGGCCGAAGCCGTACAACGCTTCGTCATCGGGCGACTGGAAGCGCTGGCGCACGCTCAGGTACTGCTTGTCCTCCACTTTCAGCGGCGCAAAGCTGCGCCCGCCGGCCACTTCCGACAGCACCGTCTTGCCGTTGGCATCGGCAAAGCTGACATGGCCATCCACGGTGGACACGGTGGCGGTGACCTTGCCGGTCTTCAGCTGCACGCTGTCGCCCTGCTCGGCAATCTGGAATGCGCCATCGCCCTGCACCGGCACGCGCATCAGGCTGGGGCTGCGGGCGAAGTCGCCGTCCGGATCCGCACTGACGCGGATGATGCCGCTGTCGACCACTTGCAGGCGCACCGGTGCGGCGCCCTTGGCGCTCGGCACCACGGTGACGCCATCGGCGGCCTTGCGTACTTCCTGCGCATGCGCGGCATTGGCCAACAGGGCCAGCGACAGCGCCAGGCAGTGGGCAAGCGGCGTACGCCGGTTTGCAGGCGCGGCGCCGGCGGAACGGAGGGTGGTTTGCATGGTCACTCCCTTGGAATTGCGCAACCTCGACGGTGGTCTAGGCTATAGCGATGTGCCACAGATGGAAGCGAGGGCGCGCGCTGCCACGTATCGCTTGGCAGGTCACAGGACAACAAGGGCAATCACGTGCGCTGAGCACATGGCGGGAAGCAGGCTGCCGTAGGCCACTGTTTCCTTCCAACAGGCGGCCCCATGGCTGTGCGACCGCATTGCATCCCGCACCACCGAGCAGCACACCTGCTGCTGTGCGCCACGACGTCTCCCCGGTTTCGAGAAGCGGTTGCAACTCGCCGGTAGCTTGATCGGGGGAGGTGCGCAGTCGCTGTCAGATCAACTCAAGCGCATCGAGCGGGCGCAGCGCCTGTTGCTGTTGAAAGGCGCGACGGTGGTGGTCGGAAGTCTACTGGTGTTGCTGGGCGGTGGCGGATGGTTGCTGGCCCATTATCGCCAGCAAATCGAAGACAATCAGTTGCGTGCGGAGCTGTTGCGGGCCTACAACGCCGCCGACGTGACGCTGTGCAACGACCAGCTCTGCGCCAACGTGGAGACCAAGGGCCAGGCCTACGGCGATCACCGTCTATATCGGCAGGTCAAACCGCGCTGATTCCGGCGGCAGGCACCCAATGCCCCTGACGCCTCAAAGCAGGGGCGCCGCATTGTGCGCTATCGCACGGCTGTCGGCGACAGCCTGCGCTGGGTCGTCTTGCGGCGGGTCTTGATCGGGCCGAGGATGCCGCGGCCTAAAGTGCAAACATCCGCGCCCGTTGCCGTCGTCACCGTGAAATGGTTTTTCAAGGCCGGTCAGAGCGACGACTTCGGTGCCCTCAGACCGGGGTACAAACGCCGTGCAGTGGTGCGTAACGCCTGCAAAATGCGCTCGGCACCCGGTGGCAGGTTGTAATCGCGCCGACGGATGATGCCGAACGATTCCATCCGCACGCCCAGTTTGATCGGCAGCACGGTGAGCAATTTCGCCTGGATCAACGGCGCCACCGATTCCACCGGCAATGCAGTCAGCATGTCGGTGCCGCGCAGCAGGGTCGAGGTGACCGGCAGCGACGAGGTTTCGATGGCATTGGTTGGCGCCTGCACGCCATGCTCCATGAACATCGAGTCCAGCCGCGCGCGCAGCACGCTATCGGCCGGCGGCAAGATCCAGCCATGCCGCACCAGATCGGCATGCTGCAGGCCGGCGCGGCTGGCCAGCGGGTGGCCGGCGCGGGCAATCACCGAATGCGGCTCGTCGGCCAGCGGCTCGAACGCCAGCTCGCCCACGCCTTCCGGCCCCAGGATGCGGCCGATCACGATGTCCAGCTGCCCATCCAGCAACTTGGCCACCAACGGACGGCTGTAGTCCATCTCCACCCGCACCAGGATGTCCGGGAACTCGCGCTTTACCTCGGCGATCGCTTGCGGCACCAAGTTGGTGCCCGGATTGACCACCGTGCCGATCGAGGCCTGGCCCATGCACCCGGCGCGCAGCGCGGCGATTTCTTCCTGCGCCCGACCGATCTCGGACATCGCGGCGCGCGCGCGTCGGATCAGCACGTGGCCATACCAAGTCGGTTCCACGCCACGGGCATGCCGCTCGAATAACTTCACGCCCAGCATGTCTTCCATTTCCGCCAACAGCTTGGACGCCGCCGGCTGGGTCATGCTAGCGGCCTCAGCCGCGCGCAACACCGAGCGTTGTTCATGCAAATGCAGCAATAGCAAGAGCTGGCGCGTCTTAAGACGGGCTGCGTTGAACCAGGGAATACCGGAAGTTGCCATAGCGTGCGGTTGCGGCGGTGTATTCTTCGGAGGAATAGAATAGGCCGAAAATTTCATTTGCAGCACATATTTCCCCGGGCAAGGCTATCCAATGCCGCAACGGGAGCCCCTACATCCCTGGCGCGGTGAAAACAGACGTGGCCTGCCCGTCCTCGGACGGCAACACGCACGCCAATATGCGGAGGTCGACAACGATGACGGCATCTGGCCCCTAATGCAGGCCGCAAGACCGCGCACGCGGGTCCGGGTGGCACACCGTCAAGGTCGGAATACATGACCTGCGTCGTCCCCCGTCCTCATCTTGAGCTGCGCGTCTGCCGCCGCGCCTCGCCCCGCAGTTGCGCAACCTCCCCCGACGGTACCAGCCACCCGGCCGCCAACCATTGCTTTCCGCTCTAGCGCGAGTAACCGCATGACTTCAGATACCACCGCCAGCCCGTTCGCCCTGCCCCTGGTCGCCATCCTGCGCGGCATCACGCCGGAAGAAACGCTCGACCATGTCGGCGCGCTGATCGACGCCGGTTTCGATGCGATCGAAATCCCGCTCAACTCGCCGCGCTGGGAGCAAAGCATCGCGCTGGCGCAACAGACCTTCGGCGAACGCGCCTGGATCGGTGCCGGCACCGTGCTGCGCAATGAAGACGTCGACACCCTGGTCGAGATTGGCGCGCGCTTCATCATCACCCCCAATACGCGCCCGTCGCTGATCCGCCATGCGGTGTCGCGCGGGCTGACCGTGGTGGCCGGCTTCGCCACTGCCAGCGAGGCGTTCGACGCCATCGACGCCGGCGCAACCATCCTCAAGCTGTTCCCGGCAGCGACCTATGGCGCCGCGCATGTGCGCGCCCTGCGCTCGGTGCTGCCCAAGCACATCCCGGTGTATGTGGTCGGCGGCGTCAGCCCGCAGACCCTGGCCGGCTTCATCGCCCAGGGTGCCGCCGGCGCCGGCATCGGCGGCGAACTGTACAAACCGGCGCAATCGCTCGAAACAACCCAGACGCATGCACGCGCCTTCGTGCAGGCCTACCAGGAACTGCAAGGATGAAGATCACCCGCCTCACCACCTACCACGCTGCGCCGCGCTGGTTGTTCCTCAAGGTCGAAACCGACGAGGGCATTACCGGTTGGGGAGAGCCGGTTATCGAAGGCCGCGCCCGTTCGGTGGAGGCCGCCGTACACGAACTGGCCGGCTATGTCGTCGGCAAGGATCCGGCGCGCATCAACGACCTGTGGCAGACCATGTACCGCGCCGGTTTCTACCGTGGCGGCGCCATCCTGATGAGCGCGATCGCCGGTATCGACCAGGCGTTGTGGGACATCAAGGGCAAGGCGCTGGGCGTGCCGGTATACGAGTTGCTGGGCGGGCTGGTGCGCGACCGCATGAAGACCTATCGCTGGGTCGGCGGCGACCGCCCGGGCGCGATCATCCAGCAGATCACCGACTACCGCGCGCTGGGTTTCGACACCTTCAAGTTCAACGGCACCGAAGAAATGAAGCTGATCGACAGCGCGCGCGCGGTCGACGCTGCGGTGGTCAAGGTGGCCGAAATCCGCGAAGCCTTCGGCAACACCATCGACTTCGGCATCGACTTCCACGGCCGCGTCGGCGCGCCGATGGCCAAGGCGTTGCTGCGCGAACTCGAGCCGTTCAAGCCGCTGTTCGTCGAAGAGCCGGTGCTGGCCGAACAGGCCGAGTACTACCCGCGCCTGGCCGCCAGCACCTCCATTCCGCTGGCCGCCGGCGAGCGCATGTTCTCGCGTTTCGAATTCAAGAACGTGCTGTGTGCCGGCGGCATCGGCATGGTGCAGCCGGACCTGTCGCATGCCGGCGGCATCACCGAATGCGTCAAGATCGCCGCGATCGCCGAAGCCTACGATGTCGGCTTCGCGCCGCACTGCCCGCTCGGCCCGATCGCGCTGGCTGCATGCCTGCACGTGGACTTCGTCTCGCACAATGCGGTGCTGCAGGAACAGAGCATCGGCATTCATTACAACGAAGGCGCCGACCTGCTCGATTACGTCATCAACAAAGACGATTTTCACTGCGTGGATGGCAGCATTGCCGCCCTGCCCAAACCCGGGCTCGGTGTGGAGATCGACGAAGACATGCTCAAGCGCGCAAACGAAAACCCGCCCGACTGGCGCAACCCGGTGTGGCGCCACAGCGATGGCAGCATCGCCGAATGGTGAGCACGTCCGAACACACCGCCGTGCTGGCGGTCGACAGCCGCTGCACGCACGGCGAAGGCGTGCTGTGGTGCGCACGGCGCGAGGCGCTGTACTGGGTCGACATCAGCGAAAAACGCCTGTGGCGGCACCATCCGGCCAGTGCGCAATCGCGCCACTGGACGCTGCCCGACCGCCCGGGATGCATCGGCCTGATGGACGACGGTCGCGTGCTGGTCGCGCTGGCCAAGGCGATCGGGATTGTCGATCCGGACACTATCGAAGAAGACGTGCTGCCCTTCGAAAAACTGGCCGACGTGGAAGCGGACAATCCGCTCACGCGCAGCAATGATGGTCGCGCCGATCGCAACGGCAATTTCGTATTCGGCACCATGGACGAACACGACACCAAGGCCGCGCGCGGAGCGATGTACCAGTTCTCGCTGACGCATGGTTTGCGTGCATTGCCGCTGCCAGGCGTATCGATCCCCAACTCGATCTGCTTCAGCCCCGACGGCCGCACGCTGTACTACTGCGACTCGGCGCGCCCGCAGATCCTGTGTTGCGACTACGACGCGCAGACCGCGCAGACCAGCAACACCCGCGTGTTCACCACGTTAGACCGCGACGATGCCGAACCGGACGGATCGATCATCGATGCCGAAGGTCACCTGTGGAATGCGCAATGGCGCGCGTGGCGCGTAGTGCGCTATCGCCCCGATGGCAGCGTGGAGCGCATCGTGCAACTGCCGGTCAAGCACCCCACCTGCAGCGCGTTCGGTGGCGCCGCGCTGGACCGCCTGCACGTGATCAGCTCGCGTCTGGACCATAGCGCCGAGGAACTGGCCCGTACCCCTGAAGCCGGCAGCTTGTACTGGTGCGATCTGCCGGTCGCGGGCTTGCCAGAGAGCTTGGTGGCCAGCGCGTGATCGCCATCGACTGGGGCACCAGCAGCCTGCGCGGCTACCTGCTCGATGCCGACGGCAAGGTACTTGAGCAGCGCCGTGGCAGCAACGGCGTCCTCGCCTGCCAGGGCCGCTTCGCCGAGGTACTGGCAGGCTTGGTCGACGGCTGGGACGGCCCGCTGCTGCTGTCGGGCATGGTCGGCAGCCGCAACGGCTGGGTCGAACAAGCCTATCTGCCCTGCCCCACAGACACTCGCTCGCTCGCCCTGGCGATGCGCAGCTACGACGACCTGATGCCCGGTCGCACGCTGTGGTTCGTGCCCGGCGTGAGCACCGGCGGACAGGCCGGCGTGCCAGACGTGATGCGCGGTGAAGAAACCCAGCTGGTCGGCCTGATCGCCGCACTCGGCGACGGCGCGCACGTCGCCTGCCTGCCAGGTACACACAGCAAATGGGCGCGGATCGGCAACGGCCAACTGACCGGGTTTGCCACCGTCATGACCGGTGAGCTGTACGCCGTGCTGTGTCAGCACAGCATCCTCGGCAAGCTGATGGAGGACGACCACGCCGCGCTGGACACCGATGCGTTTGTGCAGGGCATCGACCGCAGCGCCGCCCCCGGCGGCCTCAGTCACCACCTGTTCGGCACCCGCACACTCGGCCTGTTCGAACGGCTGTCGTCCGCGGCGCTGCCGTCCTACCTCTCGGGTCTGCTGATCGGCCACGAACTGCGCGAGCACCGTGGCGACCACGCCACCGTGCACCTGGTCGGCAGCCCTGGTCTGGCGCAACGCTATGCCCTTGCGCTGCAGCACCTGGGCGTCGAAAGCCAGCTGCACCCGGAAGATCTGGCGGCGGCGGGGCTGTTCGCACTGGCCAGGCAGCTCAGGCTGGCCTGACCAGCCATCAGCAAAACATCGACAACCCCACACCCATCACGCGACTGCTTTAGAATTGGAAGGCTAGACGCCGGATTCCGCCATGCCTTTTGTTGTCACCGAAAACTGCATCAAGTGCAAATACACCGACTGCGTCGAGGTCTGTCCGGTGGATTGCTTCCACGTCGGCCCGAACTTCCTGGTCATCGACCCGGACGAGTGCATCGACTGCACCCTGTGCGAGCCGGAGTGCCCGGCCAACGCGATCTACCCGGAAGATGACGTGCCAGCAGGCCAGGAAGGCTTCGTCGCGCTCAACGCTGAACTCGCCAAGGTCTGGCCGGTACTGACCGTGCGCCAGGAACCGCTGCCCGATGCCGCCGAATGGGATGGCAAGCCGAACAAGTTGCCGCTGTTGCAGCGCTGAGCTGCACGACCGGACGCAACGCGTTCACACTGCCGGGCGCGTCCGCAGAGCAATCGCAAATTCCCACCAACGCAAAACGGGCGCCTGAAGCGCCCGTTCTGCTATCCAGCACACTGAACCGGCCTCAGCCGCCCAGCTTGCCCTTGAGCGCGGTGATCACCGCCACCGGCGCTGCCGCCGTCGCCGGCATGCCACGCGGATCCACTGCCGACACGTAGCTGCCCGCTTGGACCTTGACCACGCGCACCAGGAAGCTGGAACCCTCGTAGCTCACGTCGTAGGAACCAAGCATCTGCGCCTTGCTGGCGATGGTCAGACCCGGGATGTCGGCCAACGCTGCGCCCACCTTGCCGAACACCTCGTCGCGCTCGCCCGGCACGGTGAACCCGCTATTGGCGCTTGCCGACGGCGGCGTGTTGGCCTGCTGCTGCGTGGTCGACGCCAGCGTCGGCACCTTCATCGCACCGGAGGTGTCGGGCAGGTTCAGATCCGGCGGCACTTCCAACGGACGGGCTTCCGGGGCCAGCGCATAGTCGCCGCGCGCGCCCTTGTGAAACCAGCTGCAACCGCTCGTGGCGGCGACAGTGGCGCTCGCCAGCAACGCGAGCGACAGCACGCGGACGGAGGAAACGGAATGACGCATCGATAAATCTCCTGGGTCAGGCCGCGAGCATTTCGCGGCTGGAAAGCGCTTCCAACGCAACGGCGTCGGCGGCAAGGCGGTCGGCGGCAGGCTGGTGCGCCGCAGAAAGGGGTAACAGCGGCAAGCGCAGGCCATGGCCGATCCCGGCACGCTGCAGTAGCGCCTTGACCGGGATGGGATTGGATTCGATACCGCAAAAGCTGTGGTACTCGCTCAGACGCGCGTCCCACGCAGTGGCAGCCTCGCGCTGGCCGTCGCGGGCCAGATCGCACAGGCGCCGGTACGCCGCCGGCAAGGCATTGGAGGCCACCGAAATCAGCCCGGCAGCGCCGGACAGCATCGATTGCGCTGCGCTGCCGTCGTCGCCACTGAGCACCACAAAACTATCGCTGCGCAGCGCCACCAGCGCGGCCACACGCCCGGGCTCGCTACGCGCTTCCTTGATGCCGACGATATTCGAATGCACCACCAGCTCGGCCACCGTCTCCGGCAGCAGGTCGCAACCGGTACGGCCCGGCACGTTGTACATCACCACCGGCAGGCCGCCGTGATCGGCTATCGCCAGAAAATGCGCTTTCAGTCCGGCCTGGGTCGGACGCACATACGGCGGCGTCACGACCAGCGCGTATTGCGCGCCCAGCGCTGCGGCGCGACGCGTCTGCGCAATGGTCTTTTCAGTACCAGACAAGCCGGTGCCGGCCAGCACCGGCACGCGGCCGGCCACCTGGGCAACGGCAGCGCGCAACAGCGTGTCGTATTCGTCCTCGCTCAATGCCGCCGCTTCGCCGGTGGAGCCAGCGACCACGATTCCCTGCACGCCACCGTGCAACTGCTGCTCCAGCAGCCGCCGCCATGCATCCAGGTCGAGTGCGCCATCGGGACCGAAGGGGGTCGCCAGGGCGGTGATGATGCCGGAAAGGGACAAGATTCTGCTGCTCTTACGTGACAGGAAAAGGCCCGCGCGGGCACGGGTTGAAACCACCTGCATGTTACTTGCGGCGCGAAACCACGGGCAAGTATGCTGGTCACCGCCAGGGCGCCTGCCCGGGCGGCCATTCAGCCTGATGCAATGCCGGAAGCCCCTTTGACCGACTCTACCCCCCGGCCTTCGCCGACCGAAAATCACCTCCTGATCAACGCCTACACGACGCATCCGGAGTCCCCGTTGTTGCCCGTCACCCGCCGCATCGCCGACAGCGGCTGTAATCTCTTGGACGCTCGCCTGGCCACGGTGGGGCGCGACGTCTCTGTCACCGCACTGGCGACCGGCTCCTGGGATTCGGTTGCCAAGCTCGAAGCCATGCTGACCCGGCTCGAACGCGAAGAAGGCCTCAAGCTGGTGTGGTACCGCACCGGCCCCAAACAGACCCAGTCCAACCTGCTGCCTTACATTGTCGAGGTCATCGCTGCCGACAAGCCGGGCATCCTGTTCCAGCTGGCCGATTTCTTCGACCGCCAGGGCATCACCATCGAAAACCTGCAGAGCACGCGCTACCTTGCCATGCAAACCGGTGCGGAGATGTTTTCTGCGCAGGTAACGATCGGTGTGCCGGCCAACATGCACATCGCCGCATTGCGCGATGATTTCCTGGAATTCTGTGATCACCTCAATCTCGACGCGATCATGGATCCGATGAAGTTCTAAGGCACCCATCCATGGCCATCGCGATGTCCGCGCTGAAACAGATGTTCGACCACATCCGCTCCGAGACCGACTGGAATCTGGACGGCCCGCTGCGCTGGGAATATTTCTTCGCCGACCCGGCGCAGGAACCGCTGCAGAAACTCGCCGAGCAACTGACCCAGGATGGCTACCGCGTCATCGATATCTTCCTCGGCGAACGCGACGAAGACGATGGCGACGATGAACAGTCGTACTTCCTGCATGTGGACAGGAAAGAGCACCACACCATCGAGTCGCTGAATCAGCGCAATGCGCAGTTCGACGCACTTGCCAAACGTTTCCATGTGGCTGCTTATGATGGGATGGACGTCGGCCCGGCATGACCGCGCCGTGCGCACCTCCACTTTGGGCTGAGCAACGATGACCGACGCTATGCTGGAATTACCCGCTGCAACTTTCGACCTGCCGCTGGCGCTGTCCGGCGGCACCCAGACCACGCTGCGCGGCCATGCCGGCAAGTGGTTGGTGCTGTACTTCTACCCGAAGGACAGCACGCCTGGCTGCACCACCGAAGGCCTGGACTTCAACGCCTTGCTGCCGCAGTTCAAAAAGGCAGGCGCGGTCGTGCTGGGCGTCTCGCGCGATTCGGTGAAATCGCACGACAACTTCTGCGCCAAACAGGGCTTCACCTTCCCATTGATCAGCGACAGCGATGAAGCGCTGTGCCGCGCCTTCGACGTGATCAAGGAAAAGAACATGTACGGCAAACAGGTGCTCGGCATCGAGCGCAGCACCTTTTTGCTATCGCCCGATGGGCATGTCGTGCAGGAATGGCGCAAGGTCAAGGTGGCCGGCCATGCCGAGGCCGTGCTGGCCGCAGTAAAGGCGCACGCCAAACAGTGACACCGCCGGCTTCCCGTGTCCTCCATCACCCTGCAGTTGCAGGCGTGATGGCTCGCCCCTGCTCCATCACTTGGAAGACCCAATGACCCGAGGCAAGCGCATCTACGTGCTGGACACCAACGTGCTGATGCACGATCCCACCGCGCTGTTCAAGTTCGAGGAACACGATGTGTTCCTGCCGATGCAGGTGATCGAGGAGCTCGATAACGCCAAGAAGGGCACCTCCGAAGTCAGTCGCAATGCACGCCAGGTCAGCCGTTTCCTGGACGAATTACTGGAAAACACCAATGCCGACCAGATCCAGACCGGCATCCTGCTGAGCCATCCGCAAGGCATCCAGCTCAAGGGCCAGGCCGCGATCGGCCGCCTGTTTTTCCAGATCAAACCGATCGATCCGGGCCGCACGTTCGGCGCGATGCTGCCGGACAACAAGATCCTGGCCTCGGTGCTGGCGCTGCGCGAAGAAAATCCGGATGTTCCGGTCATCCTGGTGTCCAAGGACATCAACCTGCGCATCAAGGCCTACATCAGCGGCCTGGTCGCCGAGGACTATCAGAACGACCGTGCGCTGGACGATTTCAGCCTGTTGTTTACCGGCGCCATCGAGCTGCCGGAAGACTTCTGGCAGAAGCACAACGAAGACCTGCGCAGCTGGAACGAACGCGGCCGCACCCATTACGAAATCGTGCTGGCCGAGGATGAAGATTGGTACCCGAACCAGTACCTGTACCTGCCCGGCGAAGACGAAGTGGAGCTGCGCGTCGCCAAGGTTGGCGGCGGCAAGTCCACGCTGTGCCTGGTCGACGACTTCCGCAACACGCAGCACGCGGTGTGGGGCATTGCCGCACGCAACCGCGAGCAGAATTTCGCGCTCAATGCGCTGATGGACCCGGAAATCGACTTCGTCACCCTGCTCGGGACCGCCGGCACTGGCAAGACCTTGCTCGCACTGGCCGCCGGCCTGGCGCAGACGATGGATCAGCAGCGTTACCGCGAAATCATCATGACCCGCGCCACCGTCAGCGTGGGCGAAGACATCGGCTTCCTGCCCGGTACCGAAGAAGAAAAGATGACCCCGTGGATGGGCGCGCTGACCGACAACCTGGAAGTGCTCACGCACAACCAGGAAGGCGGCTCGTGGGGCCGTGCGGCCACCAACGACCTGCTCGCCAGCCGCATCAAGATCCGCTCGATGAACTTCATGCGCGGCCGTACCTTCCTGTCGCGCTATCTGATTCTGGACGAGGCGCAAAACCTCACTCCCAAACAGATGAAAACGCTGATCACCCGCGCCGGCCCCGGCACCAAGATCGTGTGCCTGGGCAACGTCGAGCAGATCGACACGCCCTACCTCACCGAAACCACCTCGGGCCTGACCTACGCGGTAGATCGCTTCAAGGCATGGCCGCATAGCGCGCATATCACGCTGCGTCGTGGCGAGCGCTCGCGTCTGGCCGACTTCGCCTCGGAGGTGTTGTGATGCACGCACTGCGCGGCGCGGTGGCGCTTGCCGTGATCGCACTGGCTGGCTGCGCCACCACGCAGGGGCCGGCCAGCGTGCCGACCAACCTCAAGAACGGGCAGTCGTGGATCATCACCCGGCAAGGCGTTGCCGAACAGGTGCTGCAACCCTGTTCGCGCGACAGTCCGGCGAAGCATCCCGGCCAGATCAGCGGCTATTGGGCGCCGAGCCATCAGCAGATCGAACAACTCGAAGCGCGGCAGGATGCGTTGACGCCCACCATTGCCGAGCCGCGCGAGTTCGACCGCCAATACGTGGGCGTGGTGATCCAGGGCCGGCAGTTGATCTACATCAACGCCTTCAAGCTGCCGAATACGCCGGAGGTGAAGCCGGCCACCGAGGCGATCCAGGTCTGCGATGGCGGCAGCATGTTCTGGGGCGCGCTGTACGATCCGCAGACCGGCGCGTTTTCGCAGATTGCGGTGAACGCGATACGGTGACGCTGTTGTCGCGATGGACCGGCGCAACGTGGTGTCGACACACCGATTCTGCACAGCCGCAATCCGGCAGTGCAGAATCGGCAGATGACCACGCCCAGCACGCTGTCTGCATTGACCATCGCCGGTTCCGATTCCGGCGGTGGCGCCGGTATCCAGGCCGACCTCAAGACCTTCGCCGCACACCGCGTGCACGGGTTGTCGGCAATCGCCGCATTGACCGCACAACACACTCGCGCCGTCACCGCCGTGCATATCCCGCCACTGCCGTTTCTGCAGGCGCAGGTGGATGCCTGCTTCGCCGATTTCGAGATCCAGGCGGTCAAGCTCGGCATGCTGTCCAATGCCGCCGTCATCCATTGCGTGGCCGATCTGCTCGAACGGCATCGCCCACCATTCGTCGTGCTCGATCCGGTGATGGTGTCCACCAGTGGCGCACGCCTGCTCGAAGATGCCGCGCTGGATGCGCTGCGCACGCGTCTGCTGCCGCTGGCCACGCTGATCACGCCCAATACGCCTGAAGCCGAGCTACTGATCGGCCGCCGCGTCGACAGCGCCGATAGCGCCGAACGCGCCACCGCCGCCCTGCTCGATCTGGGCGCGAATGCGGTGCTGCTCAAGGGCGGACATCTGCATGAAGGCGCGCGTGTACTCGATCGCTTCGATGACGGCGTGACCCAGGATGTGTTCATGCATCCGCGCCTGCAGGTGGATGCGCATGGCACCGGCTGCAGCCTGTCGGCGGCGATTGCCGCGCAGCTGTGTCAGGGCCTGTCGTTGCTCAATGCCTGCGAAGCGGCCATCGATTACGTTGCACGCGCCATCTGCCTCGGCCAACGTCCCGGCCATAGCGATGTACTGGTGCTCGACCACTTCGGCGCAGCACCCAGCGCATGAGCGTGCAGACCGATACCTTGCTCGCCAGCGCTGCAGATGGACACCGATGGCAGGTGATTCGCTGCGCGCCACCGCAACCAACGGCCACCCTGCTGTGACTGCCCGCGTTGGGCGTGGCAGCGCGGCATTACCAACCCTTCGCACATGCCCTCGCGCCCCTCGACGTCGCGGTGTATCTGCACGAGTGGCGCGGCAGCGGCAGCAATAAGCTGCGCCCCTCGCGTGAGCACGATTGGGGCTATCGCACGCTGCTTGCAGATGATCTGCCCGCCAGCCACGCCCTGCCCGATCTGCACGACCCGTAGCTTCCGCGCCTCATCGGCGGACACAGCCTTGGCGGTCAGCTCGCGTGCTGCCATGCCGCGCTGCACCCGACGCATTTCGCCCAGTTCTGGCTGGTGGCCAGCGGCTCGCCATATTGGCGCAATTTTCCCCCGCCGATGCGCTACGGCCTGCCGGTGGCATTTGGGCTGTTGCCGTGGCTGGCACGCAGGCAAGGCGTGCTGCACGGGCGCAAGCTCGGCTTCGGCGGCACCGAAACGCGCAGCCTGATTCCGATTGGATGCAGGTCGGCCGCGGCAGGCGCACCATGGGATCTGGAGCAGGCACTGGGCCAACTACGCGTGCCGATCCGCGCGGTGACGCTTGCACGCGATACGGTAGGTCCCGCAGGTGCGCTGCGTGCATTACTCGACAAAATGCCGCAGGCACACGCGGCCCACGTAACCTTGGACGATAGGCAACTGGGCACGCGCAGCGATCATTTCGCCTGGATGAAAACGCCTGCGGCCGTGGTTGCTACGCTGCGCAGTGCGTCTGACGATGCCATCAACGGCGATCGAATTTCACAAAGGGATTGACGGGCACCTCGCTCATCGGCATAATTCCGCTCCTGACGAGGCGCCCGTAGCTCAGTTGGATAGAGTACCTGGCTACGAACCAGGCGGTCGGGAGTTCGAATCTCTCCGGGCGCACCATCTTCAGAGCAAAAAAAGACAGCATTCAATCGCTGTTTTTTCAGTTAAAAGATCTGATCGCACTGCGTCAGATGTGCAAGTCACACAAGACATGCGCCCGTAGCTCAGCTGGATAGAGTACCTGGCTACGAACCAGGCGGTCGGGAGTTCGAATCTCTCCGGGCGCACCAACCTTGAAGAAAACGGCCAGCTTGCTGGTCTTTTTTTTGCCTGTCGATGTTGCGGATGCAGATGACGGCGCGCATCGCGCCGTATCGTCGTGCGCTGCTCCAGCAGGCGGTGCCGTTCTCTAGCGAAGCGCTCGCCGACGCCACCGCGGGCACCGCATCCAGTGCAATCAGGCCGTGGCAGCAATGCTCGCGTCAGCAACCACCACTACCGGCAGCAGCGATGTCACCGGATGCCCGGCACCGCGCCATGCATCCAGACCGCCCAGCAGCGGCCGCACATCGCGATACCCACGCGCGCGCATCCGCGCGGCCAAGCACGCTGCAGACACTTCGTCCGGACACGCGCAGTAGATCACCACACTGCGATCGCGCGGCACGCTGGCAAGAATCTGCGCCAGCTGACGCTCATCGGCAAACACGGCGCCCGGAATCATGTAGGGCTGCAGATCGCGATAGCCCGGTGCACGGATGTCCAGCACGGTCGGCCGCAGGCCCTCTTCGCCATCCAGCAACGGCACAAGCTCATCTACCGCGATGCGCGCATGCTCCAGCGATCGCAACAGGCTGTACCGCCGCCAGCGCCAACCGACATAGCAGGCCAGCAACGCCGCCAACACCACGACCGCGCCCGAGCCGAGTTCGGACAAAAAGACGAGCACGTCCTGCACCTGGTGCGCGAACACGGCGCCCACACTCAAGCCGACCAATGCCCACAGCGATGCTCCGAAGGCGTCGTATCGCAGGAACGCCGCAGGACGCACCCGCATCGCACCGGCCATCGGCACCGACACCAGCGACAAGCCGGGCACGAACTTGGCAACTGCCAGCACTCGCACGCCCCAGCGCGAAAAGAAGCGCTCGGTCTGCTTCATGCAGCTATCGCGCGACAGCGACAGTCGACACAGCGACTGCAGGGTGCGATTGCCGAAGCGACGGCCAGCCAGATACCACGCCAGATCGCCCAACAAACTCGCCGATACGGAGACGGCCAATGCCGCAAGCCCGGCCAGCCAGGCATCGCTCCCTCCCTGCAACGCGTAGCTCGCACCGACCAGCAACAGGGTCGGCAATGCCGGAACCGGCAGCCCGAGTGACAACGCCAGCACGTTGGCGAACACCAGCGCCAATCCGTACTGTTCGATCAGGCCTTGCATGCGACGATCCTGCGCGACGGCGAGCCGCCATTATCCGCCTTCCCTCACCGCGGCGACTGCCCCGCGGCGACGGAACGATACGTTGCGGCCAAGGCGTGCAACCAGCTGTCGAACAGGCCCTCGCTGCGCAAAGCGCGTCGCCACCAGCCCAATGCCTCGCCCTCCTCGCCCGGCCGCCACGCCAGGTAGAAGGTTTCGTCGGGCTTGTGTGTTTCCACCTGCACCTCGCGCAACCGGCCGTCCTGCAGGGCCCCGCGTGCATACGGCTCGGGCAGAAAGCCGTAGCCGGCGCCAGCCAGCTGCAGCAGCAGCTTGGTGCGCATGTCCGGCACCGTGAGCACATCGCGACCGGACAGCAGCCCGACCGTGCGCGGCAGCAGGCGCCGCGCCGAGTCCGCCACCGCGATCGCGCGGTGTTCGGCCAGCTCGGCCGCACCCAGCACGCCCGCACTCGCCAGCGGATGCGTGGATGCCACGGCAAATACGAAGCGCAACGTGCCGATGGGCTCGGCCACATAGCCACCGCCACTGGGCCCCTCGCCCGCCGCCACGATCAGGTCCACGCGCCTGTCCAGCAACGCTTCCCAACCGCCCGATAACGACTCGCTCAGCACGCGCAGCCGCGTGCTGTCGGCCACGGTGTAGAAATCCAGGATCTGCGGCTGCAGCAAGGCCGCAGGCAGTACCGCATCCAGCCCGATCGCAACGTCCGATTCCCAGCCCGAGGCCACCCGGCGCACGCGCACCTCCAGCTCTTGCGCGGCGCGCAGCAGATGACGCCCTTCGCGCAGCAGTTCGCGGCCCGCCTGCGTGGGCGTAGCCTTCGGCCCCACCCGCTCGAACAGCTGCACGCCCAGATCCTCTTCCAGCTTGGCGACCGTGTAGGAAATCGTCGACGGCACCTTGAACAGCACCTTGGCTGCCGCAGCGAAGGAGCCACGGCGGTCGATGGCATCGAGGATCTGCAGCGCTTCCAGGCTGATTTTCATTGTTCGAAATTTTCGATGATAGCGGCCAAATCTACTCGCTTTTTCTCTTGCCTGCGAAGGCAGAGACTACGCATCAAGCCGCTGGGACGCCGATTCATCCCCCAGCGCCAATTCGAATCTTTCAAGGAGCAGCAGCATGTTGAATGTCCGCAAGAGCGAAACCCGTGGCCGCGCCGAGCATGGCTGGCTGTCCTCGCGCCATACCTTCTCCTTTGCCAGTTACCACGACCCGCGCCACATGGGCATCGGCCCAATGCGGGTGATCAACGAGGACAAGGTGCAGCCGGGCGAAGGCTTCGGCACCCACGCACACCGCGACATGGAGATCATCTCCTATGTCCTGGGCGGCGCGCTGGAGCATAAGGACAGCATGGGCACCGGCTCGGTGCTGCATTACGGCGATGTGCAGCGCATGAGCGCCGGCAGCGGCGTGACCCATAGCGAGTTCAACCACTCGTCCAGCGAGCCGGTGCACTTCCTGCAGATCTGGGTGATGCCCGAGCGCGCCAGCATCGAGCCGAGCTACGAAGAAAAGTACTTCGATGCGGACAGCAAGCGCAACCAGTTGCGCCTGATCGCCTCGCCGGGTGGTGAGAATGGTTCGCTGCGCCTGCACCAGGATGCGCGCTTGTACGCCTCGATCCTCGATGGCGAGGTGCGTCTCCAGCAGCCGCTGGCCGAAGGCCGCATCGGCTATGTGCAAGTGGCCCGCGGCAGCCTGAGCGTCAACGGCCAGGTGCTGTCGGCAGGCGACGCGATGCAGATCATCGGCGAGCCGGAAATCGTACTGGCCGATGCACGCGATGCCGAAGTCCTGGTGTTCGACCTGCCGAAGTAATCGGTCGCCCCTGAAAAACGCCATTCAATCAGCCACTGTCTGCGTTGACCGCTGCACGGCACGCAATGACATCCATGTGGACTTAGGTACTTGGCGCTTGCATCGCTGTGGGTTTTGCCTGTCGGCCCCCTTGAGGCGGGCCAGCTCATCGGGCTGTTTGTGCCTGACCATGGGTCACCAACCGAAAATCAAATTCTGCGGAAACGGGGGGCGAATTCATCACCGCCTGCTGCTCGGAGAGTTTCTGGATCGCTTCTTGCTTGGCGACCTTGTCCACCGCGCTCTTGGTCTGCAGGACGGTCGTCACCAACGCGATCGATGCCGTCGTCATGACCGATGCGTCGATCCCCAGCGCCCAGCACTCAAAGCTTCCCAGAACAACACGCGGGCGACCGTCGGCACTCGGTTGCGCGTCCATCTTGATTCCTCCGTCAGTTGCCCGCCAGCAAACACGTAGGCAGCGATCAGGTCACCCAGGGCCTGCTCATGCTGTTGATAGCCGGCGCCCGGCAGGCTCGCCCAGATGCTGGACAGCTTGGCGATGGCTTCTTGGATGCGCCCGGCCTGGATCAGCCGCAGCGCGCGCCGCTCGCGGATCTGCTGCAGGGCGATCAGGTCCTGACTCAACGGCGAGAAGTCCGATCGCCTGAGCGTCTTCCGATATGCGTCTTAGAACCTGTTCACGATCTCCTGAGCAGCAGTGCCAGGAACGCCAGGTGGATGAACTGCAAGCTGGTATTGAGCCTTCGCTCGCAGTTCTTCCATAGCCTCCGGTTCTTCTCCAGCCAGGCAAAGCTGCGTTCGACAATCCAGCGCTTGGGCATGACCTTGAAGGTATGCAGCTCGCTGCGCTTGGCAATCTGTACGGTGACATGCTTGCCCAGAATGTCCTGTACGCCCTCGGCGAAGGGATCTCCGGTGTAGCCGCTGTCGCACAGCAGGCGTTTCACCCGACCTAAACCCGATCGGCAGCGTTTCAATGCCTCCAGCGCACCTTGACGATCGGTGACTTCCGCCGTGGTCACCGCAACGGCATGTGGAAAGCCTTGCGTATCCACCGCGATGTGGCGCTTGATCCCCGATACCTTCTTGCCCGCGTCATAGCCTTTCTGGCCGGCTGTATCACTGTTCTTCACGCTCTGCGCGTCCACGATCAAGAACGTACTGCAGGCCTTGCGCCCCTGTTTCTCGCGGGCCGCGCCAACCTGATTTTTTAAGCGCCCGCTCCAGCAGGCTCATTCCTTCATCGTCCACTTCGCTCCACTTGGCAAAGTAGGAATGCACCGTGCGCCACTTCGGAAAGTCACTGGGCAACGCACGCCACGGGCAACCTGTCCGTAGCAGATACAGCACTGCGCACCACACCTCATACATATCCACTGTCACAGGCTTGGTGCGCTTGCGGGCTTGCTCCAGAATCGGGCGGATTTGCTCGAACCGCTCACGGCTCACGTCACTTGGATAGTTCTTCTCGCGCATTCGTGGAGTTTGCACGGTTTGAATAAGATTGCGAACAGGTTCTTAGTACCGTCGCAGCAGTTGGTAGCGCCCTGCCGCCGTCAAGAACACGCGCAACGCTGGTACATACGGATGATCTGCATAGCGGTCGAATGGCCCGCCGCCGACAAGCACGTCGTAGCCGTGATCCTTGGTCGGCTGACTCGGCTTATCCGTCCCTTCCGCCCACGCCACCATGTCGAGAAACGCAACGACATTGCGGCCGCCGGCCTGCTCAAACGAGATGAACGCCACAGAGTCTGCGGATACAAAAAAGCCCCATCGTCGCCGGCAGGGCTTGGGTCACACGTCGGGTAAGCGGACAGTCTGGGCATGACCCGCATGGCCCTGCGCGCTTTCTTCAGGCGATCAAGCATATTGACATCAAATTTCATGCGCCCCATGCAAGACGGTATCGCTTTGGCAGGACCAGTCGCGCAAACGGTATCGAAAAGCCCCGCGACGATGAGGTCGGTCGCGCCAGGCCGCAAGGGCTGGTCACAGCCGATGGTGTAATCCGGACTTGGAACCACCCATCGATACGTCCTGCGCTTGCCAGTTCGCTGGCAACGTAAGCAGGTCCCGCTCCTGCCACTGCGCATGGCCAAGATATTCCTCGGCGATACCGTGAATCAGGCGCTGTTTCATCTCATCACCTATGGACAGCAGTTGGCCGACCGGTACGTTCCATTGGCGTGCGAAACGGATCGAATAGCGGTATCCGTCGACATCCTCGATAGTTGGACGGAGCGCAGGATCGGGCCATAGCGCCACCAGCTCTTCCAGCAACGACGGCCGTCCCATGCCCGTGCGCAGCATCTTCTCAACGCGACGTAGGGCTCTGTCCAGGAAATCTGCGCACTCGCCCAGCAGCAACCTGTGCGAGCGCCACTGCCAATCATTCGCCCAGTAAGGATCGAGGATCATGCGATTGATCAGCGAGATCGATCCGCCCTCCAAGATCACACCGCCGGCAGCGCTGCGCCTATCGACCAGATCAACCAACAGTGCGTGTGCCTCATCCGCGGCAATAATGCCTTCGCGAACCGCGCGCGAGGCCAGATAGATCCTGCGCGTAGCGCGCAATTCGGCCGGTAGCGGACGTCCGCTGCACGTGGACATTTCCGGACAGCACTGAACTCGGTCGAGCGCGATAACCGGCCATCCGGTTTGCTCTGCCAGCGCGACGGCCACCTCGGTTTTACCGCTACAGGTCGGCCCCCAGATCAGGTGCAGTATGCAACTCATAGCATCACGCCATGCATGGAAAACTTTTAACTACAATGCCCATAAACCTATAGGTCCGTATGCATGCACGTCGTGAAAAGCAAGGACATCGCGGCCGCCCACCTGCTCGGAGGCGATGACAGTCAAGAAATCTTCCGGAGACGGCGGTCTCAAGAGTCAAGTGCAACACCTCGAGAGACCTGCTGTTAGCGCAACGTATGGACGGACAGCCCAGCAGGCCATTGATTGTGCAAAAGTTACGTGAGCCAGTGTTTTGACAGAAAACGCGGGTCTGCCGTCGAGAAAAGTGTTGCACTTGGAACTTGAGTCGCCCCCCTTTCACCGACAGCGACGAAGCGTCGTCGACATACAGCAGGTGCTTGGTCAGTTGCTGGGCGGCAGCCGGCGCGCTGGCCCACTCCTGCTCCTCCATCAGCTTGGGCCTGCGGATGTGCATGGCGTTGATGCGACCCAGCTTGGAGATCGCCCGATCGGCCAACTGCTCACCGGACATTTCCAGCGACGCCAGGAATCCGTTCACGCCCCCGTCCGGTCGTGTGCCATGCAGCAGCGTCTGCAGCGCAAACGCCGATTTACCGATGCTTGGTCTTGCCGCGACGATGATCAGGTCGGTCGGCTGCCATCCTCCGGTGAGGTCATCCAGCGGGCGGAATCCGGTGGCAACCCCTGTCATGTGCTGATCGGTGTTGAAATGCCACATCCGCGATTACCGGATGGCGTTCGCCCAGCGTGACCACGTCCGAGGGACGCCCTGCCGCGATCTCGGACTTGATCGCCTCAAACAGGGCGCGGCACTCACGATCCGCAAAGTCGTCCAGCTGCAGCAGGTCGGATCGCGAATCAGGCACGCGAGCACGGCCGATTCGGCATCAAATTCCAGCCGCCTCATTGCTCGATCTCCAGGCTGCCGAGCGCGATGTTCATGACCTGCTCGAATCGCTCATCGTCGATCAGCGTCGGCAGCGATTGTTTCCAGCGCGCGTTGTTGGGGGTCGGACGATCCCCCCGCATCCAGGGATCCTGCAGACACACGCTGAAGTAGATCTCCCAGAACTCTGGCGGATCGAAGATCACCCCCGCTGCCTTGCAGGTTTTGCGTGCGTTGGCATCAGCCTTGCGCAGCTTGCGTTCCAGTAGCGCAGTGGTCGCCAGGCTGGCAGTGCATCCGGGGCGATGCCCAAGCATCCGGTTGTAGGTCTCTCGGATCACCTCCACCGGTGTCGGTTGTCCGTGTTGATCTTTCTGCTGAACCAGCTCTTCCTGAAGACCCAGTTCTCCCTGATTGCTCAGATCTTCCTGATTGGTTAGCAGTTGCTCGCTGGCTTCTGAGTCCCCATCGGGGACTATAGGGGGATGGATTTCTTTTCCTGATTAGCCCTGACCGTCAGCTGGATTTTTGTTGCAGTCCTGCAAATAGCTTCGTTTTACCGATGTGTTCCATGATGTCTGATCTTGGCGCTGCTGATGCGAGGAGCCGGTGCGAAGTTCTTTCAGCCAGGACCCCATGGCGGCCTGGCATTAGGCCGGTTTAGCGATAAGCGCGGAGGTGCTGCAGCTGAAGGTCGGGGCTAATCAGGTTTCTTTTTGATGGTTATCTGACGGATTGGGTGACACGGTGACACCCCGTTCTGTCGTCGCTGTCACCCCGTGGCGTGCACGGCTGTCACCCCGTGTCCTCTCACCGGGTGCACCTGTGTCACCCCGCTGCATGATGATGTCGTAGCAGACCGTGCGACGATCAGCGCGCGAAATGTAGGCTGCGACGATGGCCTCATTGCCGGGACGGATGACCCCGGCCGCGACCAGGGCGGCCAACTGCCGCTGGACCGTGCGCCCGCTCAGCCCGGTATCGTCTGCGAGCCGTTGCACTGCAGGGAACGCGCCGCGCCCGTCCTTGTCGGCATAGTTGGCCAGGCACAGCAGCACGTGCCGCGCTGGCGCGTCCAGGACAATGCGCTGCTCAAGCGCCCATGCCATGACCTGGACACTCATGCGCCACCCTACTGACCTTTCGCAAAGGCGGACAACACCATTTGAGCCAAGCGCTTCACGTGGCGACTGGTGATCGTCCGCGCTGGCGCACGCCCGGTGGACAGGCACTCGATCAGCAAGACAGACGGCTCCAGGCAGCGTTCAACGCAGCGATGGGAAAACACGCGCAAGCCTTCCATGGCGCGCTCTTGAAATGCAGGGTGGCTCGGTGGCATCGTGACCTCGTGCTCCACGAAGCCCCCGCACTTGTCTTGGTCGACGGCGGGGGCTTCGTCTTCTCTGGACGAAAGGGATGTGCGAACGGCCAAGCGGCCCGCCTCTTCGCGCCAGACACCGCCGCGGCCACTACCACGCGACGGACGCACGCACGTCCATGCCCCTATTGATCGGCAGTCCTTGCCACTCGTGTGCGTGCTACTGCACACCTTGCTCGCGCGGGACCAGGCGTTTCAGGAGGGCGGGTAAATGGATGGGTAGAGGCAACGCAACCAAAAAAAAAACCCGCATTTAGCGGGGTTTTTTGTTGGTTATGGCGGAGCGAGAGGGATTCGAACCCTCGATAGAGCTTTTGACCCTATACTCCCTTAGCAGGGGAGCCCCTTCAGCCGCTCGGGCATCGCTCCAGTTTTTTTTTGCTGCCTGCCGCGATGTCCGTGGCAGGCCGCGAAGAATAGCGGGTAAGAGGGGCTACCGTAAACCCTTTACAACGATCAATTCGAAGAATCGTCACCGTGATGTGCGCCGGAAGCGACCGGCTCATCCCCACGCTGGATGCGCTGATAGATTTCTTCACGATGCACAGCGACATCCTTGGGTGCGGTGATACCGATGCGCACCTGATTGCCCTTGACGCCGAGAACGGTCACGGTGACCGAGTCGCCGATCATCAAGGTTTCGCCTACCCGGCGAGTGAGGATCAACATTTTGCATATCTCCTGGAACCGGTGGATTTCCCACCAGCATCGACGGCCTCCTGAGTGAGACGCGTCCTACGTAAAGGTAATAGACCATAAATGGTAGCGTCACATCCTGCTAGCCAGCAAGGGATAGCAGGAAAAGTGTTCAGCCCAAGTGTTGCTTGACCCAGAGGGGCACACCGTCGAGTGCGGTCGCAAGGGCGGGCCCGTCCTCGCCACCACCCTGGGCGAGATCTGGACGGCCACCGCCCTTGCCGCCGATCTGACTGGCGATATTGCTGAGAAGTTCCCCTGCCTTCACCTTGCCAGTTGGGCTGCCGTTCACACCAGAGACAAGCGCAACTTTGCCGCCTGAAGCGCCAGCCAGCACGATCACAGAGTCGCCGAGCTGTTGCTTCAGGCGATCCATCGCATCGCGCAGCGCCTTGGCATCGAAGCCTTCCAGACGCACTGCCACCACCTTGACCCCGGCGACGTCGATCGCAGCAGCGCCCAGGTCAGCCGTTGCACCCGACGCCAGCTTGGCCTTGAGCGATTCCAGCTCGCGCTGCAGCCGCTTCTGACGCTCGGTCAGTGCGCGCACTTTGTCCACCACCTCGGTCGCGTTGCCGCCGAGCAAATGGGCAGCCTCAAGCAAGCGACGCTCTTCGTCGGCCACATAATCCAGCGCGCCCTGCCCGGTCACCGCTTCGATACGACGCACTCCCGAGGACACGCCGCCTTCGGAGGTGATCTTGAACAGGCCGATGTCGCCGGTACGGGTGACATGCGTGCCACCACACAGTTCGGTGGAATAACCGCCCATCTTGAGCACGCGGACGTTTTCGCCGTATTTCTCGCCGAACAACGCCATCGCGCCGAAATCCAGCGCCTCCTGCATGGCCATGTTATGCACTTCCACGCCATGGTTGGTGCGCACTTCGGCGTTGACCTTGCGCTCGATCACAGCAAGCTCATCCGCAGTGATCGGCTGGAAGTGCGAGAAGTCGAAGCGCAGACGATCCGGTGCGACCAGCGAGCCCTTCTGCTGAACATGCGTTCCCAACACTTCGCGCAACGCGGCATGCAGCAGATGGGTCGCCGAATGGTTGAGGATGGTCTTGCCGCGACGTTGTACGTCGATCCCACCGGCAAGCACATCGCCAAGCGCGAGCGTGCCTTCGCTGATGCGACCCACATGGCCATGGAACTGACCGGCGAACTTCTGCGTGTCGGCAACTTCGATCAACACACCGGGGCCGTTCAGCTGACCGCTATCGCCAACCTGACCACCCGACTCGGCGTAGAACGGCGTGCGGTCGGTGAACACGATCACCTCGTCGCCGGCCTGCGCACGTTCGACCGGGCGGCCCTGCTTGAGCAACGCCACGACCCTGAGCGCATCGGCATCGTACGCTTCGTAACCCAGGAACACCGTTGGCGACATGCTGGCGACCAGATCGGCGGGCAATGCCACGCCGCCGCCGAACTTGCCGGCCGCACGCGCAGTCTCGCGCTGGCGCTCCATGGCGCACTCGAAGCCCTCCATGTCCACGCGCATGCCGCGCTCGCGTGCGATATCGGCGGTCAGGTCGACCGGGAAGCCATAGGTGTCGTACAACCGGAACGCATCGGCGCCCGGGATAATGTCCTGCGAGCGCGACGCGACCTCGTCGAAGATTTTCATGCCGGCGTCCAGCGTCTCCGCAAAACGCTCTTCTTCGGCCAACAAGGCGCGCGCCACGGTGTCCTTCGCCACCACCAGCTCGGGGTAGGCTTCGCCCATCAGTTCGACCAGCGTGGGCACCATCTTGCTGAAGAACGGCTGGCGCACGCCCAACATCCAACCATGGCGCAGCGCACGTCGGATAATCCGACGCAGCACATAGCCGCGGCCTTCGTTGGAGGGCAGCACACCATCGACGATGAGAAACGAACAAGCGCGGATGTGATCGGCGATCACCCGCAGCGATTTGTTCTCCAGATCGGTGATGCCGGTCAGCGCGCTGGCCTTGCCGATCAACGCCTGGAACAGGTCGATTTCATAGTTCGTATGGACATGCTGCAGGATCGCGGCAAGACGCTCCAATCCCATGCCAGTGTCCACGCATGGCGCTGGCAGAGGTACCAGTGTGCCGTCGGGCTGGCGATCGAACTGCATGAAGACCAGGTTCCAGATCTCGATAAAGCGGTCGCCATCCTCATCCGGCGACCCCGGCGGACCACCAGCGATGTGATCGCCGTGGTCGAAGAAAATTTCGGTACACGGGCCGCACGGGCCGGTGTCGGCCATTTGCCAGAAATTATCCGACGCGTAGGGCGCACCCTTGTTGTCGCCGATGCGCACGATGCGGCTTTCCGGGATGCCGATCATGTCGCGCCACAACGCAAAAGCTTCTTCGTCGGTGTGGTAGACGGTGACCAACAGACGGTCTGTCGGCAGCTTCCAGATCTGGGTCAGCAGTTCCCATGCCCAGGCGATGGCGTCCTTCTTGAAATAGTCGCCGAACGACCAGTTGCCTAGCATTTCGAAGAAGGTGTGGTGACGCGCGGTGTAGCCGACCGAGTCCAGATCGTTGTGCTTGCCACCGGCACGCAGGCAGCGCTGCACGTCAGCGGCACGCACGTAACTGCGTTTCTCCGCGCCAAGGAAGACGTCCTTGAACTGGACCATGCCGGAGTTGGTAAACAGCAAGGTGGGGTCGTTACCCGGCACCAGCGGCGCGGATGGCACGATGGTGTGGCCCCTCCCCTCGAAGAACGCGAGGAAGTCGCTACGGATCTGGGAAGTGCTGAATTTGGCAGGTGCGTTCATGAGCTGACATTGGGCGGGCGGCAGTCCCGGTCACCCCATGCGATGTGGGTGCAGATGAGGGGAACAACCTGAAACCACGAAGGGTAGCAGGCCTGACGCCCTCAGTCCTCAAGGTCGAAGCGCGTGGCGGCGCGAATGCTGTTGCCGTCGAAACCACGCCGAGCCAGCCAATCGGCGGCTTTGCGCCGCTGTGGAAGGTCTATTGGGCCCTGCTCGCCGAAACGACGGTGGATCAGATCGCGCGCGTTTTCGGTCCAATCGCCTTGAAACGTCGCCATGGCGGCACTGATGGCCTCGCTATCCAGACCATGGGTTCCCAGTTCGGCACGAATATGCAGCGGGCCATAACCGGAGCCGGCGCGATTGCGCACGACTGCTGCTGCGAAACGGGCGTCGTCCTGCCACCCTTCGCCAGTGAGGCGATCGACGGCGGCTTGCGCCGCATCTGGCTCGATCCCGCGGGCTAATAGCTTGCGGTTCAATTCCTTGCGCGAATGTTCGCGCCGCACCAATAGACCGAGTGCGCGCTGGACCGGCGTCTGCTCCTTGAACCGGCGCCCCCGTTTTGGTGCGGGCTCTTGCTCGTTCATCGTGAGGTGTCCTGCATCGCCAAAATCGCATTGCATCAAATGCGCCGTCCGTGGCGCCTGCCCTCCTGGCCTTCGATAGATCTACCGCGAGAAGCGACGGCACTGACTCCGCCGTCCTCGCGATAGAAAAACTTCAAACGCTTTTGGACCTGTTGTGCCAACGCCGGGCGAGCGCGGCCGGTGCTCGAGTCGTCGCCTACCACGGGCACCCGACGGTCACCCATCGCTTACTGACAGCATTAGGGCCACCCTAACCTCGGCGAACCGCCTAACGGCGACCGGCAATGCTGTGCAGCTGCGTCTTATTCCTTCTCTTCGTCGTCGCCGGCTTCGCGCGGCGCTTCGGCAGGCTGGAACTTCTCGCGCAGTTCGGCTTCCAGCCGGACCGCAACCTGCGGGTTGTCGCGCAGGTAAGTCCGCGCATTGTCCTTGCCCTGCCCGATGCGCTCATCGCCGTAGCTGTACCAGGCGCCGGCCTTTTCAACCAGCTTGGCTTCCACGCCCATATCGATCAATTCGCCTTCGCGGCTGATGCCTTCGCCGTACAGGATTTCGGTCACGACCTGCTTGAACGGAGGCGCCAACTTGTTCTTGACCACCTTGATCTTGGTCTGGTTGCCGATGATCTCGTCGCCCTTCTTGATTGCGCCGATACGACGGATGTCCAGACGCACCGAGGCGTAGAACTTCAAGGCATTGCCGCCGGTGGTCACTTCCGGGCTCTGGCCCGGCATCATGACGCCGATCTTCATGCGCAGCTGATTGATGAAGACCACCAGCGTGTTGGAGCGCTTGATGTTGCCGGTAAGCTTGCGCAACGCCTGGCTCATCAGGCGAGCCTGCAGGCCCGGCAGCTGGTCGCCCATTTCGCCTTCGATTTCTGCCTTCGGGGTCAGTGCGGCAACCGAGTCGATCACCACGATGTCCACCGAGCTTGAACGCACCAGCATGTCGGCAATTTCCAGCGCCTGCTCGCCGGTATCCGGCTGCGAGAGCAGCAGATCGTCGACGTTGACACCCAGCTTGGCCGCATAGACCGGGTCCAGCGCGTGCTCGGCGTCGATGAAGGCGGCGGTGCCGCCCAGCTTCTGACACTGGGCAATCGCCTGCAGGGTCAGGGTGGTCTTGCCCGAGGATTCCGGCCCGTAGATTTCGACTACGCGCCCCTTCGGCAGGCCGCCGGTCCCCAGGGCGATATCCAGCATCAGCGAGCCGGTCGGAATGACTTCGACCGCTTCGATGACACGGTCGCCCATGCGCATGACCGAGCCCTTGCCGAATTGCTTTTCGATCTGGCTCAGTGCGGCGGCAAGGGCGCGCTTCTTGTTCTCGTCCATCTGGGTGATCCTCGTCAGTGATTTCGGTATGGGGCTAATGTAGCGGCGGTGTATCGCACAGGCTGAGACTGCAGGCGACACACTCATATTAGGGAGACGCCATGTCCCGCGGCAGGGGGAAATCCTGCGGTGCCTGCTCGGGAAAAAGCCAGCACGACCATCGGTACAGAGCTCAGCGGTTAGGCCTCAACAGCCCGCAATACAGGCCTTCGATCGCGAAATCCTGATCCGGCAGCACTTCGATGGGCGCGTAGTCCGGGTTGCGCGGCAGCAGCCGGATCCGGTCTTTGCCGATCTTCAGCAGCTTGACGGTGATTTCCTCATCGATCCGCGCCACCACGATCTGACCCGAGCGCGCGTCGCGGGTGCGGTGCACACCGATCAAATCGCCGTTGAAGATGCCTTCGTCGCGCATCGAATCGCCCTGCACCTTGAGCAGGTAGTCTGGCGAGGGCGAGAAGAACACGCGATCCAGCACCACGAAGTCATCCGAACCGATATCGGCACCGATCGGCAAACCCGCCGCAACGCGGCCCAGCACGGGCAGACGCAGCACATCGTCGCGAACGGGCTCGCTCACCGCCGCTGCGCGCGTCTGTCCGCCCTGCCCAGCTAGCCGGATCCCACGCGCCTGGCCTGGGACACGACGGATCGCACCCGCCTGCTCCAGCGCCTCCAGGTGATACTGCGCGGCGCGCACGCCCTTGAAGCCGAACGCGCGTGCGATTTCGGTCTGCGACGGCGGGACGCCATCGGCGTCGATGCGCTCGGCGATCAAGGCCAGGATTGCTTGCTGGGTATCGGTCAGGTCCATTTTTAGTATTATTACTACTAATGAGTACTTGCGCAAGCGCTTCGCACCACTTCGACCGCACCGCCACCTCGATGCCGCATGTGATGCGCTAGCGCCGACTGCGCCAGATCGAAAACAGGATCCAGATGCCGCACAGCGCCGCGCCGATAAAGCCACCCACGCCCAGCGCGAGCAACCAACGACTGGCGCTACCGCCGACGCTGTTCATGACGATCGAGGAGCCGATCACCAGCGCGGCAGTGACAATGCCCATCGTGAGCCGGTTGGCCGCACGGTCGACCTGCTCGCCGAACTCACGCAGTGCGCGCGTTTCGATCTGCAACTGCAGTTTGCCGCGGCGTGCTGCTTGCAGCAGCCGCTTGAGGTCGCGCGGCAGATCGCCGATCAGGTCGATTGCGCCTGTCACTGTTCGCCGGCCACGCCGCACGATGGCGCGCGGCGCATAACGCTGCAGCACCAGGCGTTCCAGATACGGGCGCGCCTCGGTGGCCATGTCGAAATCCGGATCGAGCTGACGCCCCATGCCTTCGAGGGTGAGAAACGCCTTGATCATCAGCGCCAGATCCGACGGCAGCGTCAGCCCGTGGTCGCGCAGGATCGAGGTGACATCGCCGAGCATTGCGCCGATCCGCAGCTCTTTCAGCGGCACGCCGCGATACTCGTCGACGAACGCGCCAATGTCCTGCTGCAGCCGTGGCTCGTCGATCTCCAGGCTGGTGCCTGCCCATTCCAGCAGCACATCGATCACCGCTTCGGCGTCGTAGCTGACCATGCCATGCAGCAGTTGCGCGACCTGAAACCGACGCTGCTCGGAGACGCGCCCCACCATACCGAAATCGATGACCGCGATGCGGCCGTCGCGGAGATAGAAAATATTGCCCGGATGCGGATCGGCGTGGAAGCAGCCGTCCTGCAGCACCATCTTGAGCACGATGCCGGCCCCGGCACGTGCAAGCGCCTTGCGGTCCAGACCGGCCGCATCGACGGTGAGCAGATTGCGCCCCGGAATGCCATCGATAAATTCCTGTACGTTGAGCGACTCGCAGGTCCACTCCCAGTACACCGCCGGCACCACCACCTGCGGGTCGTGTGCGAAGTTGGCGGCGATGCGTTCGGCGTTACGCCCCTCGGCAGCGAAATCCAGCTCGCGGCGCAGCGAGACGGTGAATTGCTGCACCACCTCGGCGGGACGATAGCGCTTGAGATCCGGTGCGCGGGTTTCGACGATTTCGGCAAGCCGTGCCAGCAAGCGCAGGTCGGCATCGATGGTGTCGCCGATATCGGGACGGCGGATCTTCAACACCACCGGCGTGCCATCGACCAACCACGCGCGATGCGTCTGCGCCAGCGATGCGGCCGCCAGCGGTTGTTCGTCCAGGCGCGCGAACACGCTCTCCGGCTCCATGCCCAGCGCGGCAACCAGCTGCGGGCGGATCTGCTCGAACGGCAGCGCCGGCACGGCGTTCTGCAGCTCGCTTAATTCTTCGATCCACTCCGACGGCAGCAGATCCACGCGCGTGGCCAACACCTGTCCGAGTTTGACGAAGGTGGGCCCGAGGGCTTCCAGCGCACGCCGCACGCGCAATGCCGCGGACATGCGCAAGCGACCCTCGGCATTATTCCAATGCAACAACCTGCCAGCACGCTCGAGCACATCGCCCATGCCGATGCGACGCACCACATCGCCGAAGCCGTAGCGGATCAGGACCGAGGCGATTTCCTGCAAACGCCCAAGATCACGCACCGTGCCAAGCGCTTCCCACATCAGTGCACCGCCCGCGAGCATGCCGCTCTCAGATGCTGCGCGACACTGCACTGCACAGCGGCCTGCAGCGTTGGGGAAGATGAGACAGTAGCAAGGAGCGAACGCATTGGCACACGAGGCGGTGACGAGACCTTCGTTTGTAGCCGATCTGCCCGCCGCTGTCGCGCCCTGGCCCGCTCGAAGCTCAGCGCAGGTTGCAACGCGCTGCGTAGCGCAGGTGCAAGATGCAGCGTACTTTCGTCGGGTGCATGCAGCTCAATCGCGCAGTCGCAAGGTCACACCAACGCCGCGCGGCGCGCCTCAAAATGCGTTCTACGAAGCGGGCTGCAGTGGCTTGTCGATGACGCTCTGCCAATAGGTTTCCTCGGGCATGCAGCCCTGTCTCAGCACTTCGGTTTCGATGCCGCGCTATATCACGCTGAAATGGCGCGCACCACGAGTGCGATGCCGAACGCCATCCAGCGAATCTGCGAGACGTTAAAGCAGCGCGCTCAACCCGCGCAGTGCGGCAGCCACGGTCTGACGCCGTACTGCATCGCGGTCGCCATTGAAGTGGAACAGTTGCGCCGTGGCATAGCCGCCGCGACGCTTCCAACCGATCCAGACCGTACCGACCGGCTTGTCGTCGCTGCCGCCACCGGGCCCGGCAATGCCGGTCACCGCCACCGCGATGCTCGCGCCGGAATTGACCAACGCGCCAGAGACCATTTCGATCACGGTGTCGCGGCTGACCGCTCCATGCACTTCCAGGGTCTGCGGACGGACGCCAAGCAACGCCTGTTTAGCCTCATAGCTATAAGCCGCCATGCCGCAGTCGAACCAGTGCGAGGAACCGGCGACATCGGTCACCGCCTTGGCGATCCAGCCACCGGTACAGCTTTCGGCAGTGACCAGGCGCTCGCGCGCGGCAAGCAATTGCTGCCCGAGGGCTTCGGCCAGCTGCTGCAGTTCGGAATCGGCGGACAGGGACATGGGCAGGGCAATAAAGGGGCAGCGGACGTTTTAGCCCAATTTGCCGCGCCTGTCTGCGGCTAGCGCCGATTCCGGCTGGGCGTGAGGTGGCCGAGGTTCAGTGGCCATGTGTGGCCGACAGGCGGTGCTTCGGGCATGGATCGGCACCGGATGTGCAGCAGGTTGCCGGCCGCGCGCCGTCAACCTGCAGCACCGCAACCTCCAGATCACTGAGCACCGCAGCCAGGGCGCCACGTTACTGAGGAGCGAGATAGTGCAGGGCGTCAGCTCACGACTGCGGTCTACCACAGCACCATGCCATCGCCCATGTCGTTTGATTTTCCGAGTCGCCACAACGAGACGTGGCAACCGCCGCATAACGACGCAAAACATCCACCTCATTCGCTTTGAAGCAGCAGCACAGTCGCGCTATGCGGACTGTGCTGCCTGCATCACGCTTCCCAGTCTTCGCGGCGATCCGGCAGCATCGCGCGCAGTGGCGCACCGTCCTCGCCAGCGGCCAACCGCTCGGCTTCGACCATCGGCAGATCCACATCGAGCAACCAACCCTCTTCGTCCGATTGCTCGTTGCGCACTACTTCCAGCTGATGCAGCCGCGAACGCAGGCGGCCGGCCGACGGCGGCAGCCGCAACTGGCCGGTCAGATGGCACAGGTCCAGTCGCTGACCGAGCGCATGCTGCAATTCTTCCAGCCCGCGCCCGTCGCGCGCCGACACCCATACGCGTTCGCGGCGTGCCGGGTCTGGAATGCCGTCCTGCGCATCGTGGCGTACTTCGGCGCCGTCGATCTTGTCGATCTTGTTGAACACCAGCAGTTGCGGTAGATCGCCTGCACCGACGGCCTGCAACACTTCATCGACCTGCAGAATGCGCTCTTCGCGCAGCGGGTCGGCCGCATCGACGATGTGCAGCAACAGATCGGCATCGCGCGCTTCGGACAAGGTCGAACGGAACGCGGCGACCAGTTCGTGCGGAAGATCGCGCACGAAGCCGACCGTGTCGGCAAGAATCGCGCTACCGCCCGGCAACGCGATGCGCCGCACGGTGGGATCCAGCGTGGCGAACAGCTGGTCGGCCACGTAGGCCTCGGCGCCGGTCAACGCATTGAATAGCGTCGACTTGCCGGCGTTGGTGTAGCCAACCAATGCAATCCGCGGCAATTCGCTGCGCATCCGTGCACGACGCATCTGGGTACGCTGCACCTCGACTTTTTCCAGCCGCTGCTGCAACTGTTCGACGCGCTTTTGCAGCAGGCGGCGGTCGGTTTCCAGCTGGGTTTCGCCGGGGCCGCGCAGGCCGATCGAGCCGCCGCGCTGACGCTCCAGGTGGGTCCAGCCACGCACCAGCCGCGTAGCCATGTGACGCAACTGCGCCAGCTCCACCTGCAGCTTGCCTTCGTGGCTGCGCGCGCGTTGCGCGAAGATGTCCAGGATCAGCCCGGTGCGATCGATCACGCGCCGCTCCAGATACTTTTCCAGGTTGCGCTCCTGTCCGGGCGACAAGGTGTGATTGACCAACACCAGATCCGCACCGGTGGCTTCGGCTGCCGCCTTGACCTCTTCCAGCTTGCCGCTACCGATCAAGGTCGACGGGCTTGGTTTGTCGATACGTGCGGGGAGCGTGGCCGCCACCGTGGCGCCCGCCGACTTTGCAAGGTCGGCGAACTCCTCCATGCCATCGTCTTCGGCAGGTCCACCGGAGTGGGTCTGTATCAACAACGCGTGTTCACCCTTGCGGGACCGGTCAAACACGCACTACTCCGTTACTGCTCGACGTCGTCATCTTCCGCCTGATTGCCTTCATTGGATTGCACATACCCACCACCCGGCCCCACGCGCACATTGCGCGCCGGCACCACCGTGGAAATGGCGTGCTTGTACACCATCTGACTCACGGTATTGCGCAGCAGGACCACGAACTGGTCGAACGACTCGATCGTGCCCTGCAGCTTGATGCCATTGACCAGATACACCGACACAGGAACCCGCTCACGCCGCAGCGCATTGAGGAATGGATCCTGTAAAGATTGCCCCTTAGCCATCGAAAAATCCTCTTCGTTATTGTTCTTATTGTCCCGGTCGACACCTGGCATCCCCAGCCGGTCCCGGAAGCGGGATGTTACACGCCTGAAGCCTGCCGCACAGCGGAACGATCACCGAGGAAGCCGACAAGTGCGCGCTCCAATTGATGGCGATCACGCTCCGGGTCGAACCAGCGCGCGTCCAGCTCGCCACGCAGCCAAGTGAGCTGCCGTTTGGCCAGTTGCCGGGTCGCCTGGATCGCCTTGTCGCGGAACTCGGCCAGGCTGCCTGCCCCATCCAGATACTCCCAGGCTTGCCGATAACCGACCGCGCGTACCGCCGGCAGATCCAGCGGTACTGCCACCGCCCGCATCTGCGGTAGCGCCCGCACCTGCTCCACTTCTGCCAGAAAGCCCTGTGCCAGCATCGCGTCCAGGCGTCGTTCGATACGTCCATGCAGCACCGCGCGCTCACGTGGTGCCAGTACCACTTTCAACACACGCACTGGCAGACGCAGCCCTGGCGGTAGCGCCTGCCAATAACTGATCGGCCGCCCGCTGATGCGGTAGACCTCAAGCGCCCGCTGGATCCGTTGCGGGTCGGTCGCATGAATGCGCGCAGCTGCAACTGGATCTACGCGAGCTAGCTCTGAGTGCAAACCTGCCCAACCAATCTGCTCGGCTTCGGCCGCAATGGACGCGCGCGCAGCTCGGTCGGCCTCGGGTAGGTGCGACAAGCCTTCCAGCAGCGCGCGAAAATATAGCCCGGTGCCGCCGGCCAGAATCGGCAGCTTGCCGCGCGCCACGATCTGCGCGATCGCCTGGCGCGCATCGCCGGCGAACTCCGCTGCCGAATACACCTGCCAGGGATCGCGCAAGTCGAGCAGATGATGCGGAACTGCCGCGCGCATCGCCGCGTCGGGTTTGGCCGCACCGATCTCCAGGCCGCGATACACCAGCGCAGAATCGACGCTGACAATTTCTCCGTTCCAGCGCTCTGCTGCTTCCAGCGCCAGCGCAGTCTTGCCGCTGGCGGTGGGGCCCATCAGGGCGATCGCCAGCGGGCGTTGGTCGGCAGGCATCAGTCCTCGTCCGGCCAACGGATGGTCGGTGCGACCGGCGCGCTGACACGCGGGACCGGAATCGCCGCCATCGCGTTCCATACCTTCAACGCATCCACGGTGGCCGCCACATCGTGCACGCGCAACAGCAGCGCGCCGTGCTGGGCGGCGATCAGATGGGCGGCCACCGAGCCATGCACACGTTCGGCGGCAACCTCACGCCCGGTCAATTCGCCGATGCTGCGTTTGCGCGACAGCCCGGCCAATACCGGCAAGCCGAATTCCTGCAGGCGCTGCAGCTGCGCAAGCAGGGCGAGGTTGTGCGTGGTGGTCTTGTCGAAGCCGAAACCAGGGTCCAGGATCAGCCGGCGCTTGTCGATGCCGGCCATCTCGGCGGCGAAGATGCGCTCGGCCAGAAAGCGGTGGACTTCCCCCACCACATCGTCGTACTGCGGCGCATCTTGCATGGCGTGCGGCGCGCTGCGCGCATGCATCAAGACCACCGGCACGCGCAGGTCCGACGCCGCCTCCAGTGCACCGGGCGAACGCAGTGCATACACGTCGTTGATCATGCCCGCGCCGGCCGCGACCGCTGCACGCATGACCTCCGGTTTGAACGTATCCACGCTGATCGGCACGCGGGTGCGTTGCGCCAGTGCTTCGATGACCGGAATCACCCGCTGCAGTTCTTCTTCAACCGATACCGGCGTGGCACCCGGGCGTGTGGACTCACCGCCGATATCCAACACCGCAGCACCCTGCTCCACCAGCGCCAGTCCATGCGCGATCGCCGCTTCGCAGCTGGCATGCTGGCCGCCGTCGGAGAACGAATCGGGCGTGACATTGACGATACCCATCACCTGCGGCGTATCCAGCCGCAGGCTGCGGCCGGCGCAATCCAGTGTGAGGGCGGTATCGAACATCCACGATGTCTCCTGGGTCATTGCTTGCATGTGGGCATTGCTACGCCCGATAACGCATCAAGGCCGGGAATCGCTTCCCGGCCTTGATGCATGCCGCTGCAGATCAGTGCACAACCGGCTCAGATCTGCTCGGCGGGCCCGGCGATGGGCGGCAACGGCCGCGGGCTACCCTTGTCGTTGTTGTTGCCACCGTCCTTGTCGGACTTGCCCCAACCGGCCGGCGGCGGCGGCTCGCGGCCTTCCATGATGGCATCGATCTGCGGCACGTCGATGGTTTCGTACTGCAGCAGCAGCTGCGACATCGCATGCAGCTTGTCCAGATTATCGGTGAGGATGGTCTTGGTCTTGCTGTAGGCCTTGTCCAGAATCGAACGCACGACTTCATCGATCTTGCGCGTGGTCTCATCGGAGACGTTCTTGTGCTGGGTCACCGAACGGCCTAGGAACACCTCGTCCTCTTCCTCGCCATAGGCAACCGGGCCGAGCTCGTCGGACAGGCCCCACTTGGTGACCATGTTGCGTGCCATCTTGGTAGCCCGCTCAATGTCGTTGGAGGCGCCGGTCGTGACCTTGTCGCCGCCGAAGATCAGCTCTTCGGCAACGCGGCCGCCATACAGCGAGCACAGCTGCGATTCGATCGCCACGCGGTTCATCGAGTAACGATCGCCTTCCGGCAGATACATGGTCACGCCGAGTGCGCGGCCGCGCGGAATGATGGTGACCTTGTAGACCGGGTCGTGCTCCGGCACCAGGCGGCCGACAATGGCGTGGCCTGCTTCGTGATACGCGGTCAGCGTCTTTTCGTCCTCGCTCATGGCCATCGAACGACGTTCGGCGCCCATCAGGATCTTGTCGCGGGCACGGTCGAAGTGGTCCATACGGACCTCCTTCTCGCTGCCGCGCGCCGCGAACAACGCCGCTTCGTTACACAGGTTGGCCAGATCGGCACCCGAGAAACCCGGGGTACCGCGGGCGATCACCATCGGCACGACGTCGTCGGCCAGCGGCAGCTTGCGCATATGCACGCGCAGGATCTGCTCGCGGCCCTTGACGTCCGGCAAGCCGACCACAACCTGGCGGTCGAAACGGCCCGGACGCAGCAAGGCCGGATCCAGCACGTCGGGACGGTTGGTCGCCGCAATGACGATCACGCCTTCGCCGCCTTCAAAGCCGTCCATTTCGACCAGCAACTGGTTCAGGGTCTGCTCGCGCTCGTCATGCCCGCCGCCGAGACCGGCGCCGCGATGACGGCCCACCGCATCGATTTCGTCGATGAAGATGATGCACGGCGCGTGCTTCTTGGCCTGCTCGAACATGTCGCGCACGCGGCTCGCACCGACACCGACGAACATTTCGACGAAGTCGGAACCGGAGATGCTGAAGAACGGCACCTTGGCTTCGCCTGCGATCGCCTTGGCGAGCAGCGTCTTACCGGTACCCGGCGGGCCCACCATCAGCACGCCGCGCGGAATCTTGCCGCCCAGCTTGGTGAACTTGGTCGGGTCGCGCAGGAAGTCGACCAGTTCGCCCACTTCTTCCTTGGCCTCGTCGCAACCAGCAACGTCGGCGAAGGTGATCTTGATCTGGTCTTCGCCCTGCAGCTTGGCGCGCGACTTACCGAAGCTCATCGCACCCTTCGCGCCGCCACCGCCGCCTTGCATCTGGCGCATGATGAACAGCCAGAAGCCGATGATCAGGATGACGGGCAGGAAATTCAGGACCAACGACCAGAAGCCAGGGCCGGTCGAGGGCTTCTGGCGGGTCATTTCGATGTTCTTGCTGTACAGCACGTCGACCAGCTTGTCGTCGCGCGGACCGTAGACGGTAGCTTCGCTACCGTCGGTACGTTTGAAGCGGATCGCGTTGACGGCCAGGTTGGTCTCGTCGGTGTAGTCCACCGATTTAACGCGCCCGGAGTCCACTTCCTTCAGAAATTGGGTGTAGGTGATCGAGTCGGGACCGACGCCGCCTGCCATCCGCGGCGAGAAGCTCTGGAAGACAACCATCAGCACAACTGCGACGACCACCCACAGCAGCAGATTCTTGGTCAAGTCGTTCATCCTCATTGGCTCCGGTGCCCTCTACTCTTTAAATTCTTCAAACACGGTGGTCATTGGCAGCTTACTTGATCTGGACACGCTTGCCCTGACCGAGCGCATAAACTTCCGGGGAGCGCTTGCGCGAGGCCGCCGGCTTGCGAATCGTCACCTTCTCATAGCGGCGGCGAAGCTCACGAATGTAGTCGTCGGACCCAACACCCTGGAACAGCTTGATTAGGAACGCCCCGCCCGGTTTGAGGTGGGCGTCGGCAAATTCCATCGCCAGTTCCGCCAGGTGCATCATCCGCGGTTGGTCGACCGCATCCATGCCACTCTTATTGGGGGCCATATCGGACAGAACAAGGTCGACCGGCACATCGCCCAGCATCGCTTCGAACTGCGATAGGACGGCCTGCTCCCTGAAGTCGCCGTGAAGGAACTCCACGCCCGCCAGGGCCGGCATGTCCAGGATATCCAGCGCCACTACCCGGCCGCTGTCGCCCATGGACTTGCGCACCTGCTGCGACCAGCCGCCCGGGGCCGCGCCCAGATCGACCACCACCATGCCCGGTTTGAGCAGGCGGTCGCGCTGCAGCAACTCTTCCAGCTTGTACGCCGCGCGCGAGCGCATGCCCTCGGCCCGGGCCTTCTTCACGTAAGGGTCGGCGAAGTGTTCCTTGAGCCAGCGCTGGCTGCTTTTACTGCGGGAAGGCATTGGCAAAGCGGTCCGAACGGGTCGCCATGATACCCTGAACACCCTTTCCTTCGCTTCGATCCTGCATGTCCATTGTTCTCACCTCCGCCCAGAATCGTTTCCTGCGCGGCCAGGCCCACGATCTCAAAGCCTTGCTGCAGACCGGCGGCAAAGGGGTCACGCCGGCATTTCTGGCCGAACTCGAGGACGTGCTCGAGCGCCACGAATTGATCAAGGTAAAAGTGGCATCGGAGGATCGTGAGACCCGTGATGCGCTGATTGCCGAGCTGATCGAGCAGACCGGCAGTGCGCTGGTGCAGCGCATCGGCCACGTCGCAATTTTGTACCGCCCCGGCAAGGAAAAGCGCCAGATTGTGCTGCCGCGCGGCTGAGCCAACGAGTTCGCCATGCCTTTAAGTCAGGAACACCCCGATTACGCTTATGCGCTGCGCGCGGCCGATGGCCGTCATGCCAAGGTGAACGATCAAATTCTGCAGCAGAGCTTCATCCTGATGCCGGACGAGCTGGTGGAACGCTGGCCGGTGCAAAGCCTGGAGCAACTCCACGTGAGCCATATGGACGCGGTGCTGGCACTCAGCCCGGCCGTGATCCTGCTCGGCACCGGCGCGCTCCAGCTATTCCCGAAGGCCGATGTAGTGGCAGCCTGCCTGACCCGCGGTATTGGCCTGGAAGCAATGACCAATGCCGCCGCCGCGCGCACCTACAACGTGCTGGCCAGCGAAGGCCGGCGGGTGGCGTTGGCGATGGTGTTGCCTGGCTGAATGGCGTGGGACGGGATGTGGGCGTCGGGATCGGGGATTCGTAAGAGCGGGCTGTAGCAAGCTGCGCTTTCAATCGCCACACCAGGCTAGAGCGTCAATCAGTCACCACGTGGTGAGTTCGAAGAACGCACTCTCTATGCGGATACGAACAGCCCGGGGCCGTTGCGAATCCCGAATCCCAACGCCCCAATCTCATTTCTTGGGCAAATACAGCAACGGATCCACTGGCTTGCCGTTGTAGCGGATCTCGAAGTGCAGCATGTCGCGGGAAGCACCGCTGCGGCCCATTTCTGCAATCTGCTGCCCGGCCTTGACGCTCTGGCCTTCGTTCAGCAAACGCTTGCGGTTGTGCCCGTACGCGGATAGCCACTGGTCGTTGTGCTTGATGATGATCAGCTCGCCGTAACCGACCAGGCCGGCACCGGAATACACCACCACGCCGTCAGCGGCCGCGCGCACGGCCTGGCCGCTGGCACCGGCGATGTCCACGCCCTGCCTGGTGGTTTCGCCAGTGACGAAGGTGCCGACGACCACGCCATCGGCCGGCCAACGCCAGGAGAATCCACTGCTGACCGGTGCGGCGATCGGCGCAGCCGGACGCGGCGGAGCCACGCTGCCGGCAACCGGCGCACTGCTGCCGGGCTTGCTCGCCCCGTCGGGATACAGCTTGAGGGTCTGGCCGGGATAGATGGTATTCGGCGACGACAGGCCGTTCCAGGCTGCCAGGTCCGCGGCAGTGATATTGGTCCGGCGCGAGATCGCATACAGGGTATCGCCGCGCTGGACGGTCACCGTGGCACCCGGGCGTGGCAGCGACGGGCGTGGCGCCGTGCTTGGACGCGACGACGAACCACCACTCGCCCCAGGCGAACGCACCACCGTGGCGCTGCTGCAGGCGGTGAGCCCAATGGCCACTGCGAGCATGACTGCTGTCTTGCGTACCGAATTCATCTGCGTCTTGCTCATCCGTTCGTTGTCTTCCACACCAGCCACCCTGCACCTACCGCCAGCACCGCCATCGCAACCCAGCCCAGCGGCTCGATCCAGCGATGCAGCGCCGCCTCGGCACGCGCACCACCCAGGCGGATCGCACCGGCAACCAGATACACGCGCTTGCCGCGTCCCACCAACATGCTGGCGATGAACGGCAGGATCGGCACGCCGACCACGCCCGATGCCCAGGTGAAGATCTTCAGCGGAATCGGAGTGAAACCCACCAGGACCAGCGCCCAGAATGCCTTCCACGGCGAATCGGCGACCAGCGTGCGCAGCGTTTCGATCTGCTGCTGGATCTTCGCGCTCCAGCCCAGCCACTCGATCAACGGCTGCAACGCCGCAAACGCGAAATGGCCGAGTAGATAACCGACCAATGCGCCGCAGACCGATCCCAGCAGACTCAAGGTGGCGAACCACAACGAACGCTTTGGCTCGGCCAGCGACATCGGTGCCAGCATCACTTCCGGCGGCACAGGGAAGATGAAACCCTCTACGAAGCTGAGACCGGTCAACAGCGTGGGGGCGCGGCGATGGCGCGACCAACGGATGGCCACGTCGTACAACGGACCGAAAATCTTCATCGAGAAACTCTCATGGATTCAATCCAGCATGCCCGACAACAGCGGGACGAACGTGACCGGCGCCAGAACCTGTTGTTCGATGGTGCCATCGGCGCCGCGTGTGAGTTGCACCAGCGATTGCGAGGAAGCGCCGCCGACCGGAGCGACCAGGCGTCCACCGACCGCCAGCTGATCGACCAGCGCATCGACCAGCGCCGGTGCGGCGGCGGTCACCACGATGGCGTCATAGGGGCCGTGCTCGTGCCAGCCGATACGGCCGTCGTCGTGCTTGCTGCGCACGTTCATGCCCAGATGCCGAAAGCGCTTGCGCGCTTGCCGTAACAGATCGCCAATGCGCTCGACGGTGTACACCTCCAGCCCCAGCGCCGCCAGAATCGCGCCCTGGTAGCCGGAGCCGGTGCCCACTTCGAGCACCTTGGTCGGCGTCACTTGCAGCACTGCCTCGGTCATGCGCGCCACCACCCATGGCTGCGAGATGGTCTGGCCGTGGCCGATCGGCAGCGCGGTGTCTTCGTACGCGCGCGAGGCCAGCGCTTCATCGATGAACAAGTGCCGCGGCACGGTCTGCATCGCGTTGAGCGTCGCCTCGTCGTGGATGCCAGCCTCGCGCAGCCGTTCGACCAGGCGGTCGCGCACGCGCTGCGAGGTCATGCCGATTCCGACCGACTCCGGTTGCAGGCGCAGCCTCGGCGTCATGCCGGGCCGTCCAGCGCTGCGGTCAGCCCGCCCACCCAGCCGGCGACAGTCTCCAGCGCCTGGTAGCGAGTGAGATCGACGTGAATCGGGGTAATCGAGATATGCCCGGTGCGCACGGCGTGGAAATCGGTGCCGGCACCCGCATCCTGCTCCGGCCCGGCCGGGCCGATCCAGTACACGGTGCGGCCGCGCGGGTCACGCTGCGGCACGCATGGTTCGGAACGATGGCGATTGCCGAGCCGAGTCACTTCGAAACCGAGCACATCCGACCACGCCAGATCCGGCACGTTGACGTTGAGAATGGTGTCGGCGGGCAATGGGTCGGCCTTGAGACGTGCCACAATTTCCACCGCAGCGCGCGCAGCGGTGTCGTAGTGATGCGCTTGGTGATTGTGCGTGACCAACGACACCGCTACCGCCGGCAGGCCCAGGAAGCGGCCCTCCATTGCGGCAGACACGGTGCCCGAATAGATCACGTCGTCGCCCAGATTGGCCGAGTTGTTGATGCCGGAGACCACGATGTCAGGGTCGCAATCAAGCATGCCGGTGAGTGCCAGATGCACGCAGTCGGTCGGTGTACCGGCCACGGCGCAGGTCTGCGCGTCGATGCGGCGGGTGCGGATCGGCACGTCCAGCGTCAGCGAGTTGCTGGCGCCGGAGCGGTCGCGGTCGGGCGCGACGACCATCACTTCATGACCGCCATGGCGCAGCGCCTCGGCCAATATCTGGATGCCGGGGGCGTCGACACCGTCGTCGTTGCTAACCAGTACGCGCATGAGACTCCTCGGAAAACCGGACAATGATACCGGATGCGTCCCGCGCCTTCGCGCTTGATCTTCGCGTGCGTCTGCGCTTGGACCGGGTACGCTGTGCGGATGTCGCATCCTGAAGACGAAGACGACGGCGCGTTGTTCCGCGCAGCGATCGGCGCGGTCAAGCCGATTCGTGAAGTCGCCCCACCGGCCAACGCCAAGCCGCGCCCCAAGCCGCGTGCGCGCATGGCCGAGCGCGATGACGCCGAAGCGCTCGGCGAATTTGCGCGCCTGTTACGCGACAGCGCGCCGCTGGAAGCGGGCGATACCGCCAGCTATCGGCGCGAGAATCTTCCCAGCCGATTGTTTCAGCGACTCAAGCGCGGGCAATTTTCGGTGCAGGACGAACTGGATCTGCACGGCGCCACCGCCGCTCAGGCCGAATCGCTGTTGCGCCAGTTTCTGCTGGAGGCGCATGCGCACGAGCATGGGTGCGTGCGCATCATCCACGGCAAGGGCCTGCAGTCCGACAACGGTGCGCCCGTGCTGAAAAACCTGATGGACCGGCTGCTGCGTCAACGCAACGATGTGCTGGCGTTTCATTCGGCGCCGCCCACGCAGGGCGGCACCGGGGCGCTGCTGGTGTTGCTGGCACGGCGGTAGGCGGTAGGCGGTAGGCGGATGGCGGATGGCGGATGGCGGTAGGCGGTAGGCGGATGGCGGATGGCGGATGGCGGATGGCGGATGGCGGTAGGCGGATGGCGGTAGGCGGTAGGCGGTAGGCGGTAGGCGGTAGGCGGTAGGCGGATGGCGGATGGCGGATGGCGAAGTGTGATTGACTCGCAGCGTTCGAAGCGATTGCGTGCGTTGGCGGGAATGGCTGTTGCGCGTGGATGGCCATGACGCGATGTGAAGCCTGTTTGGCAACCTTGTACCGCACACGTCCGGTCAGTGACGCCGCCATCGGCTTCACCGTTGTGGCGTCGCGGCCAAGGCCGCTCCTACGCGAACAGGATGCCCAGATCGCTATCGACGCTGCGCTGGACGGCCGACCAGCACATAATCACTCGTCAGAGCGCACACCGGCGTCGAAACGGCCTGCGTCGGTGACCTCACCCAATTCCCACAGCACCGCAGTGGCATAACAGCCAGGCGGCAGCGCGAACTCCAGTTGCAGGGTCTGCGCCTCCAGCCATCGATAGTCCAGACCTTGCGGACGCAAGCGCAGCGCGCGGCGCTCCTGCTTCAATCCCGCTGCTTCCAGACCCTGGCGCAGCGCTTCGGATTGCGGATCGGACAAGGCGCCCTGCTCCACTGCTGCCGCCTGATCGGTCGAGCGCAACGCGCCCGCGCCCCACAACGGGCCGCTGGGGTGGATATCGAAACACGCCAGCCGCTCTGCCAGCGCATCGCTCCACGGCTCCGGGCCGAAGACGCTGCGCGAGCCATCCAGCATCCACGCCTCGCCTTCCAGCGCACTGTCCCAACTGTCCTGCTCCACACGTGCGGTGAGGACGCGATTGAACAAGGCCGAGCGCGCCGCCGACAGCAGCATCGAGCGCTGATCGTTGCGCAGCCGCCGCCTGGAGGTTGGTGCCGGCGCCAGTGTTCCATCGGCAGCCTGCACATAGCCGAACATCACCAACGCAGCCGCCACGTTGCCGCCATCGCGACCGAAGCGTTGTTCGCCGAACCAGTTGGGGATGCCGCGCGCAGCAATCGCCTGCAACCGTTCCTCGACTGCATCGCGCTCGCCGTGTACCTGGCGCAGCGTCAACACAAAACCGTTCCCGTGCAGCGCACCGCGTTGCAGCTTGCGGTTGTGCCAGGTGCTATCGATCACCTGCATCTGCGCATCATCCAGCGCTGCGATATCCGGCGCGATGCGCTTGGGCAGATGCACGCTGAAGCGCTGGGTGGTCACGGCGTGGCGATCTTTCAGGCCAGCATAGCCGACGCCCATCTCGGCGATGCCCGCCCAGTGCGCGAGCTTCTTGGCGATGTAGGCGGTGTTCTGGCCACGCTTGCACACGGTGAGCAGCAAATGCTCACCTTCGCCAGAAGGCTCGAACGCCGGCAGTTCGTCGACCTGAAAGTCGTCCGGCGTGCTGCGCATCGCCGCGCTGAGCACGGCAGCGCCATGTGCACGTGGCAGCAGAGAGGTCTCGCTCATGGTGTGATTCGCCTTCGCGCCGGAGGTGGCGCGCAATGCGCCGAATCGTTCGGCGTGGTGATTACATCCCGCTGCATCGGCGCCGGTCCCGGCGCGTAGCACTGCGCATCTTGCTGCAGCTTATGCAGCGATCCTGCCCAGCAGCACTGCAGCCTGTGCAGCGATGCCTTCGCCGCGGCCGGTGAAGCCCAATTGTTCGCTGGTGGTGGCCTTGACGCTGACCGCATCGAGTTCGATCGCCAACAGGCCGGCGATGCGCTCGCGCATGGCCACCGCATGCGGTCCGACCTTGGGGCGCTCGCAGATCACGGTGATGTCGGCATTGCCGACGCGCCAGCCGCGCTCGCGCAGCAAGCCATCGCAATGCTGCAGAAACTGCGCGCTGTCGGCATCCTTCCAGCGTTCGTCGGACGGCGGAAAATGCCGGCCGATGTCGCCCAGCGCCAACGCACCCAGCATCGCATCGCACAGTGCGTGCAACACCACATCGCCGTCGCTATGCGCAAGTACGCCGTGACTGTGCGCCACGCGCACGCCGCCAAGCATCACGTGCTCGCCAGGGCCGAACGCATGCACGTCGTAGCCTTGGCCGATTCGGAAATTGAAGGACATGGAGACCCCGTAGTTGTTGAGCAGCTACCAAACCGTAGCAAGCAGTCGTCAGGTGTGCGCGGACGACGCAGAAACGGCAGTGTACGAGTGCTACAGGCCGCACCAAGCATCTGCCACCCCGCCTCGCGATGAGCGCACTCGTTTTGATAGACGCTCTAAGTGGCGTCGTTACCGTAGCTGACTGTAGCGAGCTGCGTTGCCACGTTGCGCGCGTTGCTCTGCGCATTGACGGCCGGCGCCTCAAGCGCATCGGCATCGACCGCAATGCCGCGGCGCGCCAATTCGAATTCGAAGCGCGCCAGATCCGCCGGCGTGGTCACCTTGAAGTTGTCTTCGGCGCCTTCCACCAGCAATGGGCGCAGCCCCATCCGCTCCATCGCCATCGCCTCATCGGTGACGTCCACACCGGCAGCCGAGGCCTCGGTGAGGCCACGGATCAATTGATGGCGCCGAAACAACTGCGGCGTGAGTGCGCGCCACAGACGTTCGCGTGGTTCGGTGCCGTCGATGCCGCCATCGTCGCCGGCACGTTTGAGCGTGTCGCGTACCGGTGCGGCCAGGATCGCGCCCACCGGGTCGCCGCGACCGATTTCCAGCAGGCGGTCCAGATCGGCCAGGGCCAGATTCGGCCGCGCGGCATCGTGCACCAGCACGAAATCGTCGGCGCGTACGCTTTCGGGCAAGGCCAGCACACCAGCCAGCACCGAGGCTGCACGCGTCGCGCCCCCCAGGCAGGTGAGCACGGGTTTGGACTGCACGGCAGTCCAGCCCGGCCAATCGGCATCGTCGGGGGCGATCGCCACCACGATGCCGGCCAGCGCCGGATGCGCCGCCAGCGCCATCAGCGTGTACGCCATCAAGGGCTGGCCGCCGGCCTGCAGATATTGCTTGGGAAGCGGCCCACCAAAACGCGTGCCGCGCCCCGCAGCCGGCACGATTGCCCAAATGGAGCCGGCCCAGATCGAACCGGTCATGGGTGGTCCACCGGATCGGTGGAGGCAGGCGCCTGCTGTGCGGGGGCCGCCGTTTCAGGCGATGCAGGTGCCGGCAACGGCGCATCTTCGACCACGCGATAGAACGTTTCGCCCGGCTTGATCATGCCCAGCTCACTGCGTGCACGCTCTTCGATTGCCGCCTCGCCATCCTTCAAGTCCTTCACCTCTGCGGCCAACGCCTGGTTGCGTTGGCGCAGCCCCTCGTTGTCCTGTGTCTGATGCGCGACCTGGGCTTCCAGCATCATGACTTCGCCGGAATTCCCAGGCCCGAACCAGAATCGGTACTGCAGCCAAGCCAGCAATACCGCCAGCACCAGCAGTAGCCAGCGCCAGTTGCGCACGTCTTATCGCTTGATCGAAACGAACGCGTCGCGACCGGCGTAACGCGCGTCGGAGCCCAGCGCCTGCTCGATGCGCAGCAACTGGTTGTACTTGGCGACGCGGTCGCTGCGGCACAGCGAGCCGGTCTTGATCTGCGTGGCGGTGGTGGCCACGGCGATGTCGGCGATGGTGGTGTCTTCGGTTTCGCCCGACCGGTGCGAGACAATCGAGGCGTAATTGGCCGCGTGTGCCATGGCGATGGCTTCCAGCGTTTCGGTCAGCGTGCCGATCTGGTTGACCTTGATCAGGATCGCATTGGCGGTGCCCGAGTCGATGCCCTGCTTGAAGATCTTCGGGTTGGTGACGAACAGATCGTCGCCCACAAGCTGCACATGCTTGCCGACGCGGTCGGTCAACAGCTTCCAGCCGGCCCAGTCGTCTTCGGCCAGGCCGTCCTCGATGCTGATGATCGGGTACTGCGCGACCCAGTCGGCCAGGAAGTCGACGAACTGCTCGCTGGTCAGGCGCTTGTTCTCGCCGACCAGGTTGTACTTGCCGTTGTCGTAGAACTCCGAAGAGGCCACGTCCAGGCCCAGCAGGATGTCTTCGCCGGCGGTGTAGCCGGCCTTGCCGATCGCCTCGAGAATCGTGTCCAGCGCTTCGACGTTGCTGCGGAAGTCCGGCGCAAACCCGCCTTCATCGCCCACCGCCGTGCTCAGGCCGTGGCCCTTGAGGACCGACTTGAGCGAATAGAAGATTTCGGTGCCGGCGCGCAGCGCTTCGGAGAACGAGCTGCAACCGACCGGCAGCACCATGAACTCCTGGAAGTCGACGTTGTTGTCGGCATGCGCGCCGCCGTTGATGATGTTCATCATCGGCACCGGCAGCGCCACATCCGATTCGGTGATGGTGGACAGGTACTGCCACAGCGGCTGCTTCCGCGAGGCGGCCACGGCATGCGCTGCGGCCAGCGACACACCCAGCAGCGCGTTGGCACCCAGGCGGCCCTTGTTCTCGGTGCCGTCCAGATCGATCAGACGACGGTCCAGCCCCTGCTGGTCGGCGGCGTCGAAGTTCTTCAGCGTCTCGGCGATGGTGCCGTTGACGTTGTCCACTGCGTGACGCACGCCCTTGCCCAGATAGCGGGTCTTGTCGCCATCGCGCAGCTCGACCGCTTCCTTGGTGCCGGTCGAAGCGCCCGAGGGCACGGCCGCGCGACCGAACGAGCCGTCGTCCAGGGTGACTTCGGCCTCCAGCGTGGGATTGCCGCGGGAGTCGAGGATTTCGCGGGCGAGGATCTTGGCGATAGTGGTCATAGGTCGATCAGTTACCAGTAGAGGGGGAAGGACACCGGAAACAAGCTGCAGGATTATCGCTGCACACCGGTCCATTGCCAAATCGCAGACAGCCGCGGCAGGCGACAGGCAGGCGAGCGTAGCGCTAGGCCATCAGGCCCAGCAGCGACAGACCCACCAGCAGCAGCAAGAACAATAGCAAGACCAACGCGAGGACCGCTGCGCCGGTTTGGCGCGCCAACCGCAACGCAACCGGGCCAGCGATCAATCCACCGGCGGCTGAAATCGCGGCAACCATCCACGTGATCAGCATCGGCACCCGCGTGGCCTGCATGGCCTGATTGCCATCGCCGGGCATACCGATGCTGGCGGTGAACAGCACGACCATCACCGCCATGCACAGCCACGCCGCGATTGATGCGGCTAGCGCAAGCCAGCCCCATGGCCAGCGTTGCCACTGCCGACACTGGCGGTGCGATGCCGCCACCGTCCAGGGATCAACACTCATGCGAAGCGCGCGAACCCGTGTTTCTTGGTGACGGCATCCAGTTCCATCAGGGTTTCGAGCAGTTCTTCCATGCGATCCAGCGGCCACGCGTTGGGGCCATCGGACAGCGCCTTGGATGGATCCGGGTGGGTTTCGGCAAACAGACCCGAAATACCGACCGCCACCGCAGCGCGCGCCAGCACCGGCACGAACTCGCGCTGGCCGCCAGAGCTGCTGCCCTGCCCGCCCGGCAACTGCACCGAATGGGTCGCATCAAACACCACCGGACAGCCGGTGTCGCGCATCACGCTCAGCGAGCGCATGTCGCTGACCAGATTGTTGTAGCCGAACGAGGCGCCACGCTCGCAGACCATGATCTGCGCGTTGCCGGTGGACTTGGCCTTGTCCACCACCGGCTTCATGTCCCAAGGCGCCAGGAACTGCCCCTTCTTGATGTTGACCGGCTTGCCGGCGGCGCAGACGTTCTTGATGAAATCGGTCTGCCGCACCAGGAAGGCAGGGGTCTGCAACACGTCGACGACGGCCGCGACCTCGTTCATCGGGGTGTATTCGTGCACGTCGGTGAGTACCGGCACGCCGATCTGCCGCTTCACCGCATCCAGCACCTTGAGGCCTTCTTCCAGGCCCGGGCCACGGAAGCTGGTGCCGGAGGTGCGGTTGGCCTTGTCGAAACTCGACTTGAAGATGAAGTTGACACCGAGCTTGCCGGTGATCTCCTTGAGCTTGCCGGCCACGTCGAGCTGCAGCTGCATCGACTCGATCACGCAGGGGCCGGCGATCAGGAACAACGGCTGATCCAGGCCAACTTCAAAGCCACACAGTTTCATCAAGTCACCTATTGATTGAAGCCCCTCTCCCGTCGGGAGAGGGGTTGGGGTGAGGGTACGGGCGCGCCACTTTAGTGAACTGCGATGGTTCGCCTTGGCTGGCGCGTGGCGACGCGTTCGTCAAGGCTGCCACCTTCCGGTGTGCTGCGGCGCCCCTCATCCGCCCCTACGGGGCACCTTCTCCCAAGGGGAGAAGGGACGACTCAGGCACGCGCTTCCTTCAACAACTTCCCGCCGGCCTTTTTCTCGCGCGCCGCACGCACGAAGCCGATAAACAACGGGTGGCCGTCGCGCGGGGTGGACAGAAATTCCGGATGCGCCTGGCAGGCCAGGAACCACGGGTGCGTGTCGCGCGGCAGTTCCACCACTTCCACCAGGGTGTCGTCCATCGACTTGCCGGAGATCACCAGCCCGGCGTCTTCCAGCTGCGTGCGGTAGCGGTTGTTGAACTCGTAGCGATGACGATGCCGCTCGGCCACCACGTCCTTGCCGTAAAGCTCGCGCGCCAGCGTGCCCGGCTTCAGGCGCTGCTCCTGCAGGCCCAGGCGCATGGTGCCGCCCAGGTCGGATTTTTCGTCGCGCTTTTCGACTTCGCCGGTGGCGGTGCGCCATTCGGTGATCAGGCCGATCACCGGGTGCGGCGACTGGCGATCGTTCTCGGTGCTGTTGGCTGCATCCAGATCGGCGACATGGCGGGCATAGTCCACCACCGCCGCCTGCATGCCGTAGCAGATACCGAAATACGGCACCTTGTGCTCACGCGCGAACTTGGAGGTCTGCACCTTGCCTTCGAAACCGCGGTCGCCGAAACCGCCCGGTACCAGGATGCCGTCGATGTCCTGCAACGCCGCCATGTCGCTGCGTTCCAGATCCTGCGCTTCCAGCCACTTCAGGTTGACCTTGGTGCGCTGACGCAGGCCGCCGTGACGCAACGCTTCGGCCACCGACTTGTAGGCGTCCTGGTGATCGACGTACTTGCCGACCACCGCAATGGTGACTTCGTCCAGCGGATGCTTGACCGCATCCACCACCGCCGCCCACTCGGACAGATCCGCCGCAGCCACTTTGTCCCGCAGCTTGAACTGCACGATGACCAATTCATCCAGCCCCTGGCGCAGCAATTCCAGCGGCATGCCGTACAGCACGTCGATATCGGGGCAGCTGATGACCGCGCGCTCGGAGACATTGGTGAACAGCGCAATCTTGCGACGCTCCGAATCCGGCACGGCCTGCTCGGAACGGCACAGCAGCACGTCCGGCTGGATGCCGATCGATCGCAGTTCCTTGACCGAATGCTGGGTCGGCTTGGTCTTCAACTCGCCGGCCGCCGCGATGTACGGCACCAACGTGAGATGCATGAACATGGCCTTTTCGGCGCCGCGCTCGGTGCGCACCTGGCGGATCGCTTCCAGGAACGGCAGCGATTCGATGTCGCCGACGGTGCCGCCAATCTCGATCAACGCCACATCGAAGCCGGCCGTGGCCTCATCGATGCAACGGCGGATTTCGTCGGTGATATGCGGAATCACCTGCACGGTGGCACCCAGATAATCGCCGCGACGCTCCTTGCGGATCACGTTCTCGTAGATACGACCGGTGGTCACCGAGTTCTTGCGCGACAGGCGCGTGCGCACGTAGCGCTCGTAGTGGCCCAGATCCAGGTCGGTTTCGGCACCGTCGTCGGTGACGTAGACCTCGCCATGCTGGAACGGGCTCATCGTGCCCGGATCCACGTTGATATACGGGTCCAGCTTCATCATCGTGACCTTCAGGCCACGCGCTTCAAGAATGGACGCAAGCGAAGCGGCGGCAATGCCCTTGCCTAGCGAGGACACTACGCCGCCGGTAACGAAAATCAGGGGGGTCATGGGGCTTGAAGCCTCCCGGAAAGCCATAGTTTAGCGGGTGACGGGCGAATGCCCAAGGGTTGCGTGACGACGAAGTCATTCCACGCTGAAAACGTGCATGTTGCGCGGGCCGCAAATGCAGACGCCCCGGCCTGAGCCGGGGCGTCTGCGTATCACTCAAGCGATGCGAAAAAATCAGCGCGCCGGCGTCTGTTCTTCCTCTTCCTCACGCGGTGACACGTCGCCCTTGGGCTTCTGCGCGGCAGCGGCGGCGCGGCGTTCGGCCTTGCGCTCGGCTTCGCTCTTGGCCTTGGCGTCGCCCGCCTTCTGCGCGGTGGCGCCCTGCCCGGTCTGCTGCGGAGCGGCCTGGGCCATGGCGGGGAGCGCTGCGACTGCGGCCGCACCGAGGGTGAGCATCACGATGTGCTTGAACTTCATGGCGTCCTCCTTAGCTTCGTCGACATCCTCAGGTGGGGACGTTTGGTTCCGAAACCAATGCCAGGGTATCCACTGGCACCCAGCCCTGCACTGAACGCCTGTCGCGTGCAAAAAATCGTCCCAGCCCCCACACTTGCGCGTCGTTTCACGTGCCAACGAGATGCATGAACACCCGTTATAACGCCGCCGACATTGAAGTGCTGTCGGGCCTGGACCCGGTCAAACGCCGTCCTGGCATGTACACCGACACCGCGCGCCCGAACCATCTGGCGCAGGAAGTGATCGACAACTCGGTCGACGAGGCGCTGGCCGGTCACGCCAAGCAGATCGAAGTCACCTTGTACAAGGACGGCAGCTGCGAGGTGTCCGACGACGGCCGCGGCATGCCGGTGGACATCCATCCGGAAGAGAAGATTCCGGGTGTGGAGTTGATCCTGACCCGGCTGCATGCCGGCGGCAAGTTCAACAACCGCAATTACACCTTCTCCGGCGGCCTGCATGGCGTGGGTGTGAGCGTGGTCAATGCGTTGTCGACCAAGGTCGAGCTGTTCATCAAGCGCGAAGGCAGCGAACACCGCATGGAGTTCCGCGACGGCAATGCCGCGTCCAAGCTGGAAGTGGTCGGCACGGTCGGCAAGAAAAACACCGGCACGCGGCTGCGTTTCTGGGCCGACCCCAAGTATTTCGATACGCCCAAATTCAACGTGCGTGCGCTGCGGCATCTGCTGCGCGCCAAGGCGGTGCTGTGCCCCGGCCTGACCGTGAAGCTGCACGACGAAGCCACCGGCGAGCAGGACAGCTGGTATTTCGAAAACGGCCTGCGCGATTACCTCAAAGGCGAGATGGCCGAGCACGAGATGCTGCCGGCCGACCTGTTCGTCGGTAGCCTGAAAAAAGACACCGAAATCGTCGACTGGGCCGCAGGCTGGGTGCCGGAAGGCGAGCTGGTGCAGGAAAGCTACGTCAACCTGATCCCCACCGCGCAGCACGGCACCCACGTCAACGGCCTGCGGTCGGGCCTGACCGATGCGCTGCGCGAGTTCTGCGATTTCCGCAATCTGCTGCCACGCGGCGTCAAGCTGGCGCCGGAAGACGTGTGGGACCGGGTCACCTTCGTGCTCAGCCTGAAGATGACCGACCCGCAATTCTCCGGGCAGACCAAGGAACGCCTGTCCTCGCGTCAGGCCGCCGGCTTCATCGAAGGTGCTGCGCACGATGCCTTCAGCCTGTATCTGAATCAGAACGTGGAAATCGGCGAGAAGATCGCGCAGATCGCCATCGACCGCGCCAGCGCACGGTTGAAGACCGAGAAGCAGATCGTCCGCAAGAAGGTCACCCAGGGCCCGGCCCTGCCCGGCAAGCTGGCCGATTGCATCAGCCAGGATCTGTCCCGTACCGAATTGTTCCTGGTCGAAGGCGATTCGGCCGGTGGCTCGGCCAAGCAGGCGCGCGACAAGGACTTCCAGGCGATCCTGCCGCTGCGTGGCAAGATCCTCAATACCTGGGAAGTGGCTTCCGGCAGCGTGCTGGCCTCCGAAGAAGTGCATAACTTGGCGATCGCGATCGGCTGCGACCCGGGCAAGGACGACATCACCGGGCTGCGCTACGGCAAGGTGGTGATCCTGGCCGACGCCGACTCCGACGGCCTGCATATCGCCACGCTGCTGACGGCGCTGTTCCTGCAGCACTTCCCCGCGCTGGTGGCCGCCGGCCACGTGTTCGTGGCGATGCCGCCGCTGTTCCGCGTGGACGTGGGCAAGCAGGTGTTCTACGCGCTGGACGAAGAAGAAAAGACCACGCTGCTGGACAAGATCGCGCGCGAGAAGATGAAGGGCCAGATCAGCGTCACCCGCTTCAAGGGCCTGGGCGAAATGAATCCGCAGCAGCTGCGCGAATCCACCATCCACCCGGACACACGACGGCTGGTGCAGCTGACCATCGATGATGGCGAGCAGACGCGTTTGTTGATGGACATGCTGCTGGCCAAGAAGCGCGCAAGCGACCGCAAGCAGTGGCTGGAAACCAAGGGCGATCTGGCTTCGCTGGAAGTTTGAACCCCCCTAAGAACCTGTTCACGATCTCCTGAGCAGCAGTGCCAGGAACGCCAGGTGGATGAACTGCAAGCTGGTATTGAGCCTTCGCTCGCAGTTCTTCCATAGCCTCCGGTTCTTCTCCAGCCAGGCAAAGCTGCGTTCGACACTCCAGCGCTTGGGCATGACCTTGAAGGTATGCAGCTCGCTGCGCTTGGCAATCTGTACGGTGACATGCTTGCCCAGAATGTCCTGTACGCCCTCGGCGAAGGGATCTCCGGTGTAGCCGCTGTCGCACAGCAGGCGTTTCACCCGACCTAAACCCGATCGGCAGCGTTTCAATGCCTCCAGCGCACCTTGACGATCGGTGACTTCCGCCGTGGTCACCGCAACGGCATGTGGAAAGCCTTGCGTATCCACCGCGATGTGGCGCTTGATCCCCGATACCTTCTTGCCCGCGTCATAGCCTTTCTGGCCGGCTGTATCACTGTTCTTCACGCTCTGCGCGTCCACGATCAAGAACGTACTGCAGGCCTTGCGCCCCTGTTTCTCGCGGGCCGCGCCAACCTGATTTTTTAAGCGCCCGCTCCAGCAGGCTCATTCCTTCATCGTCCACTTCGCTCCACTTGGCAAAGTAGGAATGCACCGTGCGCCACTTCGGAAAGTCACTGGGCAACGCACGCCACGGGCAACCTGTCCGTAGCAGATACAGCACTGCGCACCACACCTCATACATATCCACTGTCACAGGCTTGGTGCGCTTGCGGGCTTGCTCCAGAATCGGGCGGATTTGCTCGAACCGCTCACGGCTCACGTCACTTGGATCGTTCTTCTCGCGCATTCGTGGAGTTTGCACGGCTTGAATAAGATCGTGAACAGGTTCTAGGCGTTGAAAGCCCCCCTCCCCTCGGGAGAGGGGGTGGCGTGAGGGTACGGGCAAAGCCTTGTGCAATTGAACATTGCGAGAGCTTCGCCCGTACCCTCATCCGCCCCTGCGAAGCACCTTCCTCCCCGGTGAAGGAGGACGATGTCCCGATCTGAGAAGGGCGTGTTATCGATTTTCTTTGACGTCGATGCTGATTGCAGCGGACTGCGCCCCCCCCCCCCCTTGAGTCAGACGGCTGCCTGCTGCGGCACACACTGCTCCAGGCCAGGCAAGCCGCATCGGTCAACGCGCCATCCATGCCTTCCTGCACATCCACCGGACTCTGCAGCGGCCTAGCATCGGCACTCCCCTGCTCCGACGTCGATGCCCATGCCCTCCTTTCTCCGTGCCTGCCTGCTGACCTGTGTGTTACTCAGCGGAACGGCGCTGGCCGATGCGCCAGATACAGCCGATAAAAGCGATGCGAAAAGCGACGCCAAATCCGATGCCGCCGCCAAACAGGCGCCCCTGCCGGCCGATGCCAGCGTGCGTCAGAGCACGCGCGTGGCCGGCCGTAGCCTGAGCTACACCGCCACGGTCGGCACGTTGCCGGTGCGCGATGCACAGGGCAAGACCACCGGCGAGGTGGTGTTTACCGCCTACACCGTCGATGGCAAAGACCGTCCAGTGACGTTCGCATTGAACGGTGGGCCGGGCGCCGCATCGGTGTATCTCAACATGGGCGCGATCGGGCCGAAGATCGTCGATTTCGGCACCGAAGGCGACAGCGCGTCGGCACCGGCCGCGCTGCGCGACAACCCGGGCACGTGGCTGGACTTCACCGACCTGGTCTTCATCGACCCGGTGGGCACCGGCTTCAGTCGCGCATTGATTGGCGACGACGATGCCAAGAAGCAGTTCTACAACCCGCAGGCGGATGTGGAATATCTCTCGCGGATAATCTACGACTGGCTGCTCAAGAACCGCCGCCTGCAGGCACGCAAGTATCTTGTCGGCGAAAGCTATGGCGGCTTCCGCGGCCCACGCATTACCCATTACCTGCAGACACAGCTGGGCGTGGCGATGAGCGGCGTGGTGCTGGTGTCGCCATACCTCAACCCGACCCTGGACGACAACAGCGACGTGTCGCCCCTGGAATGGATGCTGACATTGCCGTCGATCACTGCTGCGCACCTGGAGCGCCAGGGCCAGCTCAGCGACAGCGCGATGCGCCAGGTGATCGACTACACCCGCGGCGACTACGCGGTGGCGCTGATGAAAGGACGCACCGACCCGCAGGCGACCGAAGCGATGTTGCAGCAGGTCACCCGCATGACCGGGCTTGACCCGGCATACGTGCGGCGCTCCGGCGGGCGCCTGGAAACCCAGGCGTATCTGCGCGAGGTGTTTCGCGACAAGGGCGAATTGGGTAGCCGTTACGACTCCAACGTGACCGCCTTCGACCCGTTTCCCAACGATGCCGAACAACGCGCCAACGACCCGCTGCTGGACAGCATCATTGCTCCCACCACCACCGCGATGGTGGATTTCGTCACCCGCGTGGTCGGCTGGAAAATCGATGCGCAATATCGCGCGCTCAACTACGACGTCAACAAACTCTGGGACTGGAACGACGAACTGCGCAAGGGTGCGGTGACACAACTGCGTCAGTCGGTGGCGATCGATCCGAAGTTGCGCGTATTGATCGCGCACGGCTGGAACGACCTCTCCTGCCCGTTCATGGGTTCGGTCTTGACGGTGGATCAGATGCCGGCGATGGGCAGCGACCCGAAACGCGTGCAGGTACGCGAATATCCGGGCGGCCACATGTTCTACAACCGCGCCGACAGCCAGAGTGCGTTCCGCAACGACGTCAAGGCGATGTACGAAACGCGCTGAATGCATCCATCGCCGGACGTCTCAACGTCCGGCGATGGATGCGAAATAGCGTGGCGCCTACACTGCGCCAGGCGCGGTTGCTTTTACGTTCGAACCCATCCATTGGTAGAGCCGATAGCGCGCCATGCCCAGGTATTCGTGCAGCGCCACATCGGCCAGGGTGAAGTTGTAGCTCTGCGGCAGGATCGACCAAGTGGCAGTCAGCCAATCCGCGCGCACCGGCGTGGCATCGATGCCGAAATGGCGGAAATACAATTCGGCGCGGCACAGATGCGTGGCCGATGACACCAGCACGATGCGATCGGGCCGGTATGCGCGCAGCAGGGGCTGGCTGAACTGCGCGTTCTGCAAGGTGTTCATGCTTGAGGGCTCCATGATCACGTCCGCCTGCGGAATCGCCAGGTCAACCAACACACGCCGATACACCACCGCCTCAGACAACCCCAGCCCGCGTGGATCGCCGCCGCTGATTTCGATCTTGCAATCGCCACCGCTGTGCCGACATTGCTGATACAGCCGCGCCGACTCGACGATGCGGCCATAGGCGAACATGTTGGCTTCGGCTACCGCGTCACGCCCTTCCGGACGCACGGTGCCGGCGCCGAGCAACACGATGACGTTGCGCGCACCCCATGCGTTGAAATCGTTGACCCCGGTGTGCTGCAGGTGGTGCAGCATCCAGGAAGGCAATGGGCCGCAACCGACCGCAAACACCAGCAACACACTGGTAAGACCCAGCACGCGGGAAAAGCGCCGCAATCCGAGGCGGTCGATCAACCAGGCGAACCCGAACAATACGCACACCAGGGCCAGCATCATCGCGGAAGGATCTCATTCATAACGGGCGGTTAGAATCGCAGCGCGCCCACGGTGCGTGACCGTACCGCGACACAGCTCAGGTCCAGCCGAACAGTTCGAACAGCATCAGGATCAGGTACGCCACGCCGCCAGCGGCCGGGATGGTCAAAATCCACGCCCAGACGATGCGCTCGATCACGCCCAGGCGCAGCGACCGCGGGTTCTTGGCAAAACCCACGCCCATGATGGCGGTGGAAATGCTGTGCGTCGTGGAAACCGGCATACCGAAATGCGCCGCCACGGTCAGCACCGTTGCCGAGCTGGTTTCTGCGGCAAAACCGTGGATGGGATGCAGCTTGACCATCTTGTGGCCGAGCGTCTTGATGATCTTCCAGCCGCCCGAGGCGGTACCGGCGGCCATCACCACCGCGCAGGTCAGCACGATCCACATCGGGATGCCGGCGCCAGCCGCCAGGCCGGTGCCCGGATGCAGGAACGACAGCCAGCTCGGCAGATCGTCCAACCCACCGGCCGACTGCGCGCCGATCAAGGTCATCGCGATGATGCCCATGGTCTTCTGCGCGTCGTTATGGCCGTGGGCGTAGCCCATGTAGGCGGCCGAGGCAATCTGCGCCTTGCCGAAGAACGCATTGACCCAGCGCGGCCGCGCCAGCCGCCCGATCGGCCCACCGAGCCTGGACATGCCGGCGATGATCGCCCACAGCAGCAGCATCACCACGATGCCGAGCAGGAAGCCGGCGATCGGCGAGGTGATCATCGGCACGAACACCTTCCACAACAGGCCCTTGTTCTTGGCCCAGTTGCCGATGTTTTCCGACCAGATCAGCGCGTCCCAGTTGTTGTGCGCCGCGGCCAGGCCAGCGCCGCACAGGGCGCCGATCAAGGCGTGCGAGGACGACGACGGCAGGCCCTGCCACCAGGTGACCAGGTTCCAGATGATCCCGCCCAGCAACGCGCACAGAATCACCTGGGGGGTGACGTCGACCACATTGGTGTTGAGCAAGCCCGAGGCGATCGTCAGCGCGACCGCGGTGCCGGTCAGCGCGCCGATCAGGTTCATGCCGGCGGCCAGCATCACCGCCCAACCTGGCGAGAGCACCTTGGTGGCGACCACAGTGGCGATGGAGTTGGCAGTGTCGTGGAAGCCGTTGATGAACTCGAACACCAACGCAGCCAGGATCACAACCAGAACGAAGGTAAGCACGCGGCGACCTCAGCTGTTCTTCAGCACGATCTGGTAGACCACCACACCGGCCTCGCGGCAACGGTCGATGGCCTTTTCCAGAATCTCGAAGAACTCCTTGAGCAGGAACATCTGCAACGTGTCCAGGCGGCCGGAATAGATGTCGCGGTACAGCTCCAGCATCAGCCGGTCGGCTTCGTTTTCGAGCATGCGCAGCTTGTCGTTGAGCGCGCTCACGCGATCGATGTTCATCTGCGGCAGGTATGTCACCATCTCCACGACCACACTGGCGGCCTGCTCCAGCATCGCGGCGCGCGGAGCGAAGTCGATGTGTTCCAGGTGCTTGGTGGCCAGCGAATAGCGGTCGGCGAATTTCTCGACCTGCTTGGGAATCTTGTACAGCGCCGAGCCCAGCGCTTCGATGTCTTCGCGCTCGATGGGGGTCATGAAGCTGTCCACCAGCGCCTGGCCGATCTTGTCGGAGGCGGCGCGTTCGCGCAGGCGGGCCAGCTTGAAGGCATCCAGCGCGGGTTGGCGGTCGGACTCGCGCATCATGGCGTGCAACGCATTGGTGCTGTCGTAGGCAGCCTGCGCCGCTTCGTTCAGAAGCCAATAGAACTGCTTGCCGGAACCGAAGATGGTCTGCAACGAGAACATGGGTGGACAACTTCCTGCCGTCAAGGGAGAGACGGCGCCGGGCGCGAATTATGACCGTTCCATGACCTCTCTGGGTATCTCACGCCGGGAACCGCCCTTCACATCGGCATTTCCCGGCTCGAACCACCCTGTGGTTTGGTACCATGACCCGCGCCTTTGGGCGCCCCCTATGGAAGACGACCCTATCCCCCCGTGTTGCCGCCCGGCCTGTTCGCCCGCCGGCACACCCAGTGCTCCCCAGCCCTCCCCTTCACTGACCGGGGAAGACGCCCGTGGTTGAGTTTCTGATCGTCATCGCCCTGATTGTGTTGAACGGCTTCTTCGCCATGTCGGAGATGTCGTTGATGACCTCGCGCAAGAGCCGCCTGAAGCAGATGGCCGGCTCGAGCAAACGCGCTGCGCGGGCCCTGGCATTGGCCGAAAGCCCGGAAAACTTTTTGTCCACGGTGCAGATCGGTATCACCCTGATCGGCATCCTGACCGGCGTGTTCGGGGGCGAAGCGATCGGTGAGGCCATCGCCAGCTGGCTGCAGGGCGTGTTCCCGGCCCTGGCGGCCTCGTTCGAACTGGTCGGCAAGCCGCGTCCGTATTCGGTCGTCATCGGCAGCACCCTGGCAGTGGCGCTGATCACCTTCCTGACGCTGATCTTCGGCGAGCTGGTGCCCAAGCGGCTGGCGCTGCGCAATTCCGAAGACGTCGCAGGGGTGGTCGCAGTACCGATGGGCTGGCTGGCCAAGATTGCCGCGCCCGGCGTGTGGGTGCTGGCGCGCTCCACCCGGCTGGTGTTGCGCATGTTGGGCATGGGCAAGAACGAGTCGGCATCGATCACCGAAGAAGAGATCCGCATGCTGGTGGCCGAAAGCCACGAGGCCGGGGTGATCGACGCCCACGAGCGCGACATGATGAATCGCGTGATGCGGCTGGGCGACCGCACCGCCGACAGCCTGATGACCCCGCGCAACCGCATCGCCTGGCTGGACGCCAACGCCGAGCCGGAACGCAATCTGCAGGTGATGCGCGAGCACGAATTTTCGCGCTACCCGGTCTACCGCGGCAGCGACCAGGACATTGCAGGCGTGCTGGAAGTCAAATCGCTGGTCACGCGCATGGGCGGGCACGGCGAGAATCTCTTCCAGGCGCTGCGCGACACGTTATTCGTGTCCGAATCCACGCATGCGATGAAGCTGCTGGAAATCTTTCGCGAAGAACAGCAGTCGATGGCACTGGTGGTCGACGAATATGGCGAGATCCGCGGATTGGTGACCATCAGCGACCTGATGGGCGCGGTGGTCGGCCGTTTGCAGGCGGTGGAAAACACCGACGAAGATGCGCTGGTGATCACGCGCGCCGACGGCTCGCTGCTGATCGACGGCTCGCTGCCGGTGGAAGAACTCCGCGAAGTGCTGGGCGCCGATTTGCCGGACGCCGACGAAGGCGATTACCACACGCTTGCGGGCCTGTGCATTTATTACTTCGGGCGCATTCCGCAGGCCGGTGAATTCTTCGATTGGGCCGGTTGGCGCATCGAAATCGTCGACCTGGATGGTGCGCGCGTGGATAAGTTGCTGTTGAGCCGAGTGGGCGACGAGGACAGCGATGACATCGTCGGATGACGGCAGCGCGCCGCGCCACGACAGCAGCGAGCAGATGCGTTACCGCAACGAACGCATTCGCAGCTTGCTGGCGGCCTTCAGCGAGAGAGACCCGGACCAGGTGTTACGTGTCCGCCAGATCCTGGCCGATCTGCAACAAAGCGCCTTCGGCGTATTTTTGTTTCTGGCGATCCTGCCCTCGTTCATCCCGATTCCCGGCGTTGCCGGTGGCATCAGCGGACCACTGACGATACTGATCGGGCTGCAGATGATGTGCTGCCTGCGCAAGCCGTGGGTAACGCGCTTCATCGGCGAGCGTGGGCCGCGCCGTCGCACCAGCCAGCGTTTCGTCTCCACATTCGGGCCGACAATGCAGCGCCTGGATCGCCTGCTCAAACCGCGTCTGCACGGCATGCTGGACAGGATGCCGGCGCAAGTATTCACCGGCCTGCTGCTGGTACTGATCGGCAGTTTGCTGACGCTGCCGATCCCGTTCACCAACTATCTTTTCGGATTGATCCTGCTGCTATTTGCCCTGGCCCTGCTCGAGCGCGATGGCGCGCTGATGCTGGCGGGCTGGGCCGCCGCGCTGATCTCGGTGGCCGTCTTCGGCGTCACTTCCGACCAGCTGGTAGACCTGATTCGCGACTGGTGGCCGGACGCCTGGCGCTGAGCGCGAAGCGTGCGGCGCGTGTCTGACGCCGTTACTTCAGATCGACCACGCGGTTATCCGACAGGCTGGCGGTATCGTCAGTCACTGCCGTCATCACGAAGTACAGCGCCTTGCCGAGCAGCCCGCTGGGGCCATCCCAATATTCGGCCGATTCGGCGCGCACGTGGATCAAACGCAGGTTCGGGTCGTCCTTGCCGCCCGGGAAGAATATTTTCATGGCAGGCGACCACAGTGCGTCGATCTTGGCGCGGTCGTGAACCACGCGCGCAGTGCCGGCCACCGAGACATAGGTGTTCTTCGATGCCAAGGCATAGGCCACGTTGACGCGCGGATCGGCGGCGATTTCCGTCACTTTCGGGCTGTCGGCAGCAGTGGCGAACCACAGGTCGCCATCGAACTCGACTTGCTGCGTGCCCAGCGGGCGGCTCACCAGTTTGCCGTCGGCCGAGACGGTCGTGAACATCGCGATGTCCACGCCGCGGATCAATTCGGCCAGCTGCTTGATGCTCTCGCTGCGTGCCTGAAATTGCATGCTGATCTTCCCAATGGATGGGCATGCATCACAGCGGATCGTTGCGCAAAGCGACGTGAATCACGCCAAAGTCACATCCAGCTCGCGGCATGCCGCAGCGGCGATTTCGAAGGAGCGCAAACGCGCGGCGTGGTCGTAGATGTTGGCGGTGAACAACAGTTCGTCCGGCGTGTGGCGCTCGATGAAATCAGCCACGCCTTGGGTGATCTGCTCAGCATCGCCAAGCACCGTGCAGGCCAGTGCACGCTCTACACCCGCGCGCTCATGCGGCTGCCAGAAGCTGTCGATATCATCGATGGGCGCGGGAATCTTGCCCGGCTTGCCGCGACGCAGATCGACGAAGCTCTGCTGCTGGCTAGTGAACAAACGGCGTGCCTGCGCTTCGGTGTCGGCCGCCACTACGTTCAAAGCCAGCATCACGTGCGGCGTGGCAAGCCGTGTGGATGGGCGGAATTCGCGGCGATAGATTGCCACCGCTTCGTCCATCGCGTCGGGCGCAAAATGCGAGGCAAACGCAAACGACAAACCCATCGCTGCCGCCACGCGTGCACTGAACAGGCTCGACCCGAGCAACCACACCGGCACCTCCAGCCCGGCGCCGGGCACGGCCTGCACCAGCTGCCCTGGCACCGCTGGCGCGAAATAGCGCATCAAGTCGGCCACGTCCTGCGGGAAGTGGTCGGCGCTGTCGAAATCGCGGCGCAAGGCGCGTGCGGTGGGCTGGTCGGTGCCGGGTGCACGGCCCAAGCCCAGGTCGATGCGCTGCGGATACAGCGAAGCCAGCGTGCCGAATTGTTCGGCCACATGCAGCGGGGTGTGGTTGGGCAACATGATGCCGCCGGCGCCCACACGGATGGTCTTGGTGCCGCCGGCGACATGGCCGATCAGTACGGCGGTGGCGGCGCTGGCGATGCCCGGCATGTTGTGGTGCTCGGCCAGCCAGTAGCGTTGATAGCCCCAGCGCTCGGCGTGCTGGGCCAGATCGAGCATGTTGGCGAAGGCCTGGGTGGTGTCGCTGCCTTCGCAGACTGGCGCCAGATCGAGCACGGAAATGGGGGGCATCGGATGACTCCGGAGAAACTGATGGGCCACAGATGGGGCTGGTCTGGCAGGTTTGCCAGCGGCTTGGTTGGTGGCGAGGGGGATTACAGCATTCCAGCAGTCGGACAACGGCTGGGTTGGTGGGCTACGACCAGCCGTAGCTGCGTTGTTGAGCTTGCTGATGGGCGAGCGCATTGCGTCTGCGGGTTGGGTGATGCTTCGGTAACGATGTGGTCGCGTTCGCTCAGTCTCTGCGAGTGCCTCATTTCGATATAAGAGCGGCTAACAAAACGACTGCGCAGCTGCCAGGCGGGCGCGGCCGGTGCTCGGTGCGGGATGTACCACGCGTCCACTGCGGTTCTGAGCGCGCCGTGTGCGCCCACCTGACAGCGGCTCGCGACGTGTTGTTAGCCGCTCTAAGTGTCTGCGCATGCGAGCACTGGAGCGGCAGCCAGCAGAGCGGAGTGAGCCGCGGCCTGCTGGACCATGTGCCCTGGCATCCTCACCCCAACCTCCGCTGCGCGCCCCGGCCCGCGCTTGCAGCACGGACGCTCCAAGGCACGCGCGCTCATCGCGCGCAAGGCCGTGCCTTCTCGCCCCGAGGGGAGAGGAGCTCTTCGCTGGGCACGTTGGTGGTCAGTGCAGGCGGATCGCCTTCTGGCTGCTGATGTTGCGGGTGAAGATTGCGAATTGCACCTGCTCCGTGCGCGATACTCGGCGCCCCCGGCCCCGGAGACGAACGCATTGACTGCGCGACGAAGCTCGGACGCTGTGGGAGCTGGACGCTGGCTATGATGACCATGCCCTTGCTGCGGTTGTTCGCCCATGTCTCCGAATGCCCCGCCTGCCCTTGCACAGCTCTCGCCTTCCGCACAGATCGCGGCACGGATCGATCGGTTGCCGGCCAGCGCGACGCTTTGGCGGTTGGTGGGGTTGCTCGCACTAGGCGGGTTTTTCGAGTTGTACGACCTGTTCCAGACCGCCTACATCAGCCCCGGGCTGATTCGCGATGGGATTTTTTCCAGCGGTGCGGACGGGGTGTTCGGCATGTCCGATCAGGCCGCATTTGCGGCGGCCACCTTCCTTGGGCTGTTCGTCGGTGCCGCATTATTGAGTCCGTTCGCCGACCGGTTCGGGCGTCGTCCGGTGTTTACCTTCGCCTTAATCTGGTACACCGCCGCGACCGTGGCGATGGGCTTGCAGAGCACCGCCGCCGGGGTCATCGTGCTGCGCTTTGTGGTCGGTATCGGGCTGGGAATCGAGCTGGTCACCATCGACACCTATCTGTCTGAACTGGTGCCGCGGCACATGCGCAGTGCGGCGTTCGCGTTTGCATTTTTCGTGCAATTTTTGGCGGTGCCCACTGTTGCGCTCACCGCTTGGCTGTTGGTGCCACATGCGCCATTGGGTGTGAGCGGCTGGCGCTGTGTGGTGTTGCTGAGCGGCGCGTTTGCGCTGGCGATCTGGTGGCTGCGTAGCCGCTTACAGGAATCGGCGCGCTGGCTGGCCGCACACGGCCGGCATGCGGAAGCGGATGCAGTGGTGACCGAGCTGGAGGCGCGCTGCATGCGCGATGCGGGTGCGCCATTGCCCGAGCCGCAGACGGCCACATCGTTGCCTGCTGGCGTCGTGCCGACAGCGCTGCTATGGCGCGCGCCGTATCGCGCGCGCATCGGGATGTTGGTGGTCTTCCATGTGTTTCAGGCCATCGGCTTCTTCGGTTTCGGCAACTGGCTGCCGGCGCTGATCTCGGCACAGGGTGCTGGGGCAGGGGTGACCAAAAGCCTGGCGTATTCGTTTGCGATCTCGCTGGCCTACCCGCTGGCGCCCTTGCTGTTGCTGCGGTTTGCGCAGCGCTGGGAAAACAAATGGCAGATCACTGCATCGGCGTTGGGCGCGGTGCTATTCGGTGGGCTGTTCGCGTTACAGCATCAGGCTGTCGGCATGGTGCTGTGCGGAGCGATGGTTGCGTTCTGCAACGCCTGGATGAGCTTTGCCTATCACGGCTATCAGGCCGAGCTGTTCCCGACCGGCTTGCGCGCGCGCGCGGTGGGCTTCTGCTATTCCTTCAGCCGCCTGTCCACGGCAGTCAGCAGCGTGCTGATCGGTTGGCTGCTTGCGCAAGTCGGCAGCCAGGGTGTCCTGGCCTTCATCGCACTCAGCATGTCGATCGTGGCGAGCGTGATTGCCGTGTTCGGGCCACGCACGCGCAATCGGGCGTTGGAAGAGATTGCGGGCTAAAACGGCTAACCCAGTGCCAGGCGCGCGCCTGGCGTGCGCAGCCGGTGCGCCGCGTACCCGGCCCATCCGGTGCCTGCGTGTCTTCGACTCAAGCCTGATGATTGCGCGCAAAGAGCGGCTAACAACACGTAGCGAGCCGCTGTCAGGTGGGCGCGGACGGCGCGCTCAGAACCGCAGTGCACGCGTGGTCCATGCCGATCCCGAGCACCGTCCGCGCCCGCCTGGCGGTGAGCGCAGTCGTGTTGTTAGTCGCTCCAAGTGTTGTCAGCGACTTGCGGAGCGACCGACCCGCCAGCGTGTCACGCGCCTAGCGCACGTCGTACGGTGTGGCCATTTCCGACGAACTCATATGCATCCGCCGAACAGGCGTACCATTCAGGTTCACCGTGCGATCCGCCACGGCGGCCAAGCTGGTGCGATGCGAAACCACCAACAGCACGGTAGTCGGCAGACGCGCGCGCAAGGTGCTTAGCACCTGATGTTCCGCATCGGCGTCCAGCGCGCTAGTGGCTTCGTCCAACACCGCCAGGGTCGGCCGACGCAGCAGCACCTGCGCCAGCAACAGGCGTTGCGATTCGCCGCCGGACAGGCGCCCGTCCTGCGCGTCGATCGGCGTGTCCAGGCCTTGCGCATCGCGCTGCAGCCGCGAACACAGGCCAACGTCGGCCAGCACCTCCCACATGCGTGCATCGGAAGCTCCGGGCAGCACCCACTGCAGGCAATCGCGCACCGTGCGCTGCCACGGCCGTACGCCTTGGCCGATGTAGGCGCTGTGTCGCACCAGATGTCGATACGCGGAAAACGTCAGCCGGCGCCCGCACATGTGCGCAACGAACTGCGCCGGCGGTGTCTGACCGGAAAGCACATCCATCAGACTGCTCTTCCCCACGCCGGAGGCGCCGACCACTAGCATCATCTGACCTGGCACCAGCCACATCGACTCGAGCGCGAGCTGGGGTAACGGCGACGCCAGCCCGATGTGTTCGATATGCAGTGTGGCCGGCAGTGGCTCGGCCGTTTGTTCCGGCGCATGTGCACGCGCAACGCCAAGGTCCACATAGCGGCGCCACAGCTGCAGCGCCGGCCATGCCGAACGCAATTGCTGCACGCTTTGCCGCGTGGTGACCAGGTACGGCAGCAAACGGCCCAGCAACAGACTGACGGTGATCAGCGCGGCGCGATCGGCACCCTGCCAGCGATTGGCCAACACCAGAATGCCGGCGATGGCGACCACCGCAGTGAGCTCGAGCAGCAGTCGACTGCCGGCAACCAGTTCCTGCTGTTGCGCATACCCGTGCCCCAATCGCGCCGAAATGCGTTCGTAATGCGTGCTCTCGACGTTTTCGCGCTGAAACGAACGCACGTGGCGCAAACGACGCGGAAAATCTTCGCTCAGCCAGAACAGCTGCGTCATGTCCGCCACATAGGCACGGCTGATGCGCGCCTGTGCATCGCTGCTGGACATACGCACGCCCAAGCACGCCAGAACCGCCAGCAGCGGTGTGGCGATCAACAGCGCAGGGGCGATCAGCACCGCGATGCACACGCTCACCAGCGCAGTGATCGCCGCGACCAACAGCTGCAGCACCGCGCTAAAGCCTTGCGTGGCGATCTCGATGTTGTAGGTGAGCACATTGGCGATTTCTGCCGAGCTGGCACCGGACAAGGCAGGCAATGGCGCGTCGATCAGTGCCGCATGCACGCGTCCGCGCAGGCCGATGGCATAGCGGCTGGTCAAGCGTGCGGCCAGCCGTGCGCTCTGCCAGCGCAATGCGGCAAACAGCAGGCTCACCCCCACAAACATGCCTGCCTGCATGGCTAGTCCGCCCGGTAATGCCAAGCGATAGCCAGCCAGTTGCACGCCATGGCCGGGCTGCACCAGCGGCAGCAGGCACACCGCCACGATGCTGCCGACCAATGCGGCGGCCAACGATAACGCGACGTAAAGTGCAATCGTCGGCATGTCTGCCGGCACCAGGGTGCTCACGAAGTGATGCAGCACGGTGCGCATGCGCTGCTGCGCAGTCATCGCCCACCGCTCAGCCGCGCGTAACATGCAGTCTCCGCCACGCTGCCAAAGCCTTCGGGCCATTGCCTCTGTAGTGCGCTTGCATGAAACGGCTCATTGCAATAGCTGCAGCAACGCATCCACCGACGCTTGCGGATGCGTGCCACGGTGCAGCGTGAACATGCCGATGCGCTGCACTTGTTCCACAAACCGCTGCCAGCCGGGCTGACCGGTGGCATAGGGTTGATCGTGGGCCAGGCAGGCTGCGACCTGCTCGTTCGGCACCGCGACCAGGCGTTGCGTCGAGACGCTGGCCGGCACCCTGGACAACATCACCACCGCCTGCAACTGCATGGGCCTGGGCGCGAGATGCGCATGGCCATGGCGGATATCGACCTCGAATTTCTCAACGCTGCTGCGGCGCCGGATCACCGGCGATGCGCTGATCCAGGCGCGCGTCTGCGCGTCGACCAAGCCCAGCGCTGCGGCACGCAAATGGAGGAAATTGGCGACGCCGGTGGTAAGCAGGCTGTCCGGTGCCACGAACACGCCGTCTTCGGAGAGGACCTCCAGGCCATGCAGCAGGCTGTGCAAGGCCAGCGTCGATTTGCCCGCACCGCTGGCGCCAAGCAGCAACACGCTACGGCCGCGTTGACCGACGCAGGCGCCATGCAGCGGCACCAGCCCGATGCCACGTGCGGCCAGCAGGAACACGGCAAATTCGATCAACTCGTAACGCAGGTGATACGCGTGGGCGAGCATGTCTTCGGACACCACCAGCATTGCGTGGCGCTGCGGCACCGACAGCATCAGGTAATTGCAGGCATCAATGACGCCGCACAACAGGCCACCACTGGCGTGCGTGCGTACCGCCGGCGGTTCTGCATCGATGCTGCCGGGCGCACGCGGCAGCAGGTCCAGCGTGACATGAAATTCCGGCGCGCCCGGCAAGCGATGCGCGGGCAAGCCGGCATAGGCAGCATCGACCAGTGCCAGTAGCGCTTCGCTATCGCTTTGAAAGTGGAACAGCGCGCCAAGAATCTGCCGACGCACGGTCAAGCGCCGTGGACGCTGTTCGCCGAACGGATCTTCCGCCACTGCAGCCCCAGTTGCGATAGCCGTTGTGCCACCGCTCAACGGCGTGTGTTGCGCCCATGTGGCCGACTGCGGCATGCCTGTATCCAATGCACTGAATCAGCCGGTGTGTGTCGCTTCTCTAGCGAAAGGTTGCATCACCTGTTGCCGTGCCTGCGCACAACGCTACGCAACCAAAGGCGCCCGCGTGCGCACCTACTGCCGAGCCGAATGCCGGTGTCCGCGCACGCCGCCGCTGCGCTCACCTGGCGACAGAACGAGAGCCTTGTGCAGATGCTAAATATCCAGGTCAGTCATTCGTATTTCCTGCGTTACGACCCCAAGCAATGGGAGCGCGGCAAGCCCTATCCCCCATTGGCCACGCTGCAGATCGCTGCGCTGCTGCGCGAACGCGGGCATGCGTTGAGTCTGTTCGATGCGATGCTGGCCGACGATGTGGAGGACTACACCCCTGCCCTGCGTGCGGCGCAGCCGGATCTGGTGGTGTTCTACGAAGACAACTTCAACTTCCTCACCAAGATGTGCCTGAGCCGCATGCGGGACGCTGCATGCCGCATGATCGGGCAAGCCCGCGCGGCCGGTTGCCGCGTGTTGGTGGCAGGCTCGGATGCCTCCGACAACCCGGATGTCTTCCTGGCTGCAGGCGCGCATGCGGTGTTGATCGGTGAAGGCATCGCCCCGTTGATCACCTTGCTTGCGCGCGTCGAAGCGCAGCCGGACATCGCCACCGATCAATGGCTGGCAGGCGTGGCGCAGATTGCCACCAGCCAACCTGCGGTTGCGCGTGTGCATCCCGGCGCGCAACCGCCGGACGCACGCCTGAGCGGCCTGCCGGCATGGGATCTGGTCGACATGCCGCGTTACCAGCGCTTCTGGCAGCAACGGCATGGCTACTCCAGCCTGAACATGGCGGCCTCGCGCGGCTGTCCGTTCCGTTGCAACTGGTGCGCCAAGCCGATCTGGGGCAATCACTACAAGCGCCGCGGCGCCGAAGAGGTGGCCACGGAAATGATTCACCTCAAACGCCGTTTTCAGCCCGACCATATCTGGATGGCCGATGACATCTTCGGCTTCCACATCGATTGGGTGGAGACGTTTGCGCAGCGGTTGAGCGATGCCGATGGCGCGATTCCCTTCACCATCCAGACCCGCGCCGACCTTGCCAGCGAACGCATGGCCGCAGCGCTGGCTCGCGCTGGTTGCATGGAAGCCTGGATCGGTGCCGAAAGCGGCAGCCAACGCATTCTCGACAAGATGACCAAGGGAACGCAGGTTGGTGAAGTGATCGCTGCGCGTGAGCGCCTGGGTGCGCAGGGCATCCGCGTAGGTTTCTTTATCCAGCTCGGCTATCTGGGCGAAGAGCTCGACGACATTCTGGCCACGCGAGCACTGGTAACGCAGGCCAATCCGGACATCATCGGCGTCAGTGTGTCGTATCCCCTGCCAGGCACAAAATTCTACGAAGAAGTGAAAAATCAGCTCGGCAGCAAAACCCATTGGCAGGATAGCGACGACCTGGCGATGATGTTCCGTGGCGCTTACGATTCCGAGTTCTACCGCAGCGTGCGCGATCTGTTGCACACGCAGGTCGATCTACAACACGCACGCGCCACGATGACGGCCAGTGCATTTGCGCAGGCATCGGAACAGCTGGAAGCACGCTGGTCCGCCTTGATCGCCAGCGAAGGTCAGCACCGCACCGAGCCGCTGATCCACTGTGCTGCGCGTTAGCCACGGCAATTGGCCACCGTACTGGTGCGCTAGCCCTCGCCTGCTCTCACGTTGTTTCCTCCATCGTTTCGCCTGACCGGACCACACGCATGCAGCCCTCCCTTCGCATTATCAAGCACTGCCTGTACACCGCGACTGAGCGGCTGGCGCAGGAGCTGGCCCAGCCGGGCGATGCATTGCCGCAATGGGACCGGCTGCAATGGCAGCTGGCGGCGGCGGCAGCGGCGGCACATGGCGTGTCGCCGCTGCTGCAGCGCCGCTCGTTGTGGCAGAACGCCGAATGGAACACCTTCCTGAGCGAGCAGCGTGGCCATGTCGAAGACCGCCATCGGCGCATCGCGCTGTTGCTGACCCGTATCGATGCCGCTGCGCGCGGTGCCGGCATCGCACTGGTGGGCCTGAAAGGCACTGCGCTGCATCGACTGGGCGTGTATCTGCCCGGCGACCGCCCAATGGCCGATATCGATCTGCTGGTGGAGCCGGAAGACGCGCCTGCGGCGGCCACGCTGTTGTGCGAACTCGGTTATGTCGCTTCTTTCGAACAATGGAAGCATCAGGTGTTCAAGCCGATGCAGGGCGAGGCTGTTGCCGGGTTGGGCGAACACCGCGATGCGCCGATCAATATCGAGTTGCATACGCGCATCCAGGAACGTTTGCCGGTGCGCAGTGTGGAGATCACTGCCCGGATCCGGCCGGAGCGCCCGCAACCGGGTTTGAACCCCTATCCGTCCATCGGTGCATTGATGTGTCACTTGCTGCTGCACGCGGCCGGCGGTATCTGTCACCGCAGTATTCGCCTGATGCATTTGCATGATCTTGCCTTGCTGGCCACGCGCATGGGTCCGCGCGATTGGGAAGAATTGTGGGAAGACGCCTCCATGCCACCGTGGTGGGCGCTGCCGCCATTGCTGTTGCTGCAGCGTTATTACCGCGCAGTGGTCCCGGCTGCGCTGATGGCACGCCTGCATGGGGTCTGTCCTGCGCTGCTGCGCCTGAGCGCGGCACGGCAAACGCTCACCGCCGCATCGTGCTCCCACCTGTGGCTGTCGGCGTTGCCTGGGATTGAATGGTCGCGTTCGTTTGGCGAGGCGCGGCAGTATCTGCACAACCGCGTGGTGCCTTCGGCAGAAAGCCGCAAGGAACGCGCAGACATGCTGCAGACCCAGTTATGGCTGCAGGATCAGCCGTGGCTGCGGCAGACCCAGGCGCGACGTCTAATAACGCGCCTGACTCGGCCAGTGCCGCGCACCGACATGTTGTACGTGGTGCGTGCGGCGCTGGATGGCTATCTGCAGCCGGCGTGAGATTACATTTCACGATGCGGCACGCGCCACACTGTGCCTTCAAAGAGCGAGTGCAAGGTCTCCGACAACAGCGCACCCTGCGTTACCACGCACATCAGCGCACTCAACGCAGCTGTTGCGGCTCACACAACTGACGATACACCTGCTCGAACAACCGCGTCGTCGATGCAGCGTCTTCACGGACGGCGCGGCACTGCGCCGCCCAGGCCAGACGCAAACGCAGTTCGTCGTCGCCGAGCACCTGACGGATGGCCTCAGCCATCCCGGCCCAATCGCCCGGTGGCACTGCCAGTGCCGAGATCGGTGCCCATTCGACCAAATGCCCGACGGCAGTGCCCACCGTCGGAACACCGGCAACGGCAGCTTCCAACAGCACCAACGGCCCGGCCTCGTGCAGCGAAGACATCACCAGCAGGTCGGCCGACAGCATGATCGGGCGCAACTCGCGCTGGGTCTTGAAGCCGAGAAAACGCACCTGTTGCTGCAAGCCGAGTTGCCGCACCAGACATTGCATGGCGCCATCTAATGTGTCGACGCCCACCATGTCCAGGGTGAAGGCGACACCGGCGCGCGTGAGTGCGGCCATCGCCTGCAACAAGGTGGTCTGATCCTTGACCGGGTTGAGGCTTGCGACATGCAGCAAGCGCGCAACGGATGCAGTGCGTGCCCGCGGCGCCACCGGTGGCCAGGCGCGCAGATCCACGCCCAGCGGCACGCGTTGCGCCGCGATGCCGAGCGCTTGCAACGACTCGATAATGGGCGCGCTTGCAGCCGTCACCTGATCGGCAAGCCGCAGGATCACTGCCTCGCGCAGACGCCCGCGCCAACGCCGGCGGCCGCCGTAGCCGATGCGATGCAACGCGACCAGCTCGCCGCCAGCGATATGCACCACGCTGGGACAGCGCAACAACTGGGCAGCGGTCACCGCGATCAAGCTGCAATAGCCCGAAAAAATGGCCTGGATCACATCGAACGACGCACGCCGGTGTTCATCGCCGATGGCAGCGATCGCACGTAGCCTTGTACGGTGAGCGCCGATGTTATGCACCTTTGCGCCGCGCAGGCTCCAGGTGGCGGGCAGCGGCTCTTGGTGCAGCACGAAGACGTGCACCTCGTGACTGCGTGCCAGCCACTCGATCAAGGTCAGAAATACCGGTATCACGCGGACTTCCCCGCTGCGATCCACACCACCCGGGACCACCAGTGCCAGTTTCATGCGCTGGGCCCCGGCGCGGCAGCGCGCAATTGCATGTAGGCCTGCACCCAGCGCTGGCCCACTGCGGCAAACGACAGGCGCGCGTCGAAGTGCGCGCGCACCTGAGTGCGTGAGGGACGCTGCCGCGAGACGCGTAGCAACAGTTCCGACAGTGCCGATGCATCGCCTACCGACCACAACTCGCCCACTGCGCCGTCATCGCTAAGCGCACGGAACGACGGAATTGCACTAAGTAGCGGCAGGCAACCGCAGGCGTAGGCTTCCAATGCGGCATACCCGCAGCTTTCTGCGTGGCTGGCAGAAACGAAGATGTCGGCCGCGCGCAACAGTTCCTGCACGCGCGCATGCTCGACCTTGCCCAGCAAATGCACGCACTTCGCCAGCTGCGGGTTTTCGCGCAGGCGCTGCTGCACCTGCTCCATCAGCGGTGCCTGGTCGAACACGCACCACAACCGCAAGCCGGGCACCATGCGCGCAGCCATGGCTACCGCGTCGAGCACGCAAAGCGGGTCCTTGGCTGGGCTTAAATGCCCGATCCACAACACACACGGATCGCCGTGCAAGCGCGTCTGCTCGCGTGCCTGCAACCGATCACCCGGCGTAAAGCGGCTGCTCGATTCGGGGATCGCAAACAACTGCGTGCTGCTGCGAAACAGCCGTGCGCGCGTGAACGGCTGCGCCAGCTCCAGCGAGGTGAACGCAATGCCGGCCGCGGCAGCATAGCGGGCGCGCCATCGGCTTCTGCTCCAACAGCGCGGCGGTCGGTTGGCGTGATCCTGCAGCAGGATCGGCACATGCGGCAGCAGGCGTTCCAGACGCCGCGCATCACCAGCGAACTCCAGGCCGTGCACATGCAGGACATCCGCCTCGATCTCACGCACCAACGCGGCAAGCGTGCGCGCACGAGGTGCGCTGCCACGCTGTTGCAGATCGGCAAAGCGGTAGTGCACGCCCTGCCGGCGCAGCTGGGTGTTCAAGGCAGATGCCTGGATGACCGACACACGCACCCCCGCGCTGGCGACGGCCTCGGCAATGTCGGCCAGCGTTGGCCAGTGCGCGAACACCTGCTCCGCACTCAGACCATCGGGTGTGGGAACCAGATTCAGCTGTGCGACGTGCAGGCTCATGTCGTCGACAGCGCTTGCACGTCGACTAACGCAACCTCGCCGCAATGCGCTGCGCTCGTAGCGTGCCACTGACGGGCAGCGTCTACGTCACAGACAGCCGATGCCGCGTGCAACATCTTGCTCACGCGACGCGTCGCAGCCGCAGCACCAGCGCAACCGGCACCTGCAACGCCGTCTGGTCGAAACGCGCACCGGCCGGAATATCCGCAGGGTCCAGCATCGGCTCGGCAACGGCTTCGATTGCGAAGCCGAGTGCGGTGCACGCCGAATGCCAGTGGCTGTAGAGATGTTGCGTATGCCGCACAGCGTAGTGCTGCCGGTCCGCTTTGAAATCGCGTCGCCAGCCCAGCGCGTGGCCGATCGGATGCACGTCGCTGCACAGCACGATGCCGCCGACGCGGGTGACGCGATGCAGTTCTTCCAGGGCGGGCCACAGCCGTTGCAGATGCCCCACCACCAGACCGCACACGCTGAGGTCGGCTACCGCATCGGGCATCGGCAACTGATCCAGCCTGCCTTGTTGCAAGCCAATCCGCGCGGCCTGCCACTCCTGCGCCAGCTCGGCGCCGGCACGTTGCAGCATCTGCGGCGACAGATCGACACCGGTGACATGCCTTGCGCCGCGGCGCAATGCGTGCAGCATGTAGCGGCCGCTGCCGCAACCGGCGTCCAGCACGTGCTGGCCCTGCAGGCTGGCCGGCATCAAGTCGAGCATGGCGCGTTCTTCGGCCAGCATCACCGGGTTGTGCGCGTGCGGCGGATACGCCTGCGCCCACAGCGCATATGCCGCGGCGGGTTCGAGGACCGGCACTGCGCTCACGAAAATGCTCCATCGGCAGCCAGCGCACGCGCAACCTGCGCGATGGTCTGCGCCGGTTGCTCCAGCGATACGCACTGCAGGCCGGGTTCGAGCGCGAGTACCGCCGGGTCTGCGAGCGTGGCATCAAGGAGTTTGGGCCGCCCATCCAGCAATACTTGCACCGTCGAGATGCCGGCCGCCTCGAACCACGGCGCAAAATCCGGATCGGCGATGCGCGGTTTGCCATCGCGGATGACCGCACGCAAGTCGCTGCGCTCGCAACCGATGATGCTGCTGGCGGGCTCGCCTCCACGGTCGCGCACGATCAGCAAATCCGCGGTGGCGTCGGGTGCAATACGTCCACGCGTGGTCATGCGCAAAATGCGCGCAGACTCACTGGTGGCCAGGCCAAGCAACAGATCTCGCGCCAGCCCGCTCGCGCTGGCGATGCGCAGTTCTTCCAGCAGGTCGCGTGCGCCGCTGATGCGTGAATCGCTGCCCAGCGCCAGCCGGCCGGCCATGCACAAGCGCCACGGGTCCAGCGTGCGGCCAAGCAGTGCCTGATTGCTGGACGGGCACCACACGACGGCGGCACCACGCGCAATCACCCGCTCGATATCCGGCTCGCTCATGCCCACGCCGTGGATCAACACCGTGTTGGCGGCCAGGCAACCGAGCCGGTCGAGTTCCTCGAGCTCAGCACGCGCTACGGCGTCGGTGCCTTCGGCCAGATGAATCATCCACGGATGCGTAGCCGGGGTTGCGGCGAAACTGCCTTGCACCGGCGGGCCATAGCCTGTCCAGCCCAGCGCGTAGCTCCAGCCGAACGCGCGCAGCACGCTCACCGGGAAATGCGCTTCATCCAGCGTGGCGTGCCATGGGTCGTGCTGCGCCACGCAGGTGACGCCGGCCAACAGGTTCTTCAAGCCCCCATGGCGCAGCCGTACCGCCTTGGGCACGCGCAGTGCGGCGGCAACATCCGGGTGCTGAAAATGCGCATGAAATGCCTCGATCCACGCATAGCTGTTGGCGAACGGCGCGGCCTGCGGCAGCGGCGGCACGCAGTTGACCTGCAGGTGCTCGTGCGCATTGATCAAGCCCGGTGCCAGCACATGCCCCTGCAGATCCAGGCGCAAGGTGCCGGTGCCGGGCGTGCCACCGAAGCGCCCCGCGCGGATGGTCACTGCGGTGCGCGACGCACCCGCTGCTGTCATCGCGCGCGCGCCCTGCAGGCAGACATCGGCCATGGCCATCGGCGCCTCCACTCAGCGCTTGCGCATCACGATCAGAAAGTGATCGCCCATGTCGCGTAGCAGCGGCAACCCACCCAGCCGATCGTCGCAGCGCCCCAGGCGCTCGGACAGGCGCGGATTGCGCTCGCAGAAATCCACCAGATACGGCGGCGGCAGGAACAGGCTCAATGCGCGGTAATCTTCCAGCACGAAATGCTTTTCGAACGCGCGGTAGAACTCGCGCGGCAGGTGGTACCAGGTCCAGATGGTGTGGCCGTTCATGCCCACCGCAATTGCCCCCTTGGCGGCTCGCACCGCCGCGCGTTTGAAGCGCCCACGCAAGGCGTAATGGCCGATCTCCCACGGGCAGATCCGCCCGATCACGGAAAACACCAGGCAGCCATCGGCACGCAGCAGTCGTGCGCATTCGGCGGCGACGGCCGGCAGATCCGGCGCGCAATTGAGCGGGCCGAAGTTGGAATACATGCCATCGAAGCTGCCTTCCAGCCGATCGAGCTGCTGGATGCCGACATGCGCGGCGGTGAGGCGCTCTTCCAGACCCTGAGTCGCCGCGCGGTGGCGGGTGCGCTCGACCATGGCCGGCGACCAGTCGGTGGCCAGTACGGAATACCCGCGACGTGCGAATTCGCCAGCGTCCAGACCGGTACCGCAGCCCAGATCGATCAGCCGCGACCCCACCGGCAGCGCGGCAGCCACCGTGTCCCACAATGTGGTGCGCATGCGCTGGATCAGCGCGTTGTTGCCACGCGGGCCATCGTAGTCGGGAGCCACGCTGTCGAACGCGCGTTGCGTTTCCAACAGTTGCTCGGGCGCCACCGTGCCGCCCCGCGCCGCATGCTCATTGAGTGACGACATGCGCAGCCTCCCAGACTTGTCCTGTTGTTTTCACCACGCTCTCCGGTCGCAACGCCACCAACGCGGCATCGTTTGATAGACCCGTGAGTGCGCGATGTCGCCGGTTTGGTTGCAGCGCACTGGATGGTGGCCGAGCTGGCTCAGGCGATCACACCCGACACGCCTACATTGGCTCAACGTGCAGCATGCAACGTACGGCCTGGCGTTCGCTCTCGTATCGCTGGGGCCTGCTGCTTGCGCATCTCATTCCCCTGCAATCCCCCGCTGCCCACCACTGCCGTCACGCACCAGCGCGTACAGCAGCTTGCGTACGACGACGCACCGCATTGCGCAACACCGCGGCCAGCACGCCCAAGCCTGCCCCCGCCAGCAGGCCGGCGGCCCAGGCGGTGATCGCATTCGGATACGCCTGGCGGTCCGGCACGTACAACGGCCACGCCAGCGATGTCTGGTAGGTATAACGCACGGTCAGGCGTGCGACCAGATCATCGCGCTCACTTTTCAACGCGCGGATGGTGGTGTTGCTGTCGGTCAACAGCACACCGGCCAGCACCTGCGCAGGCGTGGCAGCGGAACGACCCTGCCCGGCTTGCAACTGCTTCTGCAACTGCGCGCGGGTGGCGGTGGCCGCGCGCAGATCGTCGCTCAAACCTTGCAGGCGGGCACGCGCGAGATCGAGCGCAACCGTATTTGTGTCGCCATGCAGCATCCGCAGTTGGGTGACCGTGGCCATGGCCAAGGCGCGCGCCCGCCGTGCCGACTCGGCGCGGATGGTGACACCGATCAGGTTGGCGTATGGGTCCGGGTCCGGCTTCAGGCTGCCGCGATACAACTGCGCAGCCCGGCTATTGAGCGGCACCCGCGCCTGGCGCAACACCGCATCCTGGAACAGCCGCGTTTTCATCCGGTCGATCACGCGCTGGAACGGCTCAACCTTGGGGTCGCGGCCAGCAGGTGTGGGGCCGATCTCGCCAACCTGAATCCACGCGGTCGCTTCCCATTGGGGCTTGGCCAGCTCGGTGAATGCGAACGTCAGGCCCAGCACCAGCACCAGCGCAGCCACTGCCCAGCGCCATTCCCGGCGCAGGATCCGCCACAGGTCGATCAGATAGATTTCGTCGTGTTGATTCATAGGGTGCGGCTCTGCAAAGGGGGCGGTGAATGGAGTGCTGCACGCTTACGCGGCGGACGGATGTGCGGAAAGGCGGTTGGGCAGCAGCACCGTGCAGGCATGCAGCACCAGGCACAGCGCGATAAAGCCGACGTTGGTCCAGGTGAACGCCTGTGGCGCGAATGGCGACATCAGGCAGGCGTAGGCGATACGCAGAAAGATCAGCACATGGAAGATCGACAGCGAGCCATTGAGCCGGCGCACGCTCCACACCAGCCCGGCATACAAGGCCAGCAACGCCAGCAACGCTCCGGGAGCGCCCCACGCCATCAAAAACGGAAAGAATTCGGTACCCACATTGATGTTGGGCGCATCCAGCGGAATCCCGGTGCCGGCTGTCGCAATCGAGCCGCTGAACGGCACCAACTGATTAACCAGGAAACTGGCATTGACGTAACCCTTGGCCAATATCGCGCCGAAGTTGTACGGCCCGGCGCTGATGTAGAGCAGCAGCCATTGCACGCCCTGCGGCATGGCGCGATAGAACGCACTGAACGGCAATGCCACCGTCACCAGGGAACCGGATCGCAACGCGCCAAGGATGGAGAACACCCCGGCACCGGCACACACCAACAGACCGAGGGTCTTCCACGGCAAGCGGCGCGCCGGGTCGCGGCGCAACAACGTCACCAGCACGAACGAAAACAGGCCGGCGAAGATGCGGTTACGGTCGATCACCACGATGGGGAACACAAAGCCCAATGTCACCATCGCCGCACGCAGCCCGCGATGGCGCACGCACAGCAGGGCGATCGGTGGCAGGATCCAGCACATATTGGAGATATGCCGCACATGCGCACGCAAGGGGCTCAAGGTGGCGTACGACGCTGGATCGCTGAACAAGGGAATCGGAAACAGCACCACATCGGCGATGCAGAACATCGTCACCGCCGCGGCCAGTGCCATCGCCAGAAATGCATCGCGGGTACCGGCGTAACGGTAGTGGCGAAAGCGCTCGACCGACGGCACCCATGTACGCACTACCGCATCGAGCGCGCAGGTGGCCGCTGCCGCAAGCGCCAGCAGCACGATGCCTTCCAGGTAGCCGTCGGGTAGCGCATAGGTCAGCCACGTCACCGCACAGCTGAGCAGCATCGGCAATGCCAGATAGGTCGCCGGACGACGCAACAGCGCGCTCATGCAGGCTCCGCCGCGCACGCGGCGCGCCTTGGCCGCCATCGCGCAGGCAGCGATAACCACGCATAGGCAAGCAAATGCGCGGCTACCTGATGCGGCCGGCGCCGTAGAAACGCCACCTTGGCTGCGATGTAGTGCGCCTGCGCACGCAGCAGCGTGCGATCAGGTTCGTCGAACAATGGCGCGCAACGCAGCGCCACCTGCCGCGACTCGCGCAAGTTGGCGATGCGTGCCGGCACATGCACGGTCTTGCTGAGGTTCTTGCCATGCAGGCGATACGCGCACACCGGCAGATCGACAAAGCCCAGCGCATCGCGTGCGGCCAGGCGCAGAAAGAAATCCCAGTCTTCGATGCGCAGCGACTCGTCCCAGCCGGTGCATGCATCGAATGCGCTACGCCGTAGCAGCGCCACTGCACCGCTGACCGCCCAGTGCCTTATCACCGCGCGGCGGATGCCGGACTCGGCGCCATACAGATCCGTATCCACCCCGTGCAGATCGCGCATGGCGCTGCCATGCAGCAGTTGCCCATGCGCATCGACCACCCATGCATCGCCAATCACCGCGAGTTTTTGCGGATGCGCACCTAGGTAACGCACCTGCGCATCCAGCCCGCCTGGCAGCAGGTAATCGTCGCTTGCGCCAAGCCGCAGGTACTCTCCCCGCGCACGTAAGGCCAGTTCGTTGAGCGTGGCGGCCACACCACGATTTTCGCGTTGCACGAAGTGCACCGGTAGCCGATGCCCATGGTCGCTGATCCACTGGCTGATCCTTTCGCCGGTGGCATCGCTGGAGCCGTCGTCGATGATGACGATCTCCTTGCATGGATACGGATCCTCCAGGACGCTGTCCAGGCAACGCTGCACGAAACGCTCATGATTGAACGCAGGAATCAGCACCGACACCCGCGGCCAGCGTGCACGTGCCGATGCGGGCGTTTGATCGTTCATGCCGTGCGCCTCAGATAGCGCCGCACCACAACGATGTTGAACAGCAGATACAGCACGTAGTTGGCTGCGAAGGCGTACATCGCACCAATCAAGCCGAACTGCGCAGTGAACAGGTACACCAGCGCCAGATAGCTCGCCGCGAAGATGCATTCGGAGATCACCAATAGCCGCGTCATCGCCTTGGCCAGCATCACGTACGACAGCACGAACGCGGCGATTTTGACCACGTCGCCCAGCAGCTGCGGGCCGTACAGCGGCGCTGCCGCTGCAAATTGCGCATCGAACAGCAGCAAGGTCACCCAATCGCGGCAGACATAGACGCCCAGCGCCATCACGATCACCACCGGCATGACATAGCGATATGCGCCACGCAGTTCCTGGCCCAAGGCGACAGCGCCGCGCAGCGAGGCCAACTTGGGTAAGTAATACACATTGATGGCGGTGGTGAAGAACAGCAGATAGGCATCCGAGACCCGGCTCACCGCCTGCCAGTAACCGACTTGCTCCCAGCCGAATTGCAGCGCCAGATGATCACGCACCAGGATGGCCACCAGCTGCGGCACCAGCGTGGAGGTGAGCGTCATCACCGAAAAAGCAGCCAGCTGACGGGTCATCTCCGCATCGAAGCGCATCCGCCACATCGCCGGCTGAAAATAGGAGCTACGCCGCAGCGCCGGGACGGCCGCCAGCAGCCACAGCACCTGGCTCAGGACCAGCGCCAGCAAGGCCCCATGCAACTGCGCCCGGCCGGAGAGCCACGCCACCAGTGCAACGCTCAGCACGGCGCCAGACACTTGCACGAAGGCGAGCCGCCGCACATCCATGAAGCCGTTGATCACCGCCAGCATGTAGTTGAGCAACGCGATACCCAGCTGCGCGATCGCCAGTACACACATCAGCGGGCGGTAGCTCGCATCGCCCAGCAGGCGCTCAGCAATGGCTCCACTGAACGCCATCGCCAGCAGTGCCATCGCGCAGGCTGCGCAGAACGCATACCAGAGCGCCGCACTCAGCAAGCGCGCCAACGCGGGTGCGTCGTCGCGGTACTGCGCCACATACTTGACGATGCCGGCACTGATGCCACCACCGGCCAGTACCGCCAACACCGACATCAGGTTGAGAAACTGGCCAAGCCGGCCCACGCCTTGCGGCCCGGCATAGACGGCGACCAGCTTGACCACGACCAATGCCGCCAGCAGCTTCGCCAGCGTTGCAACGCCGGTGTAGGCGCTGCTGCGCACGACATTCATGCGCCGCTGCCGAACGACTGGCAGGCGGCGATCACCTGCGCAACCGCTGCATCATCGAGCGCCGGCCCCATCGGCAGGCTCAGTACCTCCTGATGCAAGCGATCGCTCAGCGGCAGGCACGCCTGGCCCAAGGTGGCGTACGCCGGCTGTCGGTGCGGTGGCACAGGGTAATGAATCTGCGTATGGATGCCCTGTTGCAACAGATGTTGCTGCAATGCATCACGTTGTGGGCTGCGCACCACGAACAGATGCCAGACGTGTTGCTGCTCGGCCACCAACGTGGGCAGCACGATCAATGGGTGGTCGATGGCTTGCAGATAGCGCTGCGCCACCGCTCGCCGCAACGCGATCTCTTCTTCGAGATAGCCCAGCTTGACGCGCAGAAATGCAGCCTGCATTTCATCCAGACGCGAATTCACGCCCTTGCAGAGGTGGTGATACTTCACTTCCGAGCCATAGTTACGCAGCGCGCGAATCCGCTCGGCCAGGCCGGCATCCGAGGTCGTGACCGCGCCACCATCGCCCAGCGCGCCGAGGTTCTTGGTCGGGAAAAAACTAAATGCCGCTGCATCGCCGAAAGCGCCGGCGCGTCGCCCCTGCGCACTGGCGCCGTGCGCTTGCGCGGCATCTTCGATCAGCAGCAGGCCGTAGCGGTGGGCCAGTGTCTGCAGGGCCTGCATATCGGCCAGCTGCCCATACAGGTGCACCGCCATGATGGCGCGCGTGCGTGGCCCGATGGCCTTCTCCACCCTGACCGGGTCCAGGTTGAAGGTGAGCGGGTCCGGCTCCACCGGCACCAGCACCAGATGGTTCTGGCTGATCGCCAGAAACGTCGCGATGAAGGTATTGGCCGGCACGATGATCTCGTCGCCTTCGCGCAAGACGCCCAACTCGCGGTAGCCGCGCAGAATCAACGCCAACGCATCCAGTCCATTGCCCACGCCCACTGCATGCGTGGTACCACAATAACCGGCGAATTCGTCTTCGAACGCGGCGAGCTCTTGGCCGAGCACATACCAGCCGGAATCGATCACCCGCGCCGCAGCGGCTTTGAGTTCATCCGCATAGCGCGCATTGACGGCGCGCACATCCAGGAAAGGCACATCCATTACAACATCCATCGATAGAAATCCTGCACCACGGCGCGCGCACCGAAGCGTTCCTTTTGTTCCACCAGACCTTCGTTCAGCACCTGTCCGCCCTGCTCGGTCGAGATGCCGAAGCTGAAGTAGTCGCGCTGCGCATACACATCGGTAATCAGGTCGGCCAGCAGCAGACTCAGCGCATCCAGCTGGCGACCTTGCTCGGACACCGCCAGATATTGGGTGTGCACGCTGCGCCCGAAATCGAACACCAACGCCGCTGCCACCAATTGCCCATCAGCGCGCGCTTCATGCAACACAATCTGCTGCGCAAAACGGCCTTGCAGCAGTTGCAGCTCATCCAGCCGATGCGTCGGCGCTACACCATGCCGCTGCAACACCTGGGTCAGCAGGGCATGAAACCCGTCGAGCTGGGTTCCGCGCTGGATCTGTATCCCGGCCTTGCGCGCCCTGGCGATGGAACGCCGCCGCTCGGCACTGAAGGCAAGCGGCCCGCGTAACGCAATCGCCGACGACAGATCGCGCCGATAAAGCGGCGCGCCCACCCGATGCAGCGCGTATAACTCTTCTTCGGCCGGATACGCATGAAAGATATGCGGCACCGGCTTATAAACAAGCTCGCGCACGCCAAGCGCACGGTAGTGCGTGGCAATCTGTTCGAACACCTGCAAAGTCGCACCGGCACGCAGCGCCATCGACGACAACAGCCCGGCATACGTCAGCCCGGCATGGCTGCTGACGCAATCGCCCTGGAGATTGGCCGGGAACACCGCCACCACCTCGCCCCCACGTTCGACGAGCAAGGACGCATCCACAAAACGCGCTGCGTGATAGTCCATGTAGCCGCGCCGATGCAGCAAATTGCCATTGCGCGAGGACGCCACCAGCGCGTCCCACGCGGGCGCATCGCCTGGCGCGTATGGCCTAACCGAAAGCATGGCAGCCCTGCAACTCCACCGGCAACGCCGCGTCGGCCAAGCCAAAGCCGGCATGCCCCATCGCATTGCCGTTGTAAAACATCAATACGCGCTCGCCGTGTTGAATCAGGGCCGGGTAGCACAGTGTCTGCGCATCCCAGCCGTCATCGGATAGCGCAAGCCCTAACTGGCTATCGTCGCGCTCCCAACGCACGCCATCGTCGCTGAAGGCGATGCCGGGGACGTAGCCGCCATGAATGTCGCCACGGGTGAAATACATCAAATAGCACTTACCGAGCCGGTACACACGCGGACGCCCAATGCGGTACTCGTTGCCCTGCGGACGCAGACACATCGCATCATGGATGGGGATGCAACGCAGGTCGTCGGTCTGTGCGTAGCGGATGTGGTACCGCGGATACGGCTGGCCACCGATCGTTTCCCAGTCGTCGCCCACCGCGTACCACAGCCGCCAGTGGCCGTCTTCGTAGCGCGCCGAATGCACCGCGGCAATCGTGCTGCGCCCAGGCGCGCGATCCAGCAATGGCGTTTCCTGCCGACGCTGAAAGCTCTCTCCACGGTCGCTGGACACCGCCAGACCAGTGAAGGCGAGAAACTTGGCCTTGGCCACGCACTGGAAACCCACATAGAACATGTACAGCCCGTCCGGCCCGGCCACCACGTCGCCCAGAATCATGCCGTTATCGTCGAAGCATCCATCGCGGCCGATGTCGAGCACCGGCTGCCTGCTGACGCCAACGATCTGCGTCGGTGCATCGGCGCGTACATCCACATAACCAATCCGGCTCACGCCCTGCGCATCGCGAAAGCCGGCATACACCCGCAGCACCTGCGCAGAGAGCCGGTGCGGGGTGGGCGTCAGTGCGGCGTGATGCATCCAGCCGCCAACCCCATCACGTGCGACGTCGAACACCAGCCCGCGCTTGTTCCAGGCAAACACGGGTCAGAGCTCCACGTCGAAGCTGGATCTACCCGCCACCGCGCGCGCCGGCGAGCCAACGTAGACGCGCTCGGCTTCGGTATGTCGGGTCACCAGCGCGCCAGCACCGATGATATTGTTTGCGGCAATGTGCACCTTGTCGCTGAGCGTGGCGTTGACGCCGATAAAGCTGCCCTGCCCGATCTCGCAATAGCCGGAAATCACCGCATGCGAGGCGATGAACACATGGTCCCGCACCGCCGTGCGGTGACCGATATGGTTGCCGCTCCACAAGACGCAGTTGTCGCCAATACGGGTAAATGGCTGGATGACATTGCCTTCGAAGATGAAACAGTTGGCACCGATCTGCGCGTTATGCCAGACGAACGCGCGCGAGCTCACATAAGTGGCGCAGCGATAGCCCCGTTGCACCACATCCTGGAAAAAGCGTGTGCGCAGGCGATTGAGTCGGGTCGCCGGAATCGCAACGAAGACTTCGTATTGCTCCGGCGGGTAGCGTTGCTCCAGTTCTTCGTAGGCCACCACTGGCAGCTCGGCTAGCGTGTGCTGCAACAGAAAGTCGCGCTCCACGCTGAAGGCCACCACCGTGTAGTGGCTGTCATGCTGGAAGTATTCGCAGGCGATCTGTGCGAACTCGCCAGCGCCGATGATCACCAATTGTTTGGGCGCGCTCATGCTTCCAGCCTGCAAGCTTGCGGCTGCGTGCCACTGCGCACTTCGCTCACGAATTGGTCGTAATCCAGGATGTAATCGCCCGGATCGTAGAACTGGTCGGCCAGCACCATCAGCACGCAATCGGCACTGAAGCGGTACAGATCGCGCCAGACCATGCGGCCGAGCAGCAGGCCTTGCGAGGGGTCGTCCAGCACCACTTCGCTGGGGCCGTTGCCTTCGTCGAGCAGAATCGTCACCGAGCCGTGCAAGGCTACTGCAAATTGATTGAGCTGGCGGTGCGCGTGCTGGCCGCGATGCACGCCGTCGCGCGTGCCGAACAGGTAATACACGCGGCGGATCTCGAACGGGATATTGCGCTGCTGCTCCAACGAAATGAGCAGCCCGCGATCGTCACCGTGGGTGTGCAACTGGATGCATTCGATGGCCATGATCGGAGAGGCGTACCGCTGACTGCACGTAGTGCGACACGCCTGAGTGCGTCGGGTTGCGCGAAAGGTTGCGCGCGGTCGCGGCCCTTGCGAGGCGGTGTCCGCGCAAGCGCAATCGAACGTGTCGTACCGCCCCGAGATGCAAAACGTGCGAGCGATGTGCAGAGGCGACGCAACCTTTTTCCGACATCGCCGCACCCATCGGTGCACGTTCACCTGGCCGCCGTTCGGCCGGCGTGGGGAGCCAGGCCTGGCAGCACAGCGCGCTGCCGGAACCAACGACCACCACCGGAAGACAGATCAGATGCGTTCATCCCCCCAGGCGCCCGCCAGCGCTCCCGTCCACGGCAAAGACACGGTGCCACTGGTGGAACAGGCGCCCGCAGCCGCGCGTGTGCTGCCCTTACCCAAAGCGATGCGCGTGCTGCACTGGCTCACCGTGCTGTGCCTGATCATGGCGGCCACGCTGATCCTGCTGCGCGCCGAACTGGATGGCCGCGCATTGCATCAGTGGCTGCTGGAAGGCCACCGCCACTTCGGCCTGCTGGTGCTGCTGCTGTTCGCACTGCGCATCGGGTTGCGCCTGCGTCTGCGCACGCTGCCGCCAGGCCCTCCCGCGTCGCTGCCGATGCGTCTGGCCGCTGGCGCCACGCATGTGGCGATGTACGGATTGATGCTTGCGCTGCCGCTGCTGGGCTGGTCGCTGAGCAGCGCCTACGGCAAGCAGGTGTATTTCTTCGGCATCCCCTTGCCCGGGCTGGTCGCGCCGGACGGCGACCTCGGCGACACCCTGGGCACATGGCACTTGAATGCCGCATGGGCGTTGCTGGCGCTGGTGCTGCTGCACATCGGCGCCGCGCTCTGGCATCACCTGGTGTTGCGCGACGGCCTACTGCGCCGCGTGTTGCCGGGCAAACGCGCATGAACCGCCGCCCCCCGCCGTCTGTCATTGGTTTCCTCGCCCGTTCCCGCACCGCTGCCTCCCGCACCGTCGAACAAGGACTTTCCATGCCCATGTCCCAGCCCACTGCGCGTCGCACTGCCGCGCGTACCGCCTCCCTGACCTCCTTGTTGTGCGTGTCCGGCCCATTGCTGCTGGCCAGTACGCAGGCGCAGGCGATTCCCTCGTTCGCACGCCAGACCGGCTCGTCCTGCGCGGATTGCCACGTCGGCTCCTACGGCCCCTCGCTCACGCCCTACGGCATGCGCTTCAAGCTCGGCGGTTTTACCGATACCGATGGCGACGGCACCAAGATTCCGGTGTCCGGTCAGCTCACCTGGTCGCGCAACAACCCTAACCGCGGCGACAGCACCTCGCGTCTGCGCGAAGCGGATCTGTATCTGGGCGGCAGCCTCAGCGACAACATCGGCGGCTATTCGAAGATCCGCTCCAACAACAGCGGCAATGCGACCTTCGATACGCGCCTGGACGATGTCGATCTGCGCTTCGTCAGCAAGCCGTTCCAGATGGCCGGCAAGGACACCATGATCGGCGTCAGCGTCAACAACAACCCGGGCATTTCCGACCCAGTGCACGTGTTGCCGAACGCCTCCACGCTGACGCCGGCCTCCAATGGCGGGGCGTCCACCATGCTCAGCTCCTCGGCACTGTCCAACCGCGTCATCGGCGCCAGCGTGTACGGTTTGTACGAGCGCAATTGGTATGGCGAAGTGGGCAGCTACAGCGCGCTGTCGCCGTCTGCGCAGGATCGTCTCGGCTGGCCGGTCAACGGCGACCCGGGCAAGCTCAGCGACACCGGCTATGCGCGTCTTGCGTATATGAAGGACATGAAGCGCCAGTTCTTCTCGGTCGGCCTGACCGCGCTCAATACGCGCCGCCAGCCGCTGCGTGTCGGGCCCAGCGACGACCTCACCGATTTCGGCTACGACCTGACCTACCAATTCCTCGGCACTCGTGAGCACGTGCTGTCGCTGGCCTACGTCAATATCTACGAGCGCCGCAAATACGGCAGCCCGCTGATGCCCACCGACCCGACCATGCCGGCGCTGGACCGCGGCAGCGTGCGCGATCAGACCATCAGCATGAACTACGCCTTCAAGCAGAGCTACGGCGTGCTGGCCGCGCACATGATCAACACCGGCTCGTTCGATGCGGCGCGCTATTCGCCGGTGGGCATCCCCGACACCACCAGCAATTTGATCCTGCTGTACTGGACCCCGTTCGGCAAGGAAGGCACCTACACCTCGATCGCCAACCTGCGCGTATCGGCTGGCTGGTTCCGTTTCGACAAGTTCAACGGCAGCACGTCCAACGTATTCCGCGGCCCACCGATCACCAATCCGCGCGACCTCGACAGCTTCACCCTGTCGGTCAACCTGGCCTTCTAATTCCCCCGCACCTGTACGGATCTACATGAACTCACCACGCAAGCTCCCCGTGTTGTGCGTCCCGCTGGCTGGTCTGTTGCTGGCAGGCGCACTGCCCGTGCCATCGGCACGCGCTGCCGACGGTGCCGGCACCTTCCTCACCGAATGCGGCGAATGCCATAGCGCCAAACAGGGCAAAAACAAGAAAGGCCCGTCCCTGTTCGGCGTGGCCGGCCGCCCTGCCGGCACCGTGGCTGATTTCAGCGGTTACTCCGACGCGCTCAAGAACAGCAAGTGGACCTGGACCCCGGCCCAGCTCAAGACCTACTTGTCGCACTCCTCGACCAAGGCCCTGCCAGGTACCAAGATGAAGTACGACGGCCTGGACGATCCGAAGGAGCTCGACGCGTTGATCACCTACCTCAACACCTTGAAGTAGGGGCGATCAGCGCGCGGGGCGCGTCGGCATCCGCCGGGCGGACGATGGTGGACGGAACCGCTGCGCACACGGCCTGCCTGCGGCTGCAGTCTTCGGTCTTCCGTCCACGGCGCCGGCAAGGCGGTCTTCGCTGGCACCGTGGCTGTGGCGGGTGCGCTTTTCCAGCTGCGGTGGCCTGTCCGTTGGCCGCCTGTCCGGTCCGGACCTGGGGACATCCTGCACAGGCCGGACAGGGTGGATGTGCGTTGCCGGACGTTGTGCCTTCGCGTATACGCACGGAATCGCCGCAGCCGTGGCGGTCTCGCCCACCGTCATAGGTCACCATCGCGCCCCCCGTTTCACGCCCAGTTCGCACGCCCTTGCAGACCGTTCCAGCTTCCAAGCCGCTCCCCCTGCAACCGCGACGCCATTGCGCCCGTGGGTGTTTCCCGTGGGCGCACTAATGGGTATTGACGTACGGCACGAACATTCCGAGATACCGCCAGTCGCGTCCGCTCAGCGGCACGAGCGCCTGCATCCGCGACGCAGGCACCCCCGGCTGCTTGGATGGCTGCTCCTCACGCTGGCATCTGGCTCCTGCGGCAGCACCCTGGCCAATGACTTCGGCGGTGCGGTGGCGGTGACCTCCAGCCTGATCGACCGCGGCATCTCCATCGCACCCAACAAGGTCACCGTACAGGCGGCCGGTTACTGGCTGCCCTCCCCTGGCTGGTCGGCCTCTACCTCGGTCGCGCTGCAGTCGACCGACTGGAGCGACCCGGTGGCAGTCACCGCCCAGGTCGGGCGCGCCTGGATGCTGGGCGACCGCTGGCAGATGCAGGCGAGCCTGCTCTACTACGGCTACCCGACCGACCGCTCCACCCGCACCTTCAACCGTCAGGAAGGCAGCCTGGCCTGGTCTTACCGCGACGTCGTGACGTTTGCGATATCCACCTTCAACTTCCCGCGCGCCGACCAGTCGCCGTGGAATGTCGCCTTCGACATCACCGGCAACGTCCCGCTGAGCGACGATGTCAGCCTGTCGCTCGGTGCCGGCTCGTCGCGCTTTCCGGCGATGGCCTACGGTGCGCCTCACTCCGGCCGCTATCAGTACGGTCAGCTGGGCCTGAAGTGGAGCCGCCTCGGATGGACGCTGAAAGCCGAGCGCATCCTGACCAGCGGCAATACCCCGCGCATGCAGGGCGGCCCCGGCGAAACACCGTGGCTGGGCACGGTCTCCAGAACCTTCTGATCCATACGCAACCTTTTGCCTACCGACGCGCACTGACGTGCGTTACCTGCCATGCCTGCCTTGATGAATGACACCGACACCCTGGGCGATGCCACCGACCGCATGCTGTTGCGCCGCATGGCTGCGGGCGATCGCGACGCATTGGCGAGCATGTACCAAAACTACCACAGCCGCCTGTGCCGGTTCCTGTCGCGGCTGACCCGCCGCCCGGACATCATCGAAGAGGCCATCAACGATTGCTTCTGGATCGCCTGGCAGAAAGCCGGCGACTTCCGCGGCGATTCGCAGGTGTCCACCTGGATCATGGGCATCGCCTACCGCTGCGGGCTCAAGTGCCTGCGCCAGCATGATGGCGAGGCCATCGACGACACCGCTGTGGTGGAAGACCACGCCCCCAGCGCCGACGACAACGACGACCGCGAACTGCGCGACTGGCTGGACAAGGGCATGGAACGATTGTCGCCGGAGCAGCGCCTGGTGATCGAGCTGGTCTACGGCGTCGGCCACAAGCTCGAAGAGGTGGCCGACATCATGCAGTGCCCGGTCGGCACCATCAAAGCCCGGCTGTTCCACGCCCGGGTCAAATTACGCAATGTGCTGCCCGGCCTGGCCGGCGGCGCCCCTTACACGGAGACCATGCAATGAAGACGTTTTTCATCGCGCCTGGCAAGGAATGCTCGCACGCCTGGGAATTGATGCCGGCGGTCCTGTTGGACAGTGCCACCGAGGAAGAAAACACCTGGCTGATTGCGCACGTGGCCAAATGCGCCTCGTGCGGCGCCGAATTCGCCCAGCAGAACCGCCTGCGTCAGGCATTGGCGTTGCCATCGGCAGTCAAGCTGGACCCAAACGCCGGGCTGCAGCGCCTGCTCGGCCGCCTGGATGCACCGGAGCACCACACCGCACCTGCGCGCACGCCGGCAGCGCACCGCTCCGGCAGCTGGACGGTGCGCGCCCTGGCTGCAGCAGCGCTGGTGCAAGCCATCGGGCTGGGCGTGATGGGCTTCAAGCTGGCCTCGCCCGCGCCGTCGCACGATTACCGCACGCTCAGCAGCGCCACGACGTTGCCGGTGCCGGAAGGCGCCATCCGTGTCTTACCCGACGCGAAGATGACCGTGGCCGACTGGGACCGGCTGCTGCATACGCAGCAGTTGCAGGTGGTCGGCGGCCCGAACGACCTGGGCGCCTACACCGTGGTGCCTGCTGCACTGCAACCGCCGGCCCAGCCGCAGCAAACCGTGCAGCAACTACGCGCCACCCCGGGCATCCGGCTGGCGGAAATCGTCTCGGCCCCATGAATCGTCTGTTCGCCATCGGTCTGATCGCCGCGCTCGCCGGCCTGGGCGCGCACGCCAACGCACACGCTGCCGCAGCGCTGCAGGAGCCGGTCGCCGATGGTGCCGGCCCCGCCATGCCGCCGGCCGATGCGCAGATGCCCGACAGCAGCCGCGACATCCTGCTGGCGGTGGCCAACCCGCTCGCCGCGCCGCCAGCCCGCGCCGGCTCCAGCCTGATCGGCTATGCGTCCAGCTATTACGGCGCCGGCCAGAAGGCGGCCGCGCACATGGACAGCATCAAGCAACGCTACAAATTGCGCGAAGTCTCGGCCTGGCCAATCACTTCGCTGGGTCTGTATTGCGCTGTGCTGCAACCGCCGCCGGGCGTGTCGCGCGATGAACTGGTCAGTGCACTCGCTGACGACGAAGGCGTGGAGCTGGTGCAACCGGTGCAGGATTTCTCGGTGTTCTCCGCCGACGCGTCGGAAAAGACCACCCCGCTGTCCAGCTACAACGACCCGTACGTTGACATGCAACGCGGCTTCATCGACACCGATGCCGCCAGCGCGCAGACCGTGACACAGGGGCGCGGGGTGGTGATCGCGGTCGTCGATACCGGCGTAGATACCAACCACCCGGATCTGAAAGCGCGCATCCGCGACGTGCACGATCTGGTCGATGACAAACCAGTCATGACCAGCACCGACTCGCACGGCACCGAAGTGGCCGGCATCATTGCCGCCGGCAGCAACAATCACCAAGGCATCGTCGGCATGGCCCCCAAGGCCATGTTGAGCGTCTACAAGGCGTGCTGGTACGCGCCCACCGTGGGCGCCACTGCACGCTGCAATACCTTCACCCTGGCCAAGGCGCTGGCGGCGATCAACAACAGCTCCGCGCGCGTGATCAATCTGAGCCTGGGCGGCCCGGCCGATCCGCTGTTGAGCAAGATGCTGGAGCAGCTGGTGCAACAGGGCCGCATCGTGGTGGCGGCAATGCCGCCGAACGAGCGTCTGGACGGGTTTCCCAACGACGTACCCGGCGTACTGGTGGTGCGCAGCAGCAGCGCAACGCCGGCCATGCCGGGCGTGCTCAGCGCGCCCGGCACGGACATCCTGACCACGCAGCCGAACGGCCGTTACGACTTTACCTCCGGCTCGTCGATGGCCACCGCGCATGTCAGCGGCATGGCCGCGCTGCTGTTGTCGCTGCAACCGTCGATGGATGCCAAGGCCTTGCGCGCGCTCATGCAGCGCACCAGCAAGGTCTCCGACGGGCAGTTGCAGGTCAACGCCGGCGCCGCAGTGCAGGCGTTGGCGCCTCACGCCAGACACTCCAACTGACGGCACCGGCATGGCCAAGTGGATTCCCTTGTGGCTGCACCAACTCAGTTCGCCGCCCACGTTCTATCGCCTCGCCGGCAACGTGCGCCCGTGGGCGCTGGGGCTAGCGTTGCTGCTCGGCGCAGTGGCCGCGTACGGCGGCCTGGTGCTGGCGCCGCCGGACTATCAGCAACACGATGCCTATCGCATCATTTTCATCCACGTGCCCAGTGCCTGGATGAGTCTTTTCATCTACGCGGCGATGGGCGTTTCGGCATTCATTGCGCTGGTGTGGCGGATCAAGCTGGCCGAAGTGGTGACCATGGCCTCGGCGCCGATCGGCGCGGCCTTTACCTTCATCACCCTGTGCACCGGCGCACTGTGGGGCAAGCCGATGTGGGGCACCTGGTGGACCTGGGATGCGCGGCTCACCTCGGAGTTGCTGCTGCTGTTTCTGTATCTGGGCGTGCTGGGTCTGTATCACGCCGTGGAAGACCGTCGTCAGGCGATGCGCGCAGCCGGGTTGCTGGCGCTGGTGGGCCTGGCCAATCTGCCGATCGTGCATTATTCGGTGGTGTGGTGGAACACACTGCACCAAGGGTCCACCGTGCGCCTGCTCGGCCCCTCCAAGATGAGCGCAGACATGCTGTGGCCACTGCTGACCATGATGCTGGCCACCAAGTGCTACTACGTCGCCAGCCTGTTCGGCCGCGTGCGTGTGGAATTGCTGGCTCTTGAAAGTGGCAAGGAGTGGGTCCGCCGCATCGTGTTGGCGGAGCGCACCGCATGAGCACCTTCCTGGCGATGGGCGGCTACGGCCACTACGTGTGGACCGCTTATGCATTATTCGTGCTGGTGCTGCTGGCCGATCTTGCAGCGCCCTGGCTGCGACGTCGCCGCTGGCCGCGCGCACTGCGCGGCCAGCTGCAGCGGCAGGCACCGCGGCCTGCACGCGATCAACCCGCCCCAGTGCTGGAGCGGGAGGCGCCATGAATGCCACGCGCAAACAACGTCTGTGCTTGGTGATCGGCGTCCTTGCCGCCGCCGCGCTGGCCGTGACGCTCATCGTGTTCGCGCTGCAGCGGAACATGAGCTATCTGTTTACCCCCAGCCAGGTACGCGCCGGCGCAGCGGCCGGCTATCAGCAGTTCCGGCTCGGCGGCATGGTCAAGGCCGGCTCGATCCAGCGCGCGGCCGATTCGCTGAAAGTCAGCTTCACCGTCATCGATAAGAACACCGCCACCCCGGTGGAGTACACCGGCATTCTTCCGGACCTGTTCCGCGACAACCAATCGGTCATCGCCAACGGGCGCATGCAGGGCGGGCGCTTTGTCGCCAACGAAGTACTGGCCAAGCACGACGAAACCTACATGCCGAAGGAGTTGAAGGATGCGATGGCCGAGGGCCACCTCGGAAAACCGATCCCCGCCACCGCCGCACCGCTGACCACGCCGCGTTGATGCGCTTGTGGTTGGTGCCACGTCCATCGATGACTCCGTTCCGTTTCACCTTGCGATTCGCCCATGACGCCTGAACTCGGCCAGATCGCCTTGATCCTGGCGCTATTGTTATCGCTTGCCCAGAGCGTGTTGCCGTTGATCGGTGCGTGGCGTGGCAACACCGCGTTGATGGACATCGCGCGGCCTGCGGCGGTGGGCCAGGCGGTGTTCGTGTGGATCGCGTTCGGCTTGCTTGCCTGGTCGCTGTTGTCGCTGGATTTTTCGGTGGGCTACGTCGCCGCCAACGCCAACATCGCCCTGCCCTGGTACTACCGCTTCGCCGCGGTGTGGGGCGCGCACGAAGGCTCGTTGCTGTTGTGGATCGCCATCCTGGCCACCTGGACGGTGCTGTTGGCCGCCTTCAGCCGACATCTGCCGCAGCACTTCGCCGCCCGCGTGCTGGCGGTGCTGGGACTGATCTCGGTGGGCTTTCTGGCTTTCATCCTGCTGACCTCCAATCCATTCGCGCGGCTGTCGCCGATTCCGCTGGATGGCAACGAACTCAATCCGGTGCTGCAGGATCCGGGCATGACCTTCCACCCGCCGGTGCTGTACACCGGCTATGTCGGCTTCTCGGTGGCGTTCGCATTTGCGGTCGCGGCATTGCTCGGCGGCGAACTGGAACAGGCCTGGGTACGCTGGGCGCGACCGTGGACCAATGTCGCCTGGGCCTGTCTCACCGCCGGCATCGTCGCCGGTAGCTGGTGGGCCTATGCGGAACTGGGCTGGGGCGGCTGGTGGTTCTGGGACCCGGTGGAAAACGCCAGTTTCATGCCATGGCTGGTCGGTACCGCATTGATCCACACCCAGGCAGTGACCGAAAAACGCGGCAGCCTGCGCGCATGGACCATCCTGCTGTCGATCCTGGCGTTCTCGCTGTCGTTGCTGGGCACCTTCCTGGTGCGCTCGGGCGTGCTGACCTCGGTGCATGCCTTCGCTGCCGATCCGCGTCGCGGCTTGTACATCCTCATTTTTCTGGTCGCGGTGGTCGGTGGTTCGTTGCTGTTGTATGCACTGCGCGCCCCCAAAATTGCCAGCGGCAAACCCTTCGCCGCCGCCTCGCGCGAAACCGGCATTCTCATCGGCAACCTGTTGCTTACCGTGGCCGCGGCCATGGTGCTGTTGGGCACCTTGTTCCCGCTGATCGCCGATGCCTTTGGCCTGGGTAAGGTGTCGGTAGGGCCGCCCTACTTCGGCCTGCTGTTTCCGCTGTTGATGTTGCCGGTGCTGCTGTTGCTGCCGTTCGGTCCGTACCTGCACTGGGGCAAAGCCGAGGCCGCACCGTTGCAGACACTCGGCACGCGCGCCGGCATCGCCGCGATTGCGTGCGCGCTGGTCGGCAGCGTGTTTGCCGATGGTCAGGCCAAGGCGATCGCCGGCATGGGCGTCGCCGCATGGGTGGCCGCGGGCACCGCGTTGTACGTGGTCAAACGCTGGCGCGAGATGCCGCACGGGCGACGCTTTCCCGCTGAAATGGCCGGCATGCTGATCGCGCACGCGGGCGTGGCGGTGTTCGTAGCCGGTGTGCTGGTGTCCGAAAGCCTGTCGGTAGAACGCGATGTGCGGCTATCGCCCGGCGCGAGCGCGCAGATTGCCGGCTACAACTTCCGCTTCGATGGCGTGCAGCTGATGGATGGGCCGAACTGGAAGGCCGAACAAGGCAGCGTGCAGGTCAGCCGCGACGGCCAGGTGGTCGCGCAATTGCATCCGCAAAAACGTCTGTACAGCAGCGAGCGGATCCAGACCGAATCGGCGATCGATCCCGGCATCACCCGCGACCTGTATGTCGCGCTCGGCGAGCCCTTGGACGACCAGCACATCGAAAACGACTGGACGCTGCGGCTGTACTACAAACCCTTCATTCGCTGGATCTGGGCCGGCGGCCTGCTGATGATGCTGGGTGGTCTCGTCAGTGCCTGCGCACGTCGCTTTCGTGCACCGGCGACTGTCACTACATCGGCCACATCTGCGGCGCATCCGGCTGTCGTCATCGCACAGGAATCGCTCCGGTGAATCGTCTGCTGCCCTTGCTGGGCTTCCTGTTGCTGGCGGCGCTGTTCGGCTTCGGCATCCTGTGGACGATGCAGCACAATCCGCGCGATGTGCCCTCGCCGTTAATCGGCAAGCCCGCACCGGCGTTCTCGTTGCCGCGGCTGGATCAGCACGAACAACGCGTGAGCCGCGATCAATTGCTGGGCAAGCCGTACGTGCTCAACGTGTTCGGCAGCTGGTGCGCCGAATGCGTGCACGAGCACCCGGTGTTGATGGCGCAGGCCAGCCGCCTCGGCGTGCCATTGATCGGCTACAACTACAAAGACGTGCCCGCCGATGCCACCGCCTGGCTCGCGCGACTCGGCAACCCGTATGCAGTGGTGATTGCCGATGAAGCCGGCCAGACCGCCATCGACTTCGGCGTGTACGGCGCCCCAGAGACATTCCTGATCGATGCGCAAGGCGTGATCCGCTACAAGCACATCGGCGTGCTGACGCCGGATGCCATCGACGACGAGTTGCTGCCGGCCATCGCCGCGCTGCCCAAGGGCACGCCATGATGGCGTCGGCGCGTCACGCACTGCTGTTGCATTGGCACTGGCACTGGCGCACACAAGGCCGCCGTGTGCGTCTGTTGCTGGTGTTGCTGCTCGGCGTGCTACTTGCCCCCTCGCTGGCGGCGCAGGCCGTGGACCCACTACCGTTCAAAAACCGCAGCGACGAAGCGCGCTATCAGCGCTTGACCGCACAGTTGCGCTGCCTGGTGTGCCAAAACGAAAACCTCGCCGATTCCAACGCCAGCCTCGCGCGCGACCTGCGGCATCAGGTGTTCGCGCAGCTGCAGGCCGGCAAGAGCGATGCGCAGATCAAGCAATACATGGTCGAGCGCTATTCGGATTTCGTGCTGTACGACCCACCGGTCAAGCGCGGCACCTGGTTGCTGTGGTTCGGGCCGGCGCTGATGTTGGCTGGTGGTGCGGGCGTGGTGATCCACACCGTGCGCAAACGTGCGCGCATCGGGACACCGGTGGCGCCTCAGGCTGAGGAAGAGTGGTGATGATGGGTTTTTATGTCGCAAGCGCAGCGTTGGTGGCGTTGGCGTTGCTGCTGTTGTTGGTGCCGCTGCTGCGCCGGCCCACCGGTACTGGCAACGCGCGCTACAGCTTGCCGATCCTGCTGCTCCTCGGCCTGCCGCTGGCCACGGCCGGTTTATACCGGCTGGTGGGCGCGCCGGAGGCAATGGCCACGCACGTGTATGCAGCGCGGCCACCGCAAGCCGAAGCAGTGGCACCACCAGCGGCTGCTGCCGGGCAGGCACAGGCTGCGAGCACCGCTGACGACACGCAGGAACAAGCGCTGGAACGCTGGATGCAGCAGGCCAAAAGGGACGAGCACAACGATCGCCCCGCCGACGCGCGTGAGGCCTATGCGCAAGCGCTCAGGATCGCACCCGACATCAGCGCCGCCATTGTCGGCTGGGTGGCGGCAGATATGGCCACGCACAGCGACTTCGCCATCGATGCCGCGTCGCGCGCAAGATTGCAGCACGTGATCGCCCGCGAGCCGGACAATCAGCGCGGTTTGTGGTTACTGGGCATCAGCGATTTTCAGCAGCAAGACTTCGCCGCGGCCACCGCACATTGGCGCCATCTGCATGGCTTGCTGGAGACCGGCTCGCCAATGCAGAAAGCGGTGGCAGACAAGATCTCGGTGGCCGAATCGATGTCCAGTGCGCGGCAGTCCGAGCGTGGCGCGCGGTGACACAGGCGGCTCCTGCGCGGCTGGGCCTAATGTGAGATGGCTACCACGTTATGCCGATTGAACAGCGCGTGCATTAGGTCTGCGCCTCACCCTGGTCGTCGAGGGTTGCCAGGATCACCCGAAGTTGTGTACTGCCATGCGGCCTCGGAAGCTATGTAGGGACCACAGACCGCTAGTCTGGAGGCGACCATGTAAAGAGGTATGCCTGATGGATCCCATTCGTTCGCGCACGCCAAGTCCTGCCCGCGAGCTTCTGCCCGGACCCCAACCGGATAGGGTTCAGCCGACTGCAGATCGGGGGGGGCTCCGCCTGCTGGCGGCCCCCTGGATGGCTTGCCCGCTCGGCGGACGATGTCCCGGACCCGGCTGCCATCTCCCCCTGCGCCCTCGCCTGCGTTCTCGGCGGGCAGCTTCAGCGATCTGCTCCGTCAGTTCGATCCGTCGCTTCTTGATACATCGCTTCTTGATTCGATGCCTGCCGTCGGCACGCCGCATACAGCGGCTGCCCCAGCAGAGTGCGATGAGGTGCAATCGGGTCTGCGTGCAGCCGATGACCCGCCACCCACCGTGCGTGTCGCTGTCACTGCCGCGCGGCCGCCGCGCGCCAAGCCGGCCCCGCGACGGCGTGCGGCGCAACCCTCCGACGCTTCGCCGGCCGCGCAGGTGGATCTACGCACGCTCGGCTACAGTCAGCAGCAGCAAGAGAAGATCAAACCGAAGGTGCGTTCGACAGTGGCGCAGCACCACGAGGCACTGGTGGGCCATGGGTTTACACACGCGCACATCGTTGCGCTCAGCCAACACCCGGCAGCGTTAGGGACCGTTGCTGTCACGTATCAGGACATAATCACGGCGTTGCCAGAGGCGACACACGAAGACATCGTTGGCGTCGGCAAACAGTGGTCCGGCGCACGCGCCCTGGAGGCCTTGCTCACGGAGGCGAGGGAGTTGAGAGGTCCGCCGTTACAGTTGGACACAGGCCAACTTCTCAAGATTGCAAAACGTGGCGGCGTGACCGCAGTGGAGGCAGTGCATGCATGGCGCAATGCACTGACGGGTGCCCCCCTGAACCTGACCCCGGACCAAGTGGTGGCCATCGCCAGCAATATTGGCGGCAAGCAGGCGCTGGAGACGGTGCAGCGGCTGTTGCCGGTGCTGTGCCAGGACCATGGCCTGACCCCGGACCAGGTCGTGGCCATCGCCAGCCATGGCGGCAAGCAGGCGCTGGAGACGGTGCAGCGGCTGTTGCCAGTGCTGTGCCAGGCCCATGGCCTGACCCCGGACCAAGTGGTGGCCATCGCCAACAATAACGGCGGCAAGCAGGCGCTGGAGACGGTGCAGCGCCTGTTGCCGGTGCTGTGCCAGGACCATGGCCTGAGTCCGGACCAGGTGGTGGCCATCGCCAGCCACGATGGCGGCAAGCAGGCGCTGGAGACGGTGCAGCGGCTGTTGCCGGTGCTGTGCCAGGACCATGGCCTGACCCCGGACCAGGTCGTGGCCATCGCCAGCCATGGCGGCAAGCAGGCGCTGGAGACGGTGCAGCGCCTGTTGCCGGTGCTGTGCCAGGACCATGGCCTGACCCCGGACCAGGTGGTGGCCATCGCCAGTAATGGCGGCGGCAAGCAGGCGCTGGAGACGGTGCAACGGCTGTTGCCGGTGCTGTGCCAGGACCATGGCCTGACCCCGGACCAGGTGGTGGCCATCGCCAACAATAACGGCGGCAAGCAGGCGCTGGCGACGGTGCAGCGGCTGTTGCCGGTGCTGTGCCAGGCCCATGGCCTGACCCCGGACCAGGTGGTGGCCATCGCCAACAATAACGGCGGCAAGCAGGCGCTGGCGACGGTGCAGCGGCTGTTGCCGGTGCTGTGCCAGGCCCATGGCCTGACCCCGGACCAGGTGGTGGCCATCGCCAGCCACGATGGCGGCAAGCAGGCGCTGGAGACGGTGCAGCGGCTGTTGCCGGTGCTGTGCCAGGCCCATGGCCTGACCCCGGACCAGGTCGTGGCCATCGCCAGCCACGATGGCGGCAAGCAGGCGCTGGAGACGGTGCAGCGGCTGTTGCCGGTGCTGTGCCAGGCCCATGGCCTGACCCCGGACCAGGTCGTGGCCATCGCCAGCAATGGCGGCGGCAAGCAGGCGCTGGAGACGGTGCAGCGGCTGTTGCCGGTGCTGTGCCAGGCCCATGGCCTGACCCCGGACCAGGTCGTGGCCATCGCCAGCCACGATGGCGGCAAGCAGGCGCTGGAGACGGTGCAGCGGCTGTTGCCGGTGCTGTGCCAGGACCATGGCCTGACCCCGGACCAGGTGGTGGCCATCGCCAGCAATATTGGCGGCAAGCAGGCGCTGGAGACGGTGCAGCGGCTGTTGCCGGTGCTGTGCCAGGACCATGGCCTGACCTCGGACCAGGTGGTGGCCATCGCCAGCCACGATGGCGGCAAGCAGGCGCTGGAGACGGTGCAGCGGCTGTTGCCGGTGCTGTGCCAGGACCATGGCCTGACCCCGGACCAGGTCGTGGCCATCGCCAGCCATGGCGGCGGCAAGCAGGCGCTGGAGACGGTGCAGCGGCTGTTGCCGGTGCTGTGCCAGGACCATGGCCTGACCCCGGACCAGGTGGTGGCCATCGCCAGCAATAGTGGCGGCAAGCAGGCGCTGGAGACGGTGCAGCGGCTGTTGCCGGTGCTGTGCCAGGACCATGGCCTGACCCCGGACCAGGTGGTGGCCATCGCCAGCAATATTGGCGGCAAGCAGGCGCTGGAGACGGTGCAGCGGCTGTTGTCGGTGCTGTGCCAGGACCATGGCCTGACCCCGGACCAGGTCGTGGCCATCGCCAGCCATGGCGGCGGCAAGCAGGCGCTGGAGACGGTGCAACGGCTGTTGCCGGTGCTGTGCCAGGCCCATGGCCTGACCCCGGACCAGGTGGTGGCCATCGCCAGCAATGGCGGCAAGCAGGCGCTGGAGACGGTGCAGCGGCTGTTGCCGGTGCTGTGCCAGGCCCATGGCCTGACCCCAGACCAAGTGGTGGCCATCGCCAACAATAACGGCGGCAAGCAGGCGCTGGAGACGGTGCAGCGGCTGTTGCCGGTGCTGTGCCAGGCCCATGGCCTGACCCCGGACCAAGTGGTGGCCATCGCCAGCCACGATGGCGGCAAGCAGGCGCTGGAGACGGTGCAGCGGCTGTTGCCGGTGCTGTGCCAGGCCCATGGCCTGACCCCGGACCAGGTGGTGGCCATCGCCAGCAATATTGGCGGCAAGCAGGCGCTAGCGACGGTGCAGCGGCTGTTGCCGGTGCTGTGCCAAGCCCATGGCCTGACCCCGGACCAGGTGGTGGCCATCGCCAGCAATGGCGGCGGCAAGCAGGCGCTGGAGACGGTGCAGCGGCTGTTGCCGGTGCTGTGCCAGGACCATGGCCTGACCCCGGACCAGGTGGTGGCCATCGCCAGCCATGGCGGCGGCAAGCAGGCGCTGGGGACGGTGCAACGGCTGTTGCCGGTGCTGTGCCAGGACCATGGCCTGACCCCGGACCAAGTGGTGGCCATCGCCAACAATAACGGCGGCAAGCAGGCGCTGGAGACGGTGCAGCGGCTGTTGCCGGTGCTGTGCCAGGACCATGGCCTGACCCCGGACCAAGTGGTGGCCATCGCCAACAATAACGGCGGCAAGCAGGCGCTGGAGACGGTGCAGCGGCTGTTGCCGGTGCTGTGCCAGGCCCATGGCCTGACCCCGGACCAAGTGGTGGCCATCGCCAGCCACGATGGCGGCAAGCAGGCGCTGGAGACGGTGCAGCGGCTGTTGCCGGTGCTGTGCCAGGACCATGGCCTGACCCCGGCCCAGGTGGTGGCCATCGCCAGCAATAGCGGCGGCAAGCAGGCGCTGGAGACGGTGCAACGGCTGTTGCCGGTGCTGTGCCAGGACCATGGCCTGACCCCGGCCCAGGTCGTGGCCATCGCCAACAATAACGGCGGCAAGCAGGCGCTGGAGACGGTGCAGCGGCTGTTGCCGGTGCTGTGCCAGGACCATGGCCTGACCCCGGACCAGGTCGTGGCCATCGCCAGCCACGATGGCGGCAAGCAGGCGCTGGAGACGGTGCAGCGGCTGTTGCCGGTGCTGTGCCAGGACCATGGCCTGACCCTGGACCAGGTGGTGGCCATCGCCAGCAATGGCGGCAAGCAGGCGCTGGAGACGGTGCAGCGGCTGTTGCCGGTGCTGTGCCAGGCACATGGCCTGACCCCGGACCAGGTCGTGGCCATCGCCAGCAATATTGGCGGCAAGCAGGCGCTGGAGACGGTACAGCGGCTGTTGCCGGTGCTGTGCCAGGACCATGGCCTGACCCCGGACCAGGTCGTGGCCATCGCCAGCAATATTGGCGGCAAGCAGGCGCTGGAGACGGTGCAGCGGCTGTTGCCGGTGCTGTGCCAGGACCATGGCCTGACCCCGAACCAGGTGGTGGCCATCGCCAGCAATGGCGGCAAGCAGGCGCTGGAGAGCATTGTTGCCCAGTTATCTCGCCCTGATCCGGCGTTGGCCGCGTTGACCAACGACCACCTCGTCGCCTTGGCCTGCCTCGGCGGACGTCCTGCCCTGGATGCAGTGAAAAAGGGATTGCCGCACGCGCCGGAATTGATCAGAAGAATCAATCGCCGTATTCCCGAACGCACGTCCCATCGCGTTCCCGACCTCGCGCACGTGGTGCGCGTGCTTGGTTTTTTCCAGAGCCACTCCCACCCAGCGCAAGCATTCGATGACGCCATGACGCAGTTCGGGATGAGCAGGCACGGCTTGGTACAGCTCTTTCGCAGAGTGGGCGTCACCGAATTCGAAGCCCGCTACGGAACGCTCCCCCCAGCCTCGCAGCGTTGGGACCGTATCCTCCAGGCATCAGGGATGAAAAGGGCCAAACCGTCCCCTACTTCAGCTCAAACACCGGATCAGGCGTCTTTGCATGCATTCGCCGATTCGCTGGAGCGTGACCTTGATGCGCCCAGCCCAATGCACGAGGGAGATCAGACGCGGGCAAGCAGCCGTAAACGGTCCCGATCGGATCGTGCTGTCACCGACCCCTCCACACAGCAATCTTTCGAGGTGCGCGTTCCCGAACAGCGCGATGCGCTGCATTTGCCCCTCAGCTGGAGGGTAAAACGCCCGCGTACCAGGATCGGGGGCGGCCTCCCGGATCCTGGTACGCCCATCGCTGCCGACCTGGCAGCGTCCAGCACCGTGCTGTGGGAACAAGATGCGGCCCCCTTCGCAGGGGCAGCGGATGATTTCCCGGCATTCAACGAAGAGGAGCTCGCATGGTTGATGGAGCTATTGCCTCAGTCAGGCTCAGTCGGAGGGACGATCTGAGGGGCGGCAGGGATTCGAGTAAGAAACCTTTACTGACAGCAAGTTAGCTCACTTTTGGCTGTGTTTTACACGAATCCCTGCCGACCCTCTACTCCGGCGCAGGCGTGAAATGCGGTTATCAGTGGTGGATCGCGCGGGGTTCGCCGACAGAGCGCGTGTGGTCCGGCGTACACGTGGGCCACGAAGTCCACGGCGCGGGTGAGGCGTTATCCGTAGGGGCGATGCCCCTACACCCCTACAATCCCGGAGCATCGTCATTGGGGACCGTATGAGCTACAGACCGCAGAACAACCAAGATGGGCGTTGGTGGGAAATCGCCCTGGGCATCTGCGTCGGCCAGCTGATGACCGCAGCGTTCGCAGGTGTGGTGGCCCTGTGCCTGGGCTACTTCACGCTGCGCAGCGTCAGCGCAGGACTACCGGCACCACGATTACTGCCGGTCACTCCACAGGAAGCGGACTGAACAATGACCTTTGACACCTACGAGCGCGTAGACCTGACCGGCCCTTGGGCCGGTTTTGGTTTTCAGGGACATCGATTCTTCACACCAGAAAATTACGACATCGAGCCCTGCGGCATGCGGTACTGGGCGCTGACCTGCGCCATCGCACGGGAGTGGTCGCTGCTGATGTCCGAAGAACGCAATACGCGCTCGGCGACCCCGCGAACGCCTACTGCCACCAGGTCTCCGGGGTCGCGTTTGTCTCAAGGCGCAGAAATGATCTACCTGCGGGACGTACTCGAGGGTTGGCAGGGATTCGTATAAAAAACAGCCAAAAGTGGGTTCACTCGCTGTCAGCACAGAAATTTTTCACAACCTTCTGCCGATCCTCCATGCGGGTCCGGGATCGCCTTCATGTCTGCGCCTCACCCTGGTCGTCGAGGGTTGCCAGGATCACCCGAAGTTGTGTACTGCCATGCGGCCTCGGAAGCTATGTAGGGACCACAGACCGCTAGTCTGGAGGCGACCATGTAAAGAGGTATGCCTGATGGATCCCATTCGTTCGCGCACGCCAAGTCCTGCCCGCGAGCTTCTGCCCGGACCCCAACCGGATAGGGTTCAGCCGACTGCAGATCGGGGGGGGCTCCGCCTGCTGGCGGCCCCCTGGATGGCTTGCCCGCTCGGCGGACGATGTCCCGGACCCGGCTGCCATCTCCCCCTGCGCCCTCGCCTGCGTTCTCGGCGGGCAGCTTCAGCGATCTGCTCCGTCAGTTCGATCCGTCGCTTCTTGATACATCGCTTCTTGATTCGATGCCTGCCGTCGGCACGCCGCATACAGCGGCTGCCCCAGCAGAGTGCGATGAGGTGCAATCGGGTCTGCGTGCAGCCGATGACCCGCCACCCACCGTGCGTGTCGCTGTCACTGCCGCGCGGCCGCCGCGCGCCAAGCCGGCCCCGCGACGGCGTGCGGCGCAACCCTCCGACGCTTCGCCGGCCGCGCAGGTGGATCTACGCACGCTCGGCTACAGTCAGCAGCAGCAAGAGAAGATCAAACCGAAGGTGCGTTCGACAGTGGCGCAGCACCACGAGGCACTGGTGGGCCATGGGTTTACACACGCGCACATCGTTGCGCTCAGCCGACACCCGGCAGCGTTAGGGACCGTCGCTGTCAAGTATCAGGACATGATCGCGGCGTTACCAGAGGCGACACACGAAGACATCGTTGGCGTCGGCAAACAGTGGTCCGGCGCACGCGCCCTGGAGGCCTTGCTCACGGTGGCGGGAGAGTTGAGAGGTCCACCGTTACAGTTGGACACAGGCCAACTTGTCAAGATTGCAAAACGTGGCGGCGTGACCGCAGTGGAGGCAGTGCATGCATCGCGCAATGCACTGACGGGTGCCCCCCTGAACCTGACCCCGGCACAGGTGGTGGCCATCGCCAGCAATAACGGTGGCAAGCAGGCGCTGGAGACGGTGCAGCGGCTGTTGCCGGTGCTGTGCCAGGACCATGGCCTGACCTCGGACCAGGTGGTGGCCATCGCCAGCCACGATGGCGGCAAGCAGGCGCTGGAGACGGTGCAGCGGCTGTTGCCGGTGCTGTGCCAGGACCATGGCCTGACCCCGGACCAGGTGGTGGCCATCGCCAGCAATATTGGCGGCAAGCAGGCGCTGGAGACGGTGCAGCGGCTGTTGCCGGTGCTGTGCCAGGCCCATGGCCTGACCCCGGACCAGGTGGTGGCCATCGCCAGCCATGGCGGCGGCAAGCAGGCGCTGGAGACGGTGCAGCGGCTGTTGCCGGTGCTCTGCCAGGCCCATGGCCTGACCCCGGACCAGGTGGTGGCCATCGCCAGCCACGATGGCGGCAAGCAGGCGCTGGAGACGGTGCAGCGGCTGTTGCCGGTGCTGTGCCAGGCCCATGGCCTGACCCCGGACCAGGTGGTGGCCATCGCCAGCAATGGCGGCGGCAAGCAGGCGCTGGAGACGGTGCAGCGGCTGTTGCCGGTGCTGTGCCAGGCCCATGGTCTGACCCCGGACCAGGTGGTGGCCATCGCCAGCAATGGCGGCAAGCAGGCGCTGGAGACGGTGCAGCGGCTGTTGCCGGTGCTGTGCCAGGCCCATGGCCTGACCCCGGCGCAGGTGGTGGCCATCGCCAGCCACGATGGCGGCAAGCAGGCGCTGGAGACGGTGCAGCGGCTGTTGCCGGTGCTGTGCCAGGCCCATGGCCTGACCCCGGACCAAGTGGTGGCCATCGCCAGCAATATTGGCGGCAAGCAGGCGCTGGAGACGGTGCAGCGGCTGTTGCCGGTGCTGTGCCAGGACCATGGCCTGACCCTGGACCAGGTGGTGGCCATCGCCAGCAATGGCGGCAAGCAGGCGCTGGAGACGGTGCAGCGGCTGTTGCCGGTGCTGTGCCAGGACCATGGACTGACCCCGGACCAGGTCGTGGCCATCGCCAGCAATAGTGGCGGCAAGCAGGCGCTGGAGACGGTGCAGCGGCTGTTGCCGGTGCTGTGCCAGGACCATGGCCTGACCCCGAACCAGGTGGTGGCCATCGCCAGCAATGGCGGCAAGCAGGCGCTGGAGAGCATTGTTGCCCAGTTATCTCGCCCTGATCCGGCGTTGGCCGCGTTGACCAACGACCACCTCGTCGCCTTGGCCTGCCTCGGCGGACGTCCTGCCATGGATGCAGTGAAAAAGGGATTGCCGCACGCGCCGGAATTGATCAGAAGAGTCAATCGCCGTATTGGCGAACGCACGTCCCATCGCGTTGCCGACTACGCGCACGTGGTTCGCGTGCTTGGTTTTTTCCAGAGCCACTCCCACCCAGCGCAAGCATTCGATGAGGCCATGACGCAGTTCGGGATGAGCAGGAACGGGTTGGTACAGCTCTTTCGCAGAGTGGGCGTCACCGAACTCGAAGCCCGCGGTGGAACGCTCCCCCCAGCCTCGCAGCGTTGGGACCGTATCCTCCAGGCATCAGGGATGAAAAGGGCCAAACCGTCCCCTACTTCAGCTCAAACACCGGATCAGGCGTCTTTGCATGCATTCGCCGATTCGCTGGAGCGTGACCTTGATGCGCCTAGCCCAATGCACGAGGGAGATCAGACAGGGGCAAGCAGCCGTAAACGGTCCCGATCGGATCGTGCTGTCACCGGCCCCTCCGCACAGCACTCTTTCGAGGTGCGCGTTCCCGAACAGCGCGATGCGCTGCATTTGCCCCTCAGCTGGAGGGTAAAACGCCCGCGTACCAGGATCGGGGGCGGCCTCCCGGATCCTGGTACGCCCATCGCTGCCGACCTGGCAGCGTCCAGCACCGTGATGTGGGAACAAGATGCGGCCCCCTTCGCAGGGGCAGCGGATGATTTCCCGGCATTCAACGAAGAGGAGCTCGCATGGTTGATGGAGCTATTGCCTCAGTCAGGCTCAGTCGGAGGGACGATCTGAGTGGCGGCAGGGATTCGAGTAAGAAACCTCTACTGACAGCAAGTTAGCTCACTTTTGGCTGTGTTTTACACGAATCCCTGCCGACCCTCTTCTACAATCCCAACCGCCGCCACGGTTCAACTGGCGACCTGTCCCCTGTAGCGTTTGAATGGCGCTACGCGCAGCGAGGGTCTTGAGTGACTACCGAAGCCTGGGCATAGCAGTTTGCCCCGCATCAACTTCGCGCATTGCTGGGCGAACACCCAGGCAGCCTGATCGACGCTGCAGCAGACCGCGTGGAGTGGGCGCTTGGACTGCTCCGCGCTGCAGGTCAGCTAAAGACCAGACGTCCTCGCTGACACGCGCTCAGGCTTCCGAAAGCGCATCGGGTCATTGATGCGTCTGCCGAATGCGGCGCCACGTAAGCGCGATCGCCATCGCGCTGATTGCCGCCCTCTTCTCACCGTCGATCATGCCAGCACACCGTTCCCCCCGCATGCTCATACAGACGGCTCGGACGGTGTTTCCCCTGCACTCTTGCGGGCAGCGATATACGACATCACCCAGGTGAAAAAGATCGGGTTGAACACCACGCCGAGCGTACTGGCCGCCAGCATCCCGCCGATCACGCCGGTGCCCAACGCGCTCTGGCTGGCTGCGCCCGCACCACGTGCGATCACCAGCGGAATCACACCGAGGATGAAGGCCAGCGAGGTCATCACGATCGGGCGGAAGCGCAGCCTGGCCGCTTGCATCGCGGCCTCGGGCACGCGTGCGCCCCGCGCGTGCAATTCCTTGGCGAATTCCACGATCAGGATCGCGTTCTTGGCGGCCAGGCCAATCATGGTGATCAGCCCGACCTTGAAGTAAACGTCGTTGGAAAGCCCGGCCAACCACACCGCGGCGGTCGCTCCGACCGCGCCAATCGGCATCACCGAAAACGGAATCGCCCAGCTTTCGTACAGCGCGACCAACAGCAGGAACACCACCAGCAAGGCCAGACCGAGCAGCATCGGCGCCTGTGTGCCAGCGGCTTTTTCTTGATACGACAGCGCCGACCATACGTAGTCGCCCCTGCAAAATTCACCAAACACACCAAGCCAACCGATGTGGGCGTGTGTTCCTCGCTCGCAATGACATTGCGAGCACTGTGGCCAGCATGATGAGTCTCGCAACCATAGGCGCAAAAAGACCCTTCAGTCCCAGACGCACCATGGCCCGCAGCAACCAGCGGATGTTGTACCCCGCCGCGCACAGCACTGCGTGCAGCGCATCGCCGTTCGCTCCTTGCAACCAGCACCGATCCATGCCGTTGTCGTGCTTCAAGTGTCCGATGGCCGGCTCCACCGCCTGGCGTCGCTTCAGCCAGCGGCGCTGCTCATCTGTCAGGCGTTTGAACGTGCCCCGGTGGATGATCTCAACGCCGGGATTGGCCGCATCCACACCGCGAAAGCCCAGGTCCACCACCACCTGTTTAGGTGCGCCTGCTGTGTCCTCGCTCAGGATCCGGGCCTGCTCCAGTTGCTCGTGCAACGTGTGGCCGTCATAGGGGGTGCCGGTGAAGCTGCGCGCGCCGACCATCAGGCCCTGTTTGTGCGTGATGGCCACGCTGACCTTCACCCCGAACTCGTAGGGCTTGCGCGCCTTGCCCTTGCCGATGCACTCCACTTCGGGCGCGTGCAGGGCATAGAGTTTGTTCTTGCCATTGGGTTGCTGAGCATGGATGCGCTCGGCGCGCTGCATCAGCGTGTGCAGATTCTCCAGCGCCGGCGCCGTGGCCTGGCTGGCTTGCCCGATCTTGCGCTGCACCTCGCGCAGTACGATGCCCAGGAGCGTGCGCTGGCGTTTGAGGACCTTGCGCAGGCGCTTGAACTGCCTGGCATGGGCGTAGCCGCCGGCTTTGCGCCGCAGCGTCTTGGTTTCTTTGGCGAAGGTCTGCTTGAGCGCGATGCCCGCGCGCTTGGCCGCCGCCACCAGCTTGTGCCGCGCGTTCTCCATCAGGCGCCAATCCACCGGATGAGCAATGGCCTTCTCCTGCACGGTGGTGTCCACGATCAGCCGTTCGAACTCGGCGGGCACGATGGCCTTGGAGGACACCGCGGTGTCGATGGTGGCCTTGAGCAGTTCCTCGACCCCGGCCTCACCGATGGCCGCGCGAAAACGCCCGACCTGCGTGGCATCGCAGGGCAGGCGCGGCTCATAGAACGCCATGCCGCTGAAGTGCTGCCAGACCACGTTCTCGGCCCAGCGCTCCACCAGTTCCTCGTCGCTGAACTTGTAAGCGTGCTTCAGGTCCAACAGGCTGGCCATCAAGCGAATGGGAAGGCGTGGGCGGCCGGCAGCGGCAATACCGGCACCGGCCACTTGCACCGAGGGGCCGAACAGATCGTGTTGCGCCACCGCGCGACCTGCGCGCACCTTGCGAGCGAAATGCGGGGCCAACACCGCCTCGATCTGCGCCCAGGGCAGCCGACGGGCCAGCACCGCCAGCGGGTGGCGCGGATCGATCATCTCGGCCAAGGGCTGGCGGAAGAAGTCGGCGTTCTGGGTGTGGGCCATCGGTAAAACTCCCAGGAATCAGATGCTGATAGACCAATTGTGAGGGATCGGCGCCCCTGCTGTAACGCCGCAAACCCTGTGTTCATGCGGGGTCGCGGGGTTTTGCAGGGGCGACTACGTAGCCGATGCCCTGGGGAAGCGCAGCCGCCAGGCGTTCCATTTCCGCCAGGGCGTCGCCCGAGCTGATGCCGGGCGCAGCCTCGCCGGTGAGGTTGACCGATGCATAGCCGTTGTAGCGAGCAATCTGCACCGGCCCCTGCTCCCACCGCTGCGTGGTGAACACCGTCAGCGGCACCTGCCTGCCAGTGCTGCTGGTGACATGCAGCGTGTCCAGCGATTGCGGCGTGGCGCGATCGCCTGCAGCGCCCTGCACCACCACGCGCTGCAGGCGGCCGCGGTTGACGAAATCGTTGACGATCGTCGAGCCGAACGCGCTGGATAACACGTCCATCGCGCTCTGGAAGCTCACTCCCAACGCTTCCGCTTTGCCAAGGTCCACCTCCAGCCGCAGCTGCGGCGCATCGGCCAGACCTTCCACCATCGCGTATGCCAGTTTGGGCGACTGATTGGCCGCACGCAGCAACTGGTTCACCGCTTGCATCAGCGCATCGCGCCCAAGATTGCCGCGGTCCTGCACGCGCAGCGAGAAGCCGCCGGAATTGCCCAGGCCGTCGATCGGTGGCGGCATCACGGCCATGATGGTCGCATCGCTGATGCGTCCCAGCGCGAGGTTGGCGGCTGCGACTTCGTTGGCCGCCGATTCGCTGTCGCTGCGTTCGCTCCAATCCCTCAGCGACGGGAAGGCCATGGCCGCATTGGCACCGCTTCCCGAGAAGCTGAAACCGTAAACCAACGTCACTTCCTGCATGCTCGGCCGCGCGGCGAGGTAATCATTGACCTGTTGCCCGGCCGCGCGCGTACGGCTGTAACTGGCACCGGGCGGCAATTGCATGTCCACGATCATGTAGCCCTCGTCCTCCTGCGGTACGAAGGCCTCCGGCAGGCGCACGTATGCCAGCCCAAGGACACCGAGCAGCACGGCGTACACCAGCATGCAGCGCCCGGCACGGTGCACAAGGCGATGGTTCAACCGATCAAAGCGCGAGGTCAGTGCATTGAAGTTGCGATCGAACCAACCAAAAAAGCCGTTCTTCTCTTGGTGGCCGTCGATGGGCGCAAGAAACGTCGCGCACAGCGCTGGTGTCATGGTCAGCGCCAGGAAACCGGAAAACAGGATCGAGACGGCGAGCACTGCGGAGAACTGTCTGTAGATCACGCCCACCGAGCCGCTCATGAAAGCCAGTGGCAAAAACACCGCAGTGAGCACCAGGGTAATGCCGACGATCGCACCACCCACCTGCGTCATCGCTTTCATCGACGCATCGCGCGGCGACAGGCCTTCGTCGGCCATCAGGCGCTCGACGTTCTCTACCACCACAATCGCATCGTCCACCAGGATGCCGATCGCCAGCACTATCGCGAACATGCTCATCATGTTCACCGAGAAGCCCAGCAACTTCATCACCGCGAACGTGCCCAGCAGGCACACCGGCACTACGATTGCCGGGATCAGGGTGTAGCGGATGTTCTGCAGGAAGACAAACATCACCAGGAACACCAATGCCATCGCTTCGAGCAAGGTGTGCAGCACTTTCTTGATCGCGACGTTGACGAAGGTCGAACTATCGAACGGTACCGAGTAGGCGATGTCTGCCGGAAAGCTCTGCGACAGTTCTTGCAAGCGCTTGCGCACCGCTGCCACGGTGGCAACGGCGTTGCCGCCCGGTGCCAGCTGCACCGCAGCGCCCGCGGCCGGGCCACCGTTTTCCTGCACGTCGAATTGATAGTTCTCCAGCCCAAGCTCCAGCTTCGCCACGTCCGACAGATGCACCACCGCGCCATTGGCCTGCGCACGCAGGACGATCTGGCCGAATTCCTGCGGCGATTCCATCAGGCCAGGCACCACCAGGGTCGTGGTCAATTCCTGATCTTGCGCGCCTGGGCGTTCGCCCAGGCTGCCCGCGGCCACTTGCAGGTTTTGCGCACGGATTGCGTTATTGACGTCGACAATGCTCAGCCCATAGCCGCGCAATGCCTGGGTGTCCACCCACACCCGCATCGCAGCCTCAGCGCCGAAGAACTGCACGCGGCCCACGCCGGGAACACGGCGGATCTCGTCGTTGACCACCCTGGCCGCGTAGTCGTTCAAGCGCACGACATCCTGCACGGCAGTCGCATCCTTGTAGACCAGCGAATACAGCATCAGGAAGCCGGCAGTGGTCTGTTCGACCTGCAAGCCAAGTTGCGTCACCGCCGCCGGCAGTCGCGACTCGGATTGACGAATGCGATTCTGCACGTCCACCTGGGCGATGTTGGGATCGGTGCCGGGCTGGAATGTGATGGTGATCTGCGCGCTGCCATTGGAGCTGCTGGAGTCGTAATACAGCATGTCGCGCGCGCCGTTGAGCTCTTGCTCGATGACGCTGGTCACGGCGTCGTTGACGAGCTGTGCAGACGCGCCGGGATAGGTGGCCATGATGCTGATCTGCGGCGGCGCAACTTCCGGATATTTTTCGACCGGCAAGGTGCGCAAGGCCAGCAAGCCGGCGAGCGAGATGAAAATCGCAACGACCCACGCGAAGTTGGGGCGGTCGATAAAGAATCGGGACATGGACGGTCACCGGGGCGCCATGCGCCCGCACAAGCACAATGGAGGGAAGATTCAGTTCAGTGCGCGGCAGTCAACACGGCACCAGGCTGGATCCGCGCCGCGCCGGAGGCGACGTAGCGCTCGCCAGCCTTCAAACCGTCGAGAATCTGCCAGTCGGTGCCGACCATCGCGCCCGTGCGGACGTCGCGCAGTTCGGCCTTGCCGTCAGCGCCCACGACCATCACCGCAGCATTGCCGCCCGGTCGCCGCTGAATCGCTCGCTGCGGCACGTAGACCGCGTCGCTGGCGGTACCGTTCGGCGTGCGCACGCGCACGAACATCCCCGGCAGCAGCAAGTTGTCGCGATTGTCGAATTGCGCCCGCAGCGACACCGTGTCGGTTGTTTCGTCCACCCGCATGTCTGCGAACAGCAGGTCGCCCTCGCGCGTTTCGCCGAGCTCGGGAATGTCGATGACGACCTTGAGCGGCGCATCGCCTTTGCGAGCGCGACCGCGCAACTTCAGCGCTTCGGCAACCGGACGATTGAAATCGGCGAAGATCGGATCGAGCTGTTGTACCAGCGCCATTTCCGTCGCGTCGCCCCCCTGCCCGACCAGCGCGCCCTCAGTGACCAGCGCCCGCCCGATGCGGCCGTCGATCGGCGCTCGCACCGTGGCGAAGCCCAGATCCAGTTGCGCGGTTTTCAGCGCCGCACGCGCCGACGCTACCGCTGCCTGGGTGCTTTTGAAATTGCTGCGGGCGGTGTCGAAATCCTGCCGGCTGATGACCTGCCGCTGCACCAGCTGCTGGCTGCGTTCGAACTGGGCAGTGGCATTTTCCAGTTCGGCTTCACTGCGCGTCAGCTCCCCACGTCCACGCGCCACGGCCGCTTCGAACGGTGCGGGGTCGATCTGGAACAGCACCTGCCCTGCCTTGACGTCCGAGCCTTCTTCGAACCGGCGTGCCAGCACGATGCCGGCCACGCGCGCGCGAACCTGCGCCACGCGCATCGGCGACACCCGGCCAGGCAGATCCGTGGTCTGCAACACGGTGCGCGCCTGCGCGGTGGCGATGTCTACCGCCGGCGCAACCGAAGATCCCGCGGGCGGAGCCGCTTTGCCGCAGGCGGCCAGCGCAAGCGGGATCACAAGGCACAGCGAAAAGAAGCGGTCACTGCGATGGATTGTCACGGCGCGGTGTCCATAGAGATGACGCCGGCATGATGCGCTAAAGACCCTTATGAATCAAACATGATTCATAAGGGTCATCTTCATATAACCTGTATCATCACAGGTTCACCCGCTTTCCACGTTTATGCGCCAGGACGACCAACGCCTTATCCGCCTGCTGGCCGCCACGCTGACCCGCCGCCCGCGCAGCAACCTCACCGAGCTGGCCGCTGGCGCGGGGATCAGCCGCGCGACGCTATACCGGTTTGCACCGACGCGGGCGGCCATCGTCGAGAAGGTCACTGCGGAAGCCTGGGTGCGTCTGCAGGCGGCCCTGCCCGGCGGCGACGCCTCGCCCGATCCCATGGCACGCCTGCGACGCACGACGCACGCGTTAGTGGAGGACCTGGATCTGGTCATCTACATCGTCAACGAGATGGGCATGGAGGGCGCCGAACGCGGAAACACCTATTACGCCGCGCCGGAATGGGAGTCGTTCCAGGCGCATCTGGATGCTTTTTTCCTGCACGGTCAGCAGCGCGGCGTGTTCGGGATCGAAATGCCGGCTTCCTGGTGGAGCGACTTCTACCTCTCGTGCCTGTTCGGGGCCGGTTGGGCAGTGGCCACCGGAAGGCTGGCGCAGGCGTCGGTGGTCCGCGCCGTCCTGACCTCGTTTTTGGAAGGCGCACGTTCCGGCTCCAGGATGCAGCCCTCGTTGCCGTAATTGGGGCCCTCTCCAGCAACGGCACCCTGGGAAAATTTATCGCGTTTTGCGGCCGAACCAACGTCGCCAGCCGGCGACCGCAGGCCGGTAGGCAATGTTTCCCGGCACCTGCAGTTCAACGTCGGTAGCGGTGGCAACGCCATTGCGAAACGCAAGCGTGGCACCGATGCGTGCAGCGCGCGCGCGATCCGTTCGCGCTTGATATGGCGCTCCGCCAGCCGCGCCTGCAGGCATGTCTCCATGACGCGCAAACGGCGCAGGTAGATGAGCCAGAGCAGTCCGGCCACGACGAGCGCGCTCAAGGCCAGGAACCAGCTCGTCAGACAGAACGGCGATGGAATCTGGATCTCCATCGCCGCACACCGTTCGTTCCAGACCCCGTCCTGGTTGGCGGCAAGAACGCGGAATCGATAATGGCCAGGACGCCGATTGGTATGGATCGCCTCGCGCCGCGTGCCGGCGTCTTGCCAACCCTGATCGACGCCTTCGAGCCGATAGCGCAATCGCCCCCGTTCTGGAATCGACAGGCTCAGCGCGGTGTATGCGATGCGTATTTGTTGTGCAGCGACCGGCAATTGCAGCAACGCGCCGGGCGAAACCGGACGTCCATCGACATCGACATCGACGGCGCGCACGCGTACCGGCGGCGGCAACGGATTGTGGTGCAAGCGGTCCGGGTCATTACAGCCTGTTGAAGGTATGGGGCATCCTGCGCGTGAATGCCTTCGTCGTCCCAGCCAGGACTTCGGTGAGGCGAAGCAAATTGGAGAGCTACTCGCCAAACTGGCTTCTACAAACACTGCAAGAGATCGACATGGGTCCATGCACTTCAAAGCCGAGCGTGGCAGGGTCACCTGCGCGTTATGCCTCCCCACCACAGAGCAGGCCGCGCCATCTGAGTCGCCGCCGCCATCGCGCAGGCAATCGCCTTCTTCTTGGACCAGTGCACTGCGCGAGGCTTTGCCTTCCGCAACGCGTCGTTCCACTTCTCTCCAACCGCAAGGCTCACCCAATTGGCAATGGGCAGGACGGTCCGCCCATGAGGGTTTTGGCGGCTGGCAGGAATACCAGGGCGACTATCATCGCTTGGTCCCTGATTGGCATGGCGCGCTGAGTTGTGCGTCCCTGGCCGCTCCATTCGATACGTGCTCGCCTCCAGCCGAGCGTGAGCAGATTTTGGGTGTAACCGGATTTTGGTTACAGCGGAGGGATCCACCCCTCGAACTGGATCGTAAAGCGGTTCCATGCGGCCTTCCAATCGCGGATCAGCTGCGGGCGCGTCGCGACCGTCCGCGCTCGACGCCCCGCTGCGGCGGACACTTCCGCCATCCCTGAATGTTTAGCCCAATGCTCGCGTCTCGCCGTGTCGGCAGCCTCCGCCGAGGCCTGAGCGCAGACGCAGGCTTCAGGCTGAACCACCGCCGCATGCGACGCTGATTCGCACGCGAGCGCGCTCGACGCCTTCTTCCTCGTAAGGACTCCATCATGCAAATCAAAACCGCAAGCCATAGCCCTAACGCACATCCGCACGACCCGGTTGCGGGCGACGGATCGTCACCCGCCGACCGCAGCATCGAGATCGAAGCGGGACACGGCAGCGGCACTGTGCGGCCCGCGGACGGCACGCAAGCACGCGCGTGCCCGAGCCCGGCTTCGGAAACCACGGTGTGCCTCGCGGACCTGCTGTCGATTTCCAGCCAGCGGCCTTCCAGGCCCGAGGTCATACCGGCCATTGTGCAAGCCGGGGGCGATGAAGGCGTCCCGGATGTGCTTCCGCAACCGGCCCGTTCCGGGGCGAGCCAGCCGCGCCTGGCCAATCCCGGCGAAGCGAGGGACGTCGAGAGCAGGTTGCTCATGCGCGATTGCTCGTCGCGGATCGCCGCCTTCCTGGGCAACCTGTCGGTTGTCCAGGAGCTTCGGCAGTTCGATGACAGCGCGTTCGTGGGCAAGCTGCGTAACGAACTGGTTACCGAGCCCGGATGTGCAGAGCCGAAGACGCTGCTGGCCGCCATTGGCGAGAAGGTCGCTGAACTGTGGTCGCACCTGGACAAGAAGGCGTCGACGCCAGAGGAGGCGGAGTTCCTGGCCGAGGCCCGGCGCTATCTCGAGCCGGTCTTGACCAGCTTGGAGACCGACATCCACACCTTGCAGCACGACGCGAGTGCCGCAAAGCGGATATATCAGGGAGCGCTGACGCTTCTGCTGTACCCCTTGCCGCTCGCCACACTGTTCACCCAGAAGACCGGCACCTACGCTGCGTTCAACATTGCTTCCTACACCTACACGGCGATACAGCTGGTCTCGCTTATGCGACGCCCGACAACGGACGCCAAGCTGTTCATGAAGCATGCCATCAACCGGCACAGCCTGGTCTTCTTCATCTCGCTGATCTATGCCGTACCCACCTTCTACGCCAAGGCCTCGCCGCTGCAGCGCAACGCCGGCTTCACCGCCAGCGCGGCGGTGGCGCAAGGGACGATGATGTTCGGCCTGCGGCTGGGGCAGAACCTGATGGATTCGATGCGGCTGCGCTTCAACGGCGCCTTCAACCGCAGGCGTGATCTTCCCGACGGCTTCAGGGACGCCATCGAGGGAGTCGTGGGCGATCTGCGCACGGGTCTGAGCAACGTCAACCGCTCCGTCGGCGAATTCCAGCAGGACCGGCGGATCACGCCGCACATGGATCGGCAGCTCACCTTCTTCAAGCAGGACCTGTCCAGAGTCGTGACGGGCCTTGAGCGGCTCTTAGCGACCGGGACGCGGAAGGAGACCCCGGTCGCCGCAAGAGATGACGCTCCAGGCTCCCTGGAGGCGGTGCGCCGGACCCTGGAAGCATCGTTCGCAAACAACCCCGACTTGAAGGGAAAGCTCGCGCTGGCGACCGTCGCCTTCGCCGTCCTCGGGTCGAACATCGCCCTGATGCGCAATAACGGGCTGGCCCTACCTGACTTCATCGCCGATGCGGTCGTCTCGTCGACGTTCCTGCTCAGTGAAGCGCTGAGCCCGCACGTCACGCACGCTGGGATGAACGACAGCGTGAGCGACACCGTCGGCGGTATGACGATCGGCCTGCCCTTCTCCGTAGCCGCTGTGATGAGCAGCTACATGGACGACCCCAGGGCCAACCCATCGGGCTTCATCGCCGGGACCGTCGGCTACACGGCGGCCTACCTGCTCTTCGGCCGGGTGGCCGGCGACGTCCTGTCCAAGGGCCTCATGGCTACGAGCGGAGCGCTCGGCTGGGGCCAACAGCAGGCGATCCGACTCGGCCGGAGCGCGATGGCCTTGGGTTTCGAACTGGTCGCCGGGCACAGCTCGCCGGCTGCAGCGGATGTGCACGACGTAGCCGGGGTCGAGATGGCGGGTGTGCCGCATGAGCCGCTGTTCTTCAGCCCCTCACAGCGGGCGTCCGCCGAACGCACCCTGGTCGGCACGCTTGAGCAGATCGGCGACGAGTGGCACGACGCGCGCGACGCATGGGAAGGCGAATCGGAGGCAACGGCGGGCAGGGACGCCCCCTGGGTCGACGCACCGGCGGAGCTGCCCATGCAGCCGGCGCATCAGTCGGAATAAGCAGCCCTGCACGCGTATGGGGTCGGTAGGGATTCGTGTAGAAAGTAGCCAAACGTGAGCTGATGTGCTGTCAGTGAAAGGTTTATGACACGCATCCCTGCCGCCCCTCTTGATCTACAACCAGGTCACCAACGGCTGCCGGCGTCGCCCTTAGGCTCCGTCAGAATCCCTCGCTAGCAATACGCGGCCGCGCCGTCCTCCCGCAGACGGCGCTGGGCGCTCCATAAGCGCTGCTTCTGGCCAGCAGCAGGCCAGACGGTGCTGTGCGAGTTGCATCCTCCCTGCCTGGCTGCGCTGACTTTGCAAGTCACAACCGTCCAGCCTATCAGGCTGCTGAAATACCTCTCTACCCGTAGACGACCCGAATCCCGACACAGCCCAATCCGCTGCGTGGCGTAGACGTCTTCAGCGAACAGTTGTTCACGGTCAAGCGGCTGGAGGAATTCATCCCGGTCAATCACCCATTGCGCCCGGTGCGGGAGATGGTCAACGAGGCGCTGCGGCGTTTGGACGGTCTGTTCGAGCGGATGTACGCGCCCAACGACAAGGGAGGCCGTCCGAGCATCGCGCCGGAGAAGCTGACGCGGGCGATGCTGCTGCAGGTGTTCTACAGCATTCGTTCCGAGCGCCAGTTGATGGAGCAGGTGCAGTACAACCTGTTGTTTCGGTGGTTCATCGGCCTGTCGATGGACGATGCGGTGTGGGTGCCGACGGTGTTCAGCAAGAACCGCGAACGCCTGATCGAACACGACGTGGTGGTGGCGCTGTTCAACGAGATCGTGGCGATGGCCGATGCCAAGGGCTGGCTGTCGGGCGAGCACTTCAGCGTGGATGGCACGCTGATCCAAGCCTGGGCCGGGCACAAGAGTTTCGTGCGCAAGGATGGCGATGACAATGGCGACGGCACGGACTTCCGCGGCACGTCTCGGAGCAATGAAACACACGCCTCCACGACCGATCCGCACGCGCGTCTGTACCGCAAGGGCAAGACCGCCAGTGAGTTGCGTTACATGGGCCATACGCTGGCCGACAATCGCCACGGGCTGATCGCCAATGCACGGGTGACCCATGCCGATGGTCACGCCGAGCGTGAAGCGGCCAAGGCCATGATCGGTGACGCCCGCCAGGCGAACCCGGACGGTGCACTGACGCTGGGCGCGGACAAGGGGGACGACGCGGCCGAATTCGTCGAGGCATTGAAGGAAATCGGAGTTGCCCCGCATATCGCGCAGAACACCAGCAATCGTCGCTCGGCGGTTCCGGATGAGGTGGCTGCACGCGTTGGCTATGCGATCTCGCAGACCAAGCGGAAACTGATTGAACAAGGCTTTGGCTGGGCCAAGCTGATCGGCACCATTGACCAAGTGATGGTGCGGGGCCTGGAGAAGGTGGATCAGGTGTTCATGTTGAACATGACCGCCTACAACCTGGTACGCATGCGTACCCTGGGACAGATGTGCCTGCAGGCCGGGGAAACGGCATGAAAAGGGCAAAAATCAGCTCAAATCGGCTCAAATCAGGCAATCAAGGTCATGCGCCGGTGACTTCATGGTCAATTTTTCACCACTTCTGAGGTGCGAAGAGACATGCCGATGGTGCCGACTCGCTTGGCGGCTGGTATTTCAGCAGCCTGTTAGACGCCGCGATATGGAGCGAATGCTTGCGCCGCTGGTGATTTCAATCTGCAACACGGCACGTTCTTCAGAGCTTATCCGCTTCCCACCGCGACTGCGCGGGAGCGGGCTCCTGCCTAGTGTGATTAGGTTGGGCAGGTCTGCCAGTGTCATGCATCGCGCTTCCATCCAGCTTCGCAAGTTCTGCAGCTTTTTCGGCTTGGTGGGAGCGTTTTTGGCCAGCGTCTGTCAATGTAGCGGCGTTTGCATGAATGAGGTGGCAACCCATGATTCCCCGCGCCTCAGGTATCTCTGCCCTTCACGGTCCGCAGGCGAAGCACGCGCAGACGCATGAGCCCGCCGGGAGTTCCACGCCGGCGCCAGACGATGGGGCCTTGTCCGGTCCCTCCATGGATGCCCTGCTGCGTGCGCTGCCTGCTCGCGCCACGGCGTCCGGCGCGCAGCGCCGCCATGTGGGCACCCTCCCTCTCCACGCGGCGTTGCCTTTCCAGTTGCCGCAGCCACCGGGCATCTCCTCTCCCGTGCAGGAGAATCCGGTAGCGCCGCATGCCGAGGATCATGAAGACGCAAGCGACGCGCTCGACTTCCAGGTCATCGCGGACGATGGCCCCGCAGCGCTGAAGGCCGCGCAGCGTACCGCCTTCATCGCCTGGGCGGTCGAGCAAGCCCGCTCCAGCCGGGATCTGCGCGCCATGGTTCGCATGGCGGAAGCGGCGGCCAGCCAGGCGGCTGCATTGCAATGTCTGCTCGACCCGGCCGATGTGGGGCATGTGCTGGAAGGCTACCGTGTCCCGCCCGAGTTCCAGAAGATGCATCGCAGGATGCTGGACGCCGCCGCGGCCTGGCGCGCCGCCGGGGAGCAGTACGGTGCGGCACAGGCGATTTTTTCCAAGCTTCACCCCGAGGCCGACGCGGGCGATGCGCGAATCCAGGCTGCCCAGGCAGCGTGCGAGAGTGCGGAACGCCAGCTCCTTGCCCGCCATCAAGTGTTCTGGGCGGCGCGGCGATCCCACTTCCCGCCCATGTTGAATTCACGCCTCCAGAGAGACATTCAGGCGCATCTGGTTCAATGTCTTCGGCAAGCGTGCGATTCCTTGGACGCGGACGCTGCCGTCAACTCGGAGACTCTTCCCCGGTACGGGATGGACAGCGTGCTCTGCTGGGAATTGGCGGGCATGGTGCAAGCAGCGGCACAACGTCTGGAATGTCTGCGGAACGGGGCGTTGTCAGTGCCCGCCTTTGCGCACCTGCCCGCGGCGGACCGCGCGTTTCAGCAAAAGGAGTGGACGAGCCGTTTCATCGCCGATGCCGAGGCGCTGGAGGTCATGGCCCGACGCCTGCGCGCAGCCTGGGGCGATGCTCTGCTCGATCCCCTTCCTGTCACACAGGCGGCAGCCGATGCCCTGAGGGAAAATCTGGGCAGCGCCGTCCGCGTTGCTGCCTGGAAAGAGACCTGTTTGCGGTGCTCATTCGGACTTCTCCTGGCTTCGCTGGGCACGTTGCGCAGCCGGGCGGAGTCCACCCCCGTCGACTCCTGCATGCCGGGGCTGCGGCAATTGGAGCGCTTGCGGCAGCTCTGCGGCGTGCTGCACACGGCAGCGAGCTTGCCCCGCGTCCTAGAGCGTTCGTTGCAACAGTGGACCGCAGCGGAGCGTGAAGGCTCGGCCGCCTTCATCGCCTCCCTGTGCGAGCGCGCCATCGCCCAGGCGCAGGCCCATGAGCAAGAGGCGCAAGCCTTGCTCGACAAGGCCTTCCTTGCGCTTTGGCAAAGCGGATCGGCGTTGCTGGGTGGGGAGGCCTGTTCCGGCTTTTCCCACGAGGTGCCGGCCCTCGATCTTCCCCAACTGGCATCCTGGGCGCGTGCCGCCGGGGTGTCACTGAAGGCCATGCCGCTGCCCGCCGCGGGCCAGGGCAGCGAGATGGCCGTCGACCGATTGCCGACGGAGCTGCGCTTGCAAGGCTTCTTCGCCCTGGCCGACGCCTGCGAACTGCTTGGCCAGCCTCCTGCCAGAACCCAGTCCGCCCTGCAGCGGGCAGAACGACTCCGGACCGTGGCGCGATCCGCCCGGTCGGCGGCCCGTGGTGCGATGGCCGAACCGCTGCAGACGCTGGCCCGGCAGTGCGATGCGGCCCATACGCTGTGCCTTGTAGCGGCAGTGCGAGCGCATGCCGCGGAGGTGTCGCAGTTGTTCGCGCAGTCCCGGCCCACGCTGGAGGCGGCAACCGACCGGTTGGGCGCCGACGTGTTCCAGAGCTGGCATTTCGCCTTCATGCCGGCCCTTGTGCAAGAGACAGAGGCAGAGCAGGCACCAGCGCCGCATGCGTCCTCCACGGGCGATGCACCCGCGGAGACTACGCTGCCGTTGCTGGAGTCTGTGCGGTCCATTGCCTCGGAGGTGGACGCGCTGCACCGGCTGAGCATCCCCATGCCGCAGGAAATGCCGCCTGACGCCGTGCAGGAGCATCGTTGCGCGAGGGAGACCCTGGATGTCATGGTCTATGCGGCAAGAGTTTCTTCCGCATTGCTGGCCCTTTGGCAGGAAACTCCGTTCATCCTGCTGCCATGTGCCGCCTCCTCCCGGACCGCCAGGGCAGCTGAGTTCGTTCGACGGGCGATCAGCATGGACCTGGACGTTCCGGTCCCTGTGGAGCACGCGGCAGGCGCCGACGCCATGCATGCCCTGTCCCTGGCAAGGGAAGTCCGGCGGCGGGGCCGGCAGATGATTGTGGCATTGAAGACGATGCAGCAGGTGTTCCAAGTACGCACCGATAATCCTCTACAGCAAGTACAGCATCTCCGGCGCATTAGAAGCAGCCGGCTCAACGCGAAGTTTGACAGCATCGATGCGTCCTTCGACTCGTCGATAAGGTTCGTGACCGACCTGGAAGCGGAACTGCAATCGGAGATCCGGGGCGATGAACGTGATCGTGCCGGTAAAGAACGGCGGCTCCTGGCCGACTGGCGCAGTATGCTGGAGTGGCGCCTGGGACTGGAGAAAATTCTCATGCTCAGCCGCATCGCTGTTGCCATCCAGAACAAGGAACTCGATGAGTTTGCGCCCGACAGCGAGGTCGCCAAGGCGCTGGTGACGAACGTTTTGCAGTTCCTTGCCCTCATCAGAAACCTGACGTATCACAACAAGAAGGCCCAGCAACTGGGGCCGTTGCGTGAGAACCGGCCCCTGATGGTGACGGCGCTGCGTGCTTCACTGACCGCGATCCGGCAAATGCAGGACTGCGACGAGCGCACGCAGCTCATAGCGGCTCCCTGCATGCAGGGAGCGGGCGGCAGCCGTGCCGGGGCAGGCGGGCCGAAGCAGGCCAGGCAGCGTCGGCGCGCGCCATGACGCCTCCGCGGCAGTTGTCAGGCAACAGGTAACACGCAAAAGTTACCGGGCCGACTCAAGTTCCAAGTGCAACACTTTTCTCCACTGCAGACCCGCGTTTTCTGTCAAAACACTGGCTTACGTAACTTTTGCACAATCAATGGCCTGCTGGGCTGTCCGTCCATACGTTGCGCTAACAGCAGGTCTCTCGAGGTGTTGCACTTGACTCTTGAGACCGCCCCGTGTCGGCGCCGCGTGCAGCGTGTGTCGAACGCATCGGGAATGCGGCTCCGGGCGTTTGCCTTTCTTCCGTAGGTTGGGTTCTACCCCGAAATCACGGACGGTTGTAAAGGGTTTTGAACTTGTTTGTCTTGCTGGGCGACCCTTCGTCGCCTCCTCGGGTTGTGTCGGCGTTCGCTATCTTCGAACGCATCGGCTCTGGCCGCTTCCAGAGTCGAGTATCTTGATCGGTTGATAAGCTTCCTGCACGAAGCCGACGCCGGGGTCTCCATCAAGGACCTATGTCGTCTCCATGGTTTCAGCGAAGCCTCCTACTCCCTGTGGCGCAGCAAGTTCGGCGGGATGAGCGTGCCGGAGGCCAAGCGGCTCAAGGAGCTGGAGGCGGAGAACACGCGGCTGAAGAAGCTGCTGGCCGGGCAGCTGTTCGAGAACAATCTGATCAAGGATGCGCTGCGAAAAAAGTGGTGAGCGCACCGGCACGTCGTGTGCTGGTGCGCGAGTGGATCGGGCGTGGTGCCGGCGAGCGTCGTGCGTTGGCAGCGATCGGCATGAGCGCCAGTGCGCCGCGCTATTTCTCGCACGAAGACCGCAACGTCGAGCTGCGCGAGCGCGTTGTTACGTTGGCGCATCGTCATCGCCGTTATGGCGTGGGAATGATCTATCTCAAACTGCGGCAGGAAGGACGCCTCGTGAACGACAAGCGGGTGGAGCGGTTGTACCGCGAGCAGCAGCTGCAAGTCCGGCCCCGCAAGCGCAAGAAGGTGCCAGTGAGCGAGCGTCAGCCGTTGTTGCGACCATCGCAGGCCAACCAGGTGTGGTCGATGGACGTCGTCTCCGACAGCACCTCAGAAAGCCGGGTGATCGAGTGTCTGGTGATCGTGGACGACGCGACACACGAAGCAGTGACCATCGAGGGAGCGTGTGCAGAATGTTGTGTAAACGGGATTTGGCTTACAGCTGAGGGATACGCTCCTCGAACTGGATGGTAAAGCGGTTAAGCGCGGCCTTCCAATCGCGGATGGGCAACGTCCACCGCTTGCTGATGTTGCGCAGGGCCAGGGAGAGCAGCTTGATCAGCGCCTCATCGCTGGGGAAGGCACCGCGGTGCTTGGTCAGCCTGCGCAGGCCGTAGTGCACCGACTCGATGGCGTTGGCGGTGTAGATCACCTTGCGGATCTGCGGTGGGTAGTCGAAGAACGGGACCAGGCACGGCCAGTTGCGCCGCCATGACTGACCGATCGGCGCATACGCGTCGTCCCAGCGCTCCTGGAACTCGGTAAACCGCAGCTCGGCCTCCTCGGCGGTGGCGCAGGTGTCGATGCGCTTGAGGGCGGCCGCCACCTCCGGACGCCGCTTCCACGACACGTAGTTCAAGCTGTTCCGCACCATGTGCACGATGCACAGCTGCACCGTCGTCTGTGGGAACACCGCCTCAATCGCTTCGGGGAAGCCCTTCAGGCCGTCGACGCAGGCGATGAAGATGTCCTGCACGCCGCGGTTGCGCGGCTCCGTCACCACCTGCATCCAGAACTTCGCACCCTCGGTCTGGGCCAGCCACAGGCCCAGCACCTCCTTTTGGCCAGCCATCGTGATGCCGATGGCCAGGTAGACCGCCTTCACCCGCACCGCGCCCTCGCGTACTTTGACGTGAATGCAGTCGATGGAGACGATCAGGTACACCGGATCCAGCGCCCGGCTCTGCCAGGCCTTCACCTCATCGACCACGGCATCGGTCACCGAGCAGATCAGGCTGGGCGCACCTCGGCGCTGTACATCTGCTCCAGATGCCCCTGGATCGCGCGCGCCGTCATGCCGCGGGCATACACGACTGGGCGCTGATCGAAACCCACTTCCAGGACATGCTGCGAGTCGCCATCTCGATCAAACTCGGCAAGATCACCGCCTCTACAATCCTGCGCCGACTCGGCACTTACAGCCGTAAAAACAAGCTGTACTGGGCATTCCGTGAACTCGGCAAGGTAGTGCGCACACTGTTCCTGCTGCACTACATCGACGATGTCGAAGTGCGCAAGACCATCAACGCGGCGACCAATAAAAGCGAGGAATTCAACGGTTTCGTCAAATGGGCCTTCTTCGCCGGGGAAGGGATCATCGCCGAAAACGTCCAGCACGAGCAGCGCAAGATCGTGCGCTACAACCAACTCGTGGCAAATCTGATCATTCTTCATAACGTCGAGCAGATGACCCGCGTTCTGGCCGAACTGCGGGACGAAGGCCGAACCATCGGCCCTGAAGCCCTGGCAGAGCTGTCGCCATACCGGACATCGCACATCAATCGGTTAGGCGACTACACACTGGATCTCAATCGGGAGATCGACAGTGGGTTAGGACACAATCGGCTGTTTTTTACACGAATCCCTGCCGACCCTCGTTATCCGTGGCGAAAGCAGGCTCGACAATAGAATCCAGCCGAAGACATCGTTGTCGGATCTGACGCGCGTGTTCGGCACCGGCGCCCCGCTGGCGTCTTGCAGAGCGAGCGGCTGGTCACAAGATCGAGCAAAAGTCCGTCCACTCCCCCGCAGATCGCGCGGACACGTTTGTCGACGTGGCTAGGCGACACAAAAACCTCCTTGCATCTCGCACGACGATGCTGTCTCCTCGACGGCGCACCGTTGCCCCGCGCATGGACGCAATTCCCCCACAGGATCGATGCGGTCATCCCCAACCAGTCGACACTCGGGATCTGTCCGCGAAGGCGGTCATGCCGGAATTGAGAGTAGATGAGCAAGCTGCATTCCCGTTCCTCCTCCTCCGACGCATCCACGCCCCGCTCCGCCCCAGTCGCCAAGGTGCTGGTGGTGGATGACGACCAGGCCATGGCCCACGTGGTCATGGGCCATATCCGTTCGCATGGCATGGAAGCCTTTGTCGCCACCAACAGCAGCGAACTGGCCGAGGCGCTGCGTCGGCGCGAGCCGGATATTCTGCTGCTGGACCTGATGCTCAAGCACGAAGACGGTCTGGACTTGTTGCGCGCCTTGCGCAAGGAATCCGATATCCCGGTGATCATCATGAGCGGCCATCGCCGCGACGAAATCGATCGCGTGGTGGGGCTGGAACTGGGCGCCGACGACTACCTGCCCAAGCCATTCGGATTGCATGAACTGACGGCGCGGATCCGCGCCGTGTTGCGCCGCCATATCACCTCCAAGATGGCGGCGGCACGCGGTGCGGGCGAAGGTCGCGTGCGCTTCGATGCGTGGGAATTCGATTTACAGGCCCGCACGGTGGGGCGCACAGGCGCACCTGCCATTGCGCTCACCAAGGGCGAATACGCGCTGCTGCGCGCCTTTGTCGATGCACCGGGACGACCACTGAGCCGCGAGCACCTGATGCGAGCCACGCGTCTGCATGAGGACGTGTTCGACCGCAGTATCGACGTGCAGATCCTGCGCCTGCGCCGCAAGCTGGAGCAGGACCCGCGCGAGCCGACGCTGATCGTGACCCAGCGCGGCGCCGGTTACGTCTTCACGCCGTCGGTCGAGCACGCTCGATGACGCAACCGCCGTCGCCGGCTCGGCCAGACCATCGCACACAGCGCTGGACGCCGGTGGCGATCATGAAGGTCGCGTTCGCTTCCACAGCGTTCCTCGCGATGCCGTCCATGCAGGCAGCTGGCGTTGCAGCCCCGTCGGTGCGCCCTAATGAGCCCATCCATGTCATCCAACCAGCAACCGGCCTGGACAGCCGCAAGGTCGCGCTGGGCGCACTGCTGTTCAATGATCGCCGGCTGTCGGGCGATAACCGCCTTGCCTGCACGTCTTGTCATCGCCTGTCCAGCAACGGTGCCGCTGCCGATGCGACGACCCGGACGCCCGGGCGCGCGCCGCCGGCGTTCAATACACCGACCATTTTCAATGCGACAGCGAACTTTCGCCTGGGCTGGCGCGGCAACTTCCGCAGTCTGGAAGTGCACACGGCTTCACTGCTCGAAAAGCCAAGCGTCATGCAGGCCGATATCGCGACGGTGGTCGGACGACTGCGACAAGACACGGTGCTCAATCAGCGCTTTCGCGCGGCCTATGGCAGGCCACCGGATCGCGCCGCGCTGTTCGATGCCATCGCCAGCTACGAACGCTCGCTGGTCACGCCGGGCAGTCGCTTCGACCTCTGGCTGCAAGGCAGCGACACGGCATTGAACGCACAAGAGTTACGCGGCTATCGCACCTTCAAGTCGATCGGCTGCATTTCCTGCCACCAAGGCGTCAACGTGGGCGGCAATCTGTTCCAGCGCAGCGGCATCTTCGCTCCCGTCACACGGGATGGCACCCCGATCCTGCGGGTTCCCAGCCTGCGTAACGTTGCCACGACCGCCCCGTACTTCCACGACGGCAGCGCCAGCACCCTGCCCCAGGCGATCAAGGCGATGGGCACCGCTCAACTTGGCGTCGCACTGAGCCCTGCGGATGTCTCCGATATCGCTGCTTTTCTGAACACATTGACCGGCAAGCACCAGGGTCGGCAGCTGACGGCGCCCCACCCATGAGGTGGGCGACGATCCTCAGCGCCGTGCTGCTGGCGGGGCTGATTTTCTTCAGTCTGTGCATGGCGGCGCTGGATCGCGACACGCAGCGTTACGGTCACGCGCTGGACGCACTCGACGCGCTGGACATGGCCGATACCAATCTCGACAACGACGTGCTGAAGGCGCGCATTGGCCTGCTGCGCGACTACGACTCGCTGGTGACCGGCGATGCCCACGCACGCGACACCTTGCAGCACCTGCGCCGGCTGGCCGACCACGACCCTGCGTTGTGCCAGGCCATCGCCGCGCTGGACGCCGACTACACGGAGAAATCGCTGCAGCGGGAGTTATTCAAATCGCAGAATTCGCTGCTGTCCAACTCGCTGGCCTACTTCTGGAGCGAGAGCAGCGCGCAGATCCGCCAAGGCGACGATCCCGCTGCGGCACGCGCAGCGAGCATGCTGGCAAGCGCCGTGCAACGCCTGAGTCTGGACACGACCGGCGAGGCGGTCGCACTGGCACGCCGGCGCCTGGACGAAGCGGCACAACGCACGACCAGCACGCCGCTGCTGCCGCATGGACGCATGCTGCTGAAGCTGTTGCCGGAGACCGATACCACCATCCGCCGCATGCGCCCGATCGCTTCGCTGGCCTCGTATGCACAGCTCAAGACGTATCTGCAAAAACAGCATGCCTGCCAGCAGGCCACCGCGCGCCAGGTCCGCTTCCTGTTGCTGGGATTGGCCGTCGTCATGTTGGGCGCCTTGCTGTACCTGGCCACGTTGCTGCGGCAGCGCGCGCGGGTATTGCGTCGACGCGCGGAGTTCGACCGCTTGATGGTTGCGGTGTCGCGCCGTCTTGTGGCCAACGATCGCCACCAGCTGGACGCTGGTATCGAGGCCGGGCTGATGCGGTTGGCGAAGTGGGCGAAGCTGCCGAGTGCCCGCCTCGGCGTGGTATCCGTCGGCGCTGACGCGCGAATCTGGCCCGATCCGCAGGACGAGGCCTTCCGCACCATGCTTGCCGCAGTGGCCGCCACCGGACCGGTCGCCGCCAGCGACGTACTGGTCGTCCACGCCAATGGCACCGTCGAGGTGTTGGGCAAGCCCGAACGCGTGCGCGGCGCGCAGTGGCTCTGCCTGCGGCAACACTCCGAAGCGGCGACGGTTGCACTGCTGTGCCTGCGGCTGCCGCCACTTTCCGCGCGCCGCGATCGTGGCCTGGCGGCACTGGCCGAACTTCTGCCGCAGTTGCACATCGCGCTCGACACCTTGTTCGATGCACTGGAGCGACGGCGACTCGAAGACGAAGCCCGGGCGCTGGAACATCGCCTGGAACTGGCCCGGCGGATGGAAACGTTGGGGACAATGGCCAGCGGCATTTCGCACAACTTCAACAACATCGTCGGCGCGATTCGTGGCAATGCCGAGATCGCCCTGTCCAAACTGGATCCGCACTCGCCGGCATCGGAGCACCTGCTCGAGATCAGCCACACCACGGCGCACGCTTACGATCTGATCGAATCCATCCTCAGTTTCGGGCGGGTGCAGAATTACAACGTACAGCCGGTTGAGTTGAACGCCTTGCTGCAAGGCGCAGTTTCGCTGCTGTCGGTGTCGCTGCCATCGACCGTCACGATCGCCCTGCAGCAGGAGCAGGAGCCACTGCACGCGCTGGGCAATCCAGCGCAACTGCAGCAGGTCATCCTCAATCTGGCCAGCAACGCGGCGCAGGCGATGGACATGCGCGGGACGGTCACGATTCAACTGTCGGCCGCCAAGGGCAGCGCAGCCGACGGCACGCCCCGTCGCATCGCGCAGCTGCGTGTCAGCGACCACGGCATCGGCATTCCTCCAGACCAACTGGATCGCATCTTCGATCTCTTCTTCACCACCCGCAATCGCGGCACCGGGCTGGGATTGGCAACGGTTCGCAAGATCATCGACAACCACGAAGGGCGGATCGACGTGGACAGCACGCTGTGTGTCGGCACGACCTTCGTGGTCGAGCTGCCACTGCGGACAGGCATTGCAGCAGCCCCCCAGGCCGCGCCCTTGCCGAAGACGCGATCGCGGCATGCGAGCTTGCTGCTGCTGTGCGACGACGCGGCCGAGCTCGACCGCCTGGAAGAAATGCTGGCCGCATTGGGACACGAACCGGTCGGCTCATTGGAGCTGCCGGCAGCCGTCGCGATGGCAACGTCCGACCCGATGCGCTTCGATGGCGTGCTGCTCAAGCGCGATCGTGCCGGCGATGCCGAACACGCGATCGACGCGCTGCATGCCGCTGCGCCGAAGCTGCCATTGATCCTCGCCACCCGTGCGATGAGCCTGGCGACACGCAAGGGTCTGGGCGGCGCCATCACCGAGATCATTGCGCAGCCGTTCGATCTGAGCGCGCTGGCGCTTGCGCTGGAACGTGCGCTGGGTCGCACGATGGACATGACAACGCAGGATGAGGGCACGCCTGCTCTGTGACAAATGAAACACAGTCGCCGCAGATCGACACCGGAACGTAGCGCGGGCTGCCTAGCCTAGTGGATGCCCAGGCGCAGTAAGCCGCCTGCATTCCACGACGAGCGATCCACGACATGAATATCCGACCAAGCGACTTACCTCTTCTGGTGTCCCTCGACGCATTGCTTGAGCTGAAGAACGTCACCCATGCCGCGCAGCGATTGCATATGAGCCAGCCGGCACTGTCCTCGCAACTCGCACGACTCCGCGTGCTGTTCAAGGATCCGTTGTTGATGCCATCGGACACCGGCCGCGGCATGGTGGCCACGCCACGCGCGGATCAACTGGCTTCGCCGCTGCGCGAAGCGATCGGCAAACTGAGCCTGCTCGGCAAGGACAGCGCGTTCGATCCAGCGACGTCGTCGGCGAGCTTCCGGATCGCAGCCGCTGCCGATGCGATCGGCACCTTGGGTGCGGGATTGGCAGGGTTGATCCAGGCCCAGGGCAATCGAAAGATGCGTTTGGAGTTCGTGCATGTGAGTTCCGACACGCGCCTGGACGCGTTCGAAAACGGCGAGCTGGATCTGCTGATCGATCACGCGCAAGCGGTTCCCGACGCGCTGCGCTTGCGCCGTTTACGCGACGAACGCTACGTGCTGGTGCAGCGCCGTGGCCATCCGCGCGGTACCGCGGCGCTGAGCGCAGCGAGCTACAGCCGTCTGGCGCATGTGCAGGTCGCGCACGCACAGGCCTGCAACCTCGCCATCGATGCGCAACTGCGGCATCTGGGGCACACCCGGCAGATCGCGGTGACCGTCTCGCAGTGCGCCACCGCGCGCGACATCGTACTGGGCACCGACATGGTCGCCACCATGCCGGCAACGCTTGCGGCAGAGCGCGGGCATGCACCGCTGGACTGCTTCGAACTGCCTTTCCCGCTGCCGGACATGGCGCTGGCGATGGCCTGGCATCGACGCAACGATGCCCATGCCGCACATCGCTGGTTGCGCGAGCGTGTGCTGGACCTGCTTGTTCCGGCAGCGCCGGCCGCAGCGGTGCCGGCCGCGGCGCGACGCACCGCCGGCCGTGCCGATCTCGTGCTATCCGTTTCGTGAGCCGCGCCATGCAGATCGACAACGCACCGTTGCTGCGACCGGTCGACGAACAGGTGCCATCCGGTCCGAACCTGGAATACACCCCGGAGTTCCAGAGCCTGGAGGAACTTGCACGACCGCGTCAGGAGCGCGCCTTGGGCGCTGGCGTGCTTGTGCCCGACGCGCCGCAATGGCGCCAGGTCGCCGAGAGCGCCGAACACTTGCTAGGGCGCTCCAAGGACTTGCGGCTGGGCATCTTGCTGAGCATCGCCCGCTTGCACCAGGACGGTCTGGTGGGCTGGTCCAGCGGCGTCGGCCTGCTCCGACAACTGCTGGAGCAGTTCTGGGGCGACGTCCATCCTCATCTGGATGCCGATGAAGACAACGACCCGACCGAACGCGTCAACGCCATCGCTGCGTTGGCCGACAGCGAGCGCACGCTGACACAGCTGCGCAACGTGCGCCTATTCAAGGGACTGCATCCAGGACATTTCTCGCTGCGCGATCTGCGCATCGTGCAAGGCACGCTCAAGCTCGCTGCGGAGGACGCGAGCGAGATACCAGAGCCTGCCGCCATCGATGCCTGCCTGCGCGACTGCCCGCTGGAGGCGTTGCTTGATCTGGACGCGGCCCTGGCCGCTGCGCAGGACGACATTGCCGCAATTGCCGGCGTGTTCGCCGAGCGCACTCCGGGGCACGGTCCGGAGCTGGCACCGCTCACGCAGGATCTGGACGAGTTGCGTGCGTTCCTGCGGCCCTATGTGTCCGAACGTTCCGGATCCCCGGCCGAGCCGACCGAACATGCAGCACCGGGCGCCGACACTGTCAGGACATCGACGCCACGCGCGCACGCCGTGGAGCATCCGGACGAGGTTCGCCGCATGCTCGACCAGCTCTGCGATTACTACGCGCGGCGCGAGCCCTCCAGCCCGGTGCCGTTACTGTTGCGGCGCGCACAACGCCTGGTCGGCCTGGATTTCACCGCACTGATACGCGATCTCGCGCCGCGCGCGATTGAAGAGCTGCAAGTGGTGTCGGGCCAGGACCATTCCGACTAGAGCAGCCAACACAACGACTGCGTCGTCGCCGGTTGGGTGCGGCCGGTGCCCAGAATCGGCAGGTAGCACGCGTGCACTCCGGTTCCTGTGCGCCGTCCACGTCCACTTGACGGTGACTGGCTAAGGTTTGTTCGCCGCGCCTGGGCTCCGTTGCCGGCCTGCCCGGCCGGCATCACAGCGCTGCGATGCCGTGCCAGTACACCCAGGCCGCGCCGGCCAGCATCACCGCTGCCCACAAGCGTAGTGTCCACGAGCGCAGGGCCGCCTGCAGGGCCGTCGGCGGCGTGCGGTCGCGTCGCACCGTCACGACCGGGGTGGGCAAGGCCTGCGGCGCGGCGACGCGTCGGCGGCGCGCAGTGGGCGCACCGGCCGAGCGCGCGATCGATTGCAGCAATTGCAGGCGACGGCGCCGATATTCGGCCGGGTCCAGGCGTCGCTCCACCTGTGCTGCGTTCAACTCCTGCAGGACCAAGTTGGCCTGCGTCTCCCAGTCGTTCATTCCACGTCTCTCACCAGGCGTGCACCGATGCCGCGCGCTGCGTCGCCGTTGGAACTCACCGTGCCGGGACTGGCACAGGCAGCAACCCCGCGCTGGCTGCCGCGCACGGCTACGCCCTCGCCCTCCTGGACCCACTCGGCGAGGCCGCCAACCATGTCGAGCAGCCCCCAGCTATTAGATACCGTCGCTGTGCAGCCGTCCTCGCCGGCACGCGCCGCGCGCAGCCACTCGGCATCGCGCGGCAGCCGATAGGTACGGCCGCTGGCGCTGCTCAGCCAAGCGGCGTAATCGCGGATCAAGGCAGCGCTGACCTCGTCCACAGGCGCCGACTTGCGCGTCCAGCGCGACACACGGCAGCGCTGGGTGTCGGCGCAGAACAGCGCGAAGTCGGCCACGCTGATCTCCCGACGCATCATCGCCAGTGCGCGTCCGGGCTTGGAGAGCACCACCAGCTCCGGGCCGCGGCCGTGCTTGCCCAGATCATCGCTGCAGGTGGCCGCGCCACTGGACGGAGCGGAGAGACGGCAGGGATCGCTCGGCTTGGCCGGCGGTGCGGGCATTACCGCCACCGGTTCCAGTTTCGGCAGCAGTGCCGCGGTATAGGAGACGCGTTGCCGGGCGGACTTGGCGACATCGCTCTGGAAGGCTCGGAAGCCGTCGGCGTCCTGCGCTTGCAGGGCCATCTTGCGCTCGCGCAGACGCTGCAGCACCGACGGCGCAGGGAGCGCGGTGCCGAGTTGTTCCAGTTCCATCGCCAACCGGTAACGGCCCAGCGCCTGACGCAGGCGTGGCGTGTCCTGGGCATCCAGTCCCTGCCCGATGACGACGCTGGCCTCTTTCCACCGCCCATCGCGGCACAGGGAACGCGCCAGCCCCAGGTAGGCATCGGTCAGCCGCTGTGCGCCTTCGCTGCGCAGGAACGGATGCTCCGGGCTGCTGGCCGCGATTTGCGCCAACTGCCGCTTCACCTTGGCGACGTCGTTGGCGGCGGCCGCGGCGCGCACCGACTCGATGCGCGTGGCGATCTGCGCGGCAAGCCGCGCCTGCGCGTCCTCCACCAACGGCGCTGGCGGAGCGGACGGCGTGGCGGATGCGGTGACAGTTGCCGCGTCGAGCTCGTGCGCGCACTCTCGCAGCAGAGCCGATTGCGGGAAGACGCGGCGCCCGGTGTCGAGCCAGCGGCGCGCTTCGTTGCGACGACCTGCGGTGAGCGCATCCGCACACCCGCGCCGGTAGCGCAACTCGAGTTCGGCATGCCGCAGCAGGCCGCTGTCCGGCGCCAGGCGGCGCACGCGATCGAGCAACGCCACCACGTTGCCGGGTTGATCCTCGAACAGTGCCCCGGCGGCGATCGCGCCCGTCAATGCGGTGTCCAGACCGTTGAGCAGACGATCGCGCTCCTGCTCCATGGCGCTGCGGCGTGCATCCAGGCGTGGCGAGAACAGCTTCCACTGGTCGCGCACGCTCAGGATGCGCTGTGCGCCCACATAGTCTTCGCGGCCAAGCGCCGGCTGCCAATAGTGGTCCAGGCGCCTCAGCAGGAACGCTTCGATGGTGCTGCTGTGGTCGAGGATCAAGCGCCGGCGGTCGTCTTCTCCCAGCGCCCACAACGCTGCCCGTGCGTGGGCTTCATGCGCGAACCGGTTCGGCGCTTGTGGCGAGAAGCGCTCGAGCACCCCAGCGACCTTCTCGCGTTGCGCATGCACCTGCATCCACACCGTCGCCCCGACGCCGCCCGCCAACAGCAGAACGCCCGCCAGCAGGTACGGCACCGCGCGCTCGCTGCGGCTGCGCGGACGCAGTTGCTCTAGCAACACCGTCATCGTCGGTCGTGCCGCCGCCTCGAACGCCAAGCTGCTCCGCAGCCCGCGCATCTGCCGGCGGCTCAGCGTCGGCAGCGCTGCCACGCGCAGCTGCTGCGCCTGCGCCTGCGTCGCCGATTGCTTGGCAAAGGGATGGCGGCCGGACAGCAGTTCGTACACCACGCAGCCGAACGCATAGACATCGTCGGCGAACGCCGGCTCGTCGCCGCGCAACATTTCCATGCTGGCGTAGGCAGGGGTCAGCGCGCCCAGCGTGGCCGCGTCGAACACCGTGTGGTCATCGCTGGATTCGGCGCCGGCCAGTTTCGCCGCGCGGGCGATGCCGAAGTCGAACACCTTGGCGAGGTTTCCTGCACCGACCATGACGTTGCCCGGCTTGAAGTCCGAATGCACGATGCCGGCGGCATGCGCGCGTTGCAGGGCGCGCCCCATGCCCTCGATCAGCGGCCAGGCCTCGGCCAGCGGCATGCCCTCGCCCAGCCGGCTGCGGATCAGCCCACGCAGGTCGTCGCCCTCGATGTACTCCATCGTCATGAACACGATGGCGCCGTCTTTGTCGAAGTCGTAGACGCGCACGATATGGTCGTGCGCCAGGCTCTGCGCGCGACGCGATTCGCGCTGCAAGGCGATCAGCGAATCCGGATGGCGGCGAAAGTCGTCGTTGAGTACCTTGACCGCGATGTAAGGATGACGGTCGCGCGCCTCGACCTTGCGCTCGTCGCGCGCCAGATAGACCACACCCATGCCGCCGCGGCCGATTTCGCGCACCAGCAAGAAGCGCGCTTTCAGCAGCATGCCCACGCCGACCTGCGCGTCGCCTTGCAATTGCGCAACGCGCCGCCAGCTGGAGGCGCCAGCGCTGTCGTCGGCGTGCGCCAGTGGGTTGACCCTGGTTGCCGCGTCGTCGCAAGCGTGGGCGGCGCGCTGTCGGGTGAGCGGCGCGAGCCGGGTGACCTCGTCGTCGGCAGCCGGCGGCACTGACGGCGTATCGGCGAGGTCGCGGGCCGGGCGTACGCGGGTGCGGTCGTCGTCCGGCGGCGACGTGCGGCCGGTCATGTCGTGATCGCGGGTGGTCATGGTGGCGCATTCCGTGGGGCCAGGCGCAGCGCCACGGCCGAGACGTTGTCGCGCCCGGCACGGCCGAGCGCAGTATCGAACAGGCGTGCCACCAGCGCGGCTGGCTGATGCGCGCGCCGGCAGTGGGCGGCGATCTCGGCGTCGCTGAGTTCCTTGTTGATTCCATCCGAGCACAGCAGGTAGTGCTGGCCCGGCCGGCGCGCGCACACCATCCAATCCACATACAGCGCATCGTCGGCGCCGATCGCGCGGGTGAGCGCACCGCCGGCGGGCTGCGCTCGCCCCACCTGCGTCAGATCGTCCTTGTCGCCGGCCACATGGTCGCGGGTCAGCAACTGCAGCCGGCCCTCCTCGAACGCATAGGCGCGGCTATCGCCCACCCAGCCGCACATCAGCAGCTCGTGGTCGTGCACCAGCACCACCACGGTGCTGGCGATCACATCCACTCGCCGCGCGCGCGCCAATGCACGCAATTGCCGGTTGACCTGGTTCAGCTGCGCGTCGATGGCATCGACGAAACTGGCCAGGTCGCCGTCGCGCCGCAACGCGCCCAGTGCATCGACGACCATGCGACTGGCGAGATCGCCGGCGCTGTGGCCGCCCAGTCCATCGGCCACTGCCCACAGGCCCAGATCGTCGCGCAGCAAAATCGCATCCTCGTTCCGGCGACGGACATTGCCCTGTTCGGTACGCCCGGCGGACACGTAAGACGCGCTCATTGCACTGCCTCTGCAAGACAGGCGCTCGGCGCATGCGAGGGTCCAAGCAGGATCGGCGCATGACCGGCCGCAGGCCAGCCGGCAAGACGCATCCAGGCCCCCGGCGCAGATGCTGTCATCGCCGTCCACCACAGGCTGCTGCCAGCAGTGGTCGCGTCCGCAAGCGGCGGCGCCAGCACGGATGCGTCGTCGTGCGCGTGTTGGGCGAGCGCCACGCAGGCGTGGTCCAACCAGGCACCATCTTGCTGTCGCTTTGCACCGATAGTGCACAACACCGTGTCGGCAGCATCCAGCCATGCGGGCAGACGCAAATGGGTCGGCGTGGCGGCAGCTGTCGCGCCATCGGCATCGCGTGCAGGCAGCGCTGCGGCGATGACCAAGGGGAACGCGCGGCCGACCCGATCGACGCTCGCCCGCATCGCCCCGACCCATGCAGCCGTCCCCGCGAGGCCGGGCATCAGCACGAAGCGCCACACCGGTGCGTGCTGCGCAGGCGTCGCGATCGTTGCCGCGTTGGCAGACAACACGCCTTGCATCGCCACATGCCACGGGTCGACAAACGTCTCCGGCAAGCGGCGATGTACGAAATCGCCAACCGCGGGCAGCTTGCCGTAGAAACCCGGCGGGCGTTGCATGGCGCTCATGGGCAACTGAACCGCTGCACGGCCGACGCCGCAAAGGGATGCCGCAGGCTGGCCGGTTGTATGTCCACGCGCACGCTGGTGCCGCCCAGCGCGAGGCTGGCGGTGTAATCCAGATCGCCGCTGCGGTGCAGCCGCCCGGCCTGCATGACCCGAAACCAGGCCCAGGGGCCGCGGTATTCGACCACTGGCAAAGCCTGTCCGCTGGCGTCCCACGCCGCCAGACGCACCAGACCTGGCGTTGGACCAGGCCAGGTCATCGACTGGGTGGCGCGCGCACCATCGCGCACGTCCAGCGCTTGCCCATCCACCTCCAGCTGCAGCCGGCGAATCCCTGCTTGCGGTGGAATGGAAACAGTAAAGGCGACCTGCGGCTGCGCACCGCCGCCGGCGAAGAATGCTTGCTTGATCTCGTCGGCCAGTTGCGCGCGCGCCAGCACGTCGTCTGCGCCAGCCGCAGCCATGCCTGCATTCCATTTCCAGCCAGGCCCGCTGGTATCGACCTTGCCGAGCAACGCCTGTTGCGCGAACCGGTCCATCCGCCCACCGGGTGCGAACAGTTCGGCGAAATCGCGCAGCGGGATCTCGTTGTTGCTGCCCGGCACGAACGGGAAACGCCCGCTCACCAGCAGCGCGCACTCACGCCCGGCGGCTTGCCGTTGCGCGTTACGCAATGCCTCGCCGACGCTGCTGGCGGTCAATGCGCGACCACGACCGGACAAGGTCGCCATCCAGTTGCCCAGCGGCGGCGGCAGCTGTTCGGCCTGTTGCGCGGCGATCAGCAACGCCGGGGCGTTCTGGTCGGCAGCCACGCCAGCGGCGGCTCCCAACAGCGTGCGGCTCATCTGGGTCAACGCGGCCAGGGTTTCGTCCAGCGCACTGGCGCCCGGCCCACCATCGAGCAGGCGAGTGAGCGGTTCGAAATGGCGTTCGATCGGTTCGGCTGCCACATCCGGCTCGGCCGCAGCAGCAGTGTCCGCGGCAGCTGCAGCGCCCGCGCCGGCCTTCGCTGCAGGCGTGCGCCCCAGTGCGTGGGTGTGCTCGCGCAGCAACACCAGCAACGCCTTCAGCGGCGATGCCGGTCCACCCAGCTTGGCGGCCACCGCACTCGCCTGCCCGGTCTGCACGACCGGCCGCAACACCAGATCGGCCAGCAGGCTGTCCCAGGCGGCGATGTAGTCGCGCTGATACAGCGCCAATACCTCGCGCTCCAGTTGCGAGCGCGCCAACGGGTCCAGCGGTGCCGTGCCCAACACCCAATCGTCGGCGAGAAACTGCTGCACGCCATGCGCGATGCCACCGCCGATCTGTGCTTGAAACGCTTGACGGGTGAACAGCGGGGGCAATGGCGCAGACAACGGCAGGCCACTGCGGCGTTCGAAGACATCACTCAGCAGGCCCAGGCGGCGATCCAGGCGTGGGGCCTGGCCGGCATCGACCCCGGGCTGCGTCAGCTTGAGGCCACCGTAGACCAGTGCCGGCAGTTCGGCGGTTCGCAGGCTCGCCCGTGTCTGCTCGATCTGCTGCCGATCCAGCGCAAGCGCGCGCGCGCCGTCCACCGGACCCAGCAAGGCGCGCAGATGCAGGTTCAACCCCGCACGCACCGATGCATCGTCGGGAAATATCTGGCGCCAGACCGTGTCTGCCAGCGTGGCCAGATGCATTGCATCGCGCCGTGTCGGGTCTCCCAGCATCAGGTAGCCCTTCAACAATGGATACAAACGTTGCGGATCGTTGCTGGACTGCTCCAGCTTGCGTCGCAGCGATTGCGCCAATGCCGGCAGCAACGCGCCATTGAGGTCGCGCAGATACGCTTCTTGCACATCGCGCGCCAAGGCCGTGCCCTGGTGCAGCCCGAAACGTCGCGACCACGGAATCGACGCGCCCGGCGGCAGCGCCGCATCGCGCGCCTGCGCCAACGCGTCGAAACGCTGCAAGGCTTTTGCATAGAAGGCCGCCTCGCCTGCATCGGCGGGCAGCGGGCCGGCGGGATAGGCATCGAGCGCGTCGCGCACCTGCCCGATCAGCCGCACGTTGCGGGCGTAACTGCCGGCCATGCCCGACAGCACGCCCAGGGTGGTGGCGGTCAACACGGCCCAGCAGGCCAGCTGCAGCAACCGACGGCACTGCGCGCTGCCGGGTTGGCTGCCGGCCAGTCCCGCCTCGGCGAAGACCACGTCCTTGAGCAGGCGTGACAGGAAGTAACTGCGTGGTGCGCTGCTGACGGGCGGCAGACCGGCGGCGGCAACACCGAAGTGTCGCGCCACTGCCGAGATGACGTGGTCGATCGGATGGCCTTGCTGCGTCCCCGAGCTCAGATAGACACCACGCAGCCACGGCTGGCCGGCATAGCCATGGCGGCCGAACGCGGTCTGCACAACGTCCATCAGCGCTGGCTGAAGCAACCGCAATTGCTGCGGAAAGGACAGCACCGCGGCACGCTCGCGTGCATCGCGCGCCCGATGCAGGCGCTCCAGCACGCGCTGATCGATCCGCTCCAGCAGGCGTTCGAGCTCGGTGGGGAATCGCGTCAACGGATCGGTGTCACCGGCGGCCTGCGCCTGTGGGAACGACACCCCCCACACCTGCGCGCGGCCGGCGGCATCCAGATCGGCGAAGAATTCGGCGAAGCCCGACACCAGATCGCATTTGGTCACGATCAGGTAGACCGGCACGCGTGCGCGCAGTTTCTCGACCAGTTCGTTCAGTCGATGACGTACTGCCCGCGCGTGCGACAGACCGGCATCGCCATCGAGCTCCAGCAGCTCGGCCACGCTCACGGTCACGATGACGCCGTTCAATGGCTGCCGGCGATGCCGCCGCAGCAGGTCCAGAAAGCCATGCCAGGCACCGGCATCGGCGATGGCGTCCGAATCCTGGGTGGTATAGCGCCCGGCACTGTCGAGGAACACTGCTTGGTCGGCGAACCACCAATCGCAGTTGCGCGTGCCACCGACACCTTCCAGCGCGGCGTGGGTGCCATGTGCCTTGAGGGGGAACTCCAGGCCCGAAGACTGCAGCAAGGTGCTCTTGCCGGAACCGGGCGCGCCGATCAGCAGATACCAGGGCAGCACGTGCAGGCCGGGACCGTTGCGACGGCGACGGCGCAGCACCGCCATGGCTTCGGTAAAGCGCGCACGCAGGCGGACCTGCTCGTGTGCTGCACGCGCGCGACTGTCGTTGCCGCTGGCGTCTTCGGCACGTGCTCCCTGCCCGACCAGTTCGGCGGCCAGACGTTGCTGCTTGGCGCTGTCGCGGCGCCAGCGCAGATAGCGCCACCCTGCCCACGCGAGCACCAGCACGGCCATGGCAAGCAGGCGCCCGCTCACGCTGGCAAACGGCTGCCAGCGGCCCAGGCTGAGATAGGGTCCGCCGACCCACACCAGGAGGGCCAACAGACTGAGGATGGCAGCGCTGGCGAGGTAGCGCACGCGCAGGAAATCGAGCACAAAGCGCATGGGTCAGGTCTCGGGAATCAACAGGATCTCGACGCGCCGATTGCGCGCACGGTTGCCGGGCAATTGCGGCGGTAGCGCGATGGGCTGGGAATCGCCCGCGCCACTGGTCTGTACCCGGCGTCGATCGCGCAGGCCTGCCGCCAACACGGCGCCCACGCTCTCTGCGCGACGTGCGGATAAGGCGAAGTTGTCCTTGAAGCGCAGCGAGCGCACCGGCTGATCGTCGGTATGCCCCACCACCACCACCCGCCCCGGCACCTGTTCAAGCGCCGCAGCAACGCGTTCGAGCAGGTGGGTCTGATCGGCATCCAACTCCGCGCTGCCGCTGGGGAACATGGATGCGCTGGCCAGGCGCACGGTGCTGCGGCCATCGCCGTCGGTGTGGACGGTCAGCAACCCTGCGCGTTGCTCGGCCGCCAGCAGCGGTGCAAGCGCCGGTATGGTCGCCGCTCTGACTGCCGCCGGGATCGGCAACGCCACCCGCTCCAGGCCGATGCGCGCCAGCTGCGCGCTGATCGGCGCGGTCAGCGTATTGAGGCGCGCATGCAACCACACGAACGCCAGCAACACGATGCACAGCGAGGCCAGCGCCGCGATCCACAGCGGCGTGGCCGCTGCATTGCGCAGCAACGGCGCCTGCGCGCCTTGCCAATGCGGCGACAACTCGGCAGGCGCAGGCACGCGCTGACGCTGGATGAGTTGGTAGAGCTCGGCCTGGCGATCGGCCAGCCGTGCCCCACCACCCTGCTCCACCCGATAGCGGCCACCAAAGCCCAGCGCCAATGCCAGGTACAGCAGCTCCAGCAGGTCCAGGTGCCGCGCCGGATCGCGTGCCAGCCGATCGAGCAGGTCGAAGACCTTGGCGCCGCCATAGGTTTCGCCGTGGAACGTCACCAGCAAAGTGCGCTGCGACCAGCCGCTGGCCTCGCCCCAGGGCGCGGCCAGCACCGCTTCGTCGAGCAACGTGCACAGCACGTAGCGCGCGGCGATGCCGGTCTTGTCGTCGGTGCCCTGTTGCCGCAGCTCCTGCTCGAAGTGCTGCAGGCGCGTGATGCAGTTCTCGCGCAAGGTGGCGATCTCCGGCGTCTGCGCGGAGTGTCGCAACTGCACCGCCAGCAGCAGCAGCGGCGTGGCTGCGCGCACCACCGCATTGCCCTGCATCGCACCTGGCGTCGCGCGCATGGCGGCATCCAGATCGGGCGGTCGCCTCGTCCGCGTCGGTGATTGGCGGGGCGGCATGGATGAGGCGGGCCGCGGCGCCGGCGTCGCGCTGCGGACCACGGTGGCATCGTCGTCGTGCTGGTCGACCGTGTTGCTCATCTCAATTCCTCACCGCCCACAACTCAAGTTCCAGGCCGGGAAAACCACTGCCGAAATGCAGCGCCACGCCACCGGACGTGCGCAGCGTCTTCCACAGCGACGATTGCCGATCGAGTTCGAAGTAGGCGCAGCCGGCGTGATACGGCACCTGCCGCGGTGCCATCGCCAGCGCACTCACGGCCACCCCGGGCAGTTGCAGGTTCACCAGGTCGCGAATCTTCTCCACCGGGCCGATCTTCGATTCGGCGGGTAGCCGCTTGCGCAGATCCTCGGCGCGCAGATCCGCCTTGACTGCCAGCACGAAGGCCGCCGCGTCCAGCAAGGCCGGATCGGGCACCATGCCCACCCACACGCCGTATTTGCGTTGCTGCAAGGGCACGGCAATCGCCGACTGTTCGAGCACCGCGCTCAAGCTTTCGCGCAAGGACACCACCACCGGCTCGAAGCTCGCCTTCAGCGCATCGTGTGCGTACGGCGGAAATGGCCCGCTGCGTTTACTGGCACGGGTGAAGGTCGCGAGTTCGCCAGCCATCCCCAGCAGCACGCAATACAGCGCTTCCGGATGCTCCAGCGGCGCGCTTGCCCAATGCGCCACCAGCGGCTGGTAGCGATTGATCACCTGCAACATCAGCACGTCTGCGATTTCTGCCACGCCGCTACGGTCGCTGCCGGCCACGCGGTCGGCCAGCGCCTGGCCGCGTTGATGCAATAGCCCAAGCAATTCGGCCAGCAGCATGGACAACCGCGCGGCGCCTTCGATGCGGATGGCGGTCGGGATGAAGGCATCATCGAGAATCACCCGTCGATCGGCGCGGCACTCGACAATGCGCGCCATCGGCACCTCCACCAGCCCCTCCCCCGGTTCGGACTGCAGGCGTAGGCGACTGGCCAGCACGCCGACTTCCAGCAGGACCGTGCCGGCGATGCTGCCGGACGAATCGCCGACCTCCGCTTCGCCCACGCGATAACGGGCCAGCCGGCTGCCGTCGCCATCCGGCCAGGTGCTATCGGGCTGCGTGGTCGCGCGCAGCGGCAGCGCCAGACTCACCACCTGGTCGCGGCAGTTGGCCGGCACGTCCAACGGCGGCGGTGCCGGATCGCGATCGGGAATGGAAAACGGCGTGCCATCGGGAAAGCAGCCGCGGGCGCGCCGGATGCCGAGCTTGCCGATGGACAGCAATTCCGGCTCCAGCTCCAGTACGCTGAAACCCCACGCATGCGGCCGGAGCGCACCGGCATGCAGTTCCATGTAGCGCTCCAGATAGCGCTCCTGTTGTTGCAGGTGCTGCGGGCGCAGGAACAGGCCCTCGCTCCAGATCACCTTGTTGTAAGGGGTCATGCTCGGTCGCCGTCTGTGGGTTGAGCCTGCGCCTTGGCACGGGCCAGCTGTTGTTCGTAGGCGCGGGCGAATTCTTCGCCGAACAGGCGGCGGAAGCGCTCGTCGGGATCGCCGAGCAACTCGCGGTAATGCTGCGCGTAGCGTCGCCAGGGCCGATTGCCCCAGGAACCGAGCGCGGAGCCGGCGGTGTCTGCCTCGAAGCGCGCTGGATCGAACTGGGCAAACACATGCTCGAAGGCGGCACGCATGCCGGCCAACAAGGCCAGCTGGTGACGCCCGATGTCCTCCACCGCTTCTTCGATCGCGGCCGCACCGGTCAGATACCCAGGGCTCGGCGGCGCCAACAGGCGGGCGACCGCCTCGTCCACCGTCGCGGCGAACTTGAGCGGATTGTTCTCGGTGCGTTGGATCAGCGTGACCGGCACGCGGAGGCTGTTCTTGAACGCCGCACGCGCGCGCAAGACATCCATCAAGCCAGCGGTCATGGCGGCGAACAGCGCGGGCAGCTCGGGGGTATCCGGCGTGTGTGCAACTACCGGCTGCGCCGCGGAGGGGGCGGCAGCGCTCACCGCTACTGCCGCGCCACGCGTTTGCGAGACCGGCGTTGGCAGTGGCAGTGGCAGTGGCAGTGGTGTGGGTGTGGGTGTGGGCGTCGGTGCGGGTGCTGCCGCCGCTGGGGCAATAGGCACTGCGGCGGACGGCAGTGGCGCTTGCATGTCTGCCACTGGATCGGCAGCCGGCGGCAGCGCAAATTCGCTGCGTGTCAGGTCCCAGTGCTCGGGCAACACAACGCCGCCGGCAGCCGGCGCGGCCACGGGTGCACGGTAGGCCTCGGCCGTTGCCGGCGCATGCCCCAGCCCGAACGCCGCCGCATCGCTCTGGCGGCCGGCCAGCGTGAACGAGGTGGCGAACAATGCCAGTGGGTCGGTGTCGGTTGCCCGCATCGACGACGCCCCAAGCGCGGCGAAAACATCATGCTCCAGCGGCGCGTGCTGCGACTGCTGCGGCAGTGGCATTGCCGACAGCGTGCACGGTTCGGCGTGATTCCAGTTCTGCGTCGCGGCTGCACCAGCGGTAACGCTTGCGCCCGACACCGCCACGTCGATCTCGAAGGCATCGATGCGCAAGGCGTCGCCGGCATGCAGCGGCACCGGAAAACCGGCACGTAGCGGCACGCCGTTATGCAACACGCCGTTAGTGCTGTGGTCTTCGATGAAATACACCCCATCGAGATGGCGCACGCTGGCGTGCAGGCGCGACACCCCCTCGCCTTCGAGCACCCAATCGCAGGTGGCGTCGCGGCCGATGCGCCCGCCTTCTGCCGCGAAGCTGGCCTGCGCTTGTGTGCCGCCCGACACCGCCTGCGCATCGCGAACCGTCAGCGTCAGCCGGGGTGACACCGCGCTCATGGCGCACGCTCGCGCACGCGCAGCCCGGAGAGCAAGCGTGCGGCATCTTCGCTCCAGTTCACCAATTGCGCGTCGAAGGTCGCAGGCTCGCGTCCGGCCAGATGCAGTAACGCCGCCACTGCCGCCGCCGCGGTCAGATGCTCGGCCACCGGCGGGCCGCCCTCGTCGCTCAGGCTGCCATCGCTCCAGGCCGCGGCCGCCGCCAGCCAGGCGCCGACCGACTGATAGTCGTCGTCGGCAGCGAATGCGCGCGCGTTTTCGCGCTGGGCAGCGCCAGGCTGCTGCACCCATGCCTGCGCCAGCCGCAGACCTTCGCTGTCGTGCCCGCTGAGCGCGTGCGTGCGCATGCACTGGCACAACCATGCCACGGCATACGGCCTGGGCAACAAACGCAAGGCCAGTGGCAGCGCATCCTGGGCAAGCCCACGCGCCAACAATTCGCGCACGCCGGTCTCCGGCGCCATGTCCGCCGCCAAGGCGGCGTGCGCAGAGGGAGAGAGCCGCATCTGCCGCGCGGCGTGAAGAATCTGCAACATGGCGGTCCTCAAGCGATGATGGGCGGAGTGCCCTTGAGCACGGCCGGACCTGACGACTGCAACAGCAGCGCCGCGTTGGCGCGCGCGGTGGTCACGGCGTTGGATTGCAGCAGCACCGACGCGTTCGAGCGCAGGGTCAGGTTGGCCATCGCGCTGACATCGACACTGACGCCACCCTGGATGCCGACGCTGACGCGTCCATCGAGCGTGAGCCGGGTGCCGCTGAGCACGATCTCGCCGCTGGCCTTCAACTGCAGGCGAGCCATCCCGGTCACCAACGCGATCTCGCTCCCTGCCTGGATGCGGAGTGTCTTGCCCACGTCCAGACGGTCGTTGCCGCCAACGGTGTGGCTGCGTTCGCGTTTGATCTCGGCGGTTTCGTTGCGGTCGACAGTGACGAAATGGTCGTTCTCCGCTTCGTGGCGCAGATCGCGCTGCGCATGCAGCAGCAGCTCTTCGTTGCCCTTCTTGTCGTCGAAACGGATCTCGTTGTAGTCCTCTGCCCCACCCGACAGGCTGCGGCTCTTTACCCCGCTACGGGTGCGGTGCTCGGGCAGTGCATACGGTGGCAGCTGGTCGGCGTTGTAGACGCTGCCGATGATCAGCGGACGATCCGGATTGCCTTCCAGAAAGCTCACCACCACCTCCTGGCCCACACGCGGAATGTGCTGCGCGCCCCAGCGTTTGCCCGCCCACGACTGCGCCACGCGTACCGGGCACGAGCAGACGGCGTTTGGCGTTCCCGGCGGACTCCAGAAGAAATTCACCTGCACACGGCCGTACTGATCGACCGCAATATCCTCGGCCTTGTTGCCGTCGACGAGCGCGGTCTGCACCCCGGCAATACTCGGACGCGGCGTGGTCTGCGGGGTCCGAAACGGCTGCCGACTGCGTAGCGCACGGAAGGTGGACGCAAACGGCTCGGCAACCGTCTGGCCACCGGACACATAATCCACTTCAACCAGTTCGGTGTCCGCGCTGGTCACCAGGTATTCCTGGTTGTGCTCGGCCAGCGGAAAGTCGCGCAGCTTGAACAATGCGCCCACCTGCAAACCGCAGGCATCGGTCCAGCCCTGGTATTGCGCCTGCGCCACGTTGAGCGCTTCGGCACGCACCTGCGCGTGACGACGACCGGCCGCGACATCGAGATGCTCGCCGGGATAATCGAACACATCCAGCTCGCCCAGCGCCGGTCCCGAAGACTCGGCCGGTGTCTCGTCCACCCGCAGCGAGGCCTTGGGCTTGAGATAGTCGTAGTCGTCCAGGCGCACGCGCGTGCTGTGCGCGCTGCGCGCCAGCGACCAATCGGTGATCGCGTCCTTCATCCGGCTGCCCTTCTGCCCGGGCGGGCAGTAAGGGATTTGTGCGAATGGCGCAGAGGATTCGTGCGCGCCGAGACTGTCGGCCAGCACCAGCGTATGCGTGCTGGCACTGTGTGCGAAGTAGTAGTAGATGCCCTCTTGCTCCATCAAGCGGCTGATGAAGTCCAGCGCGCTCTCGCGGTACTGCACGCAGTATTCGCGCGGCGTGTAGCTCGCGCTCAGGCGCAGCTTCACGTCGGTGCATCCAACCTCGGCCAGCAACGCGCGCACCAGCTCCGGCACGCTCTTGTTCTTGTAGATGCGGCAATCGCGGCGCTGCCCGAGCAACCACAGCTTGGGCACCAGCGAGAAGGCATAGGTGGCGTAGCGCAGCCCCTCGATCTGCTCGAACCCGGTCTGCTCCGCCTCGGCGACGATGCCGTGGTAATGCCGCACATAGCCCTGCGGTGAAGTGACCTTGACCGCCATCGGCTTGCCCAGCAGAGCGCGCAGGTCGATCGCCACATCGCGGCTGATGCCGTGCAACGCGAACGCATAGGGCCGCCCCAGTGCCTCGTGCGCGCTCATCCGCACAAAGCGCAGCGTCTTGCCAAGCGGCGACTGCAGGGTAATGGCGTGGGCCATGGTCAGGCTCCCGGAGTGGTCTTGCGGTACATAGGCGCAAAGGTCGATGGCATGCGATGACTTTGCCGGCCGCGCCGGGGTGCAGGGAAATCGATAATCGCGATGCCACACATACCGGGGAGGAGTAGGTCACCGTGCTCACGCCATGGCATCGCCTGAGTGCACGGCACGCAGCCGCAACGGATCAGACGCTGGATCTCGGCAAGCGAAAGCTGGGAAAATCCAGGTTTCCGTCCGCTTTGCTCCCGTCCCCAGTCGCAGGCATCATGCACACAGATGCTTAGCTGCGACCTTCCAGGCCTCGACCTCATCCGGGTGGTCGAAGGAGTAGTAGATTTCCTGTCCGGGCTGTAGAAGGTTGTTTAAGGCATTCTGACATTTGCTGCAAGGCGACATCTCTATGTACATTTCCACAATCGTCGGAATGCCAGGTTCATCGGCGATCGCATTCCACAGCGCGGTCAGTTCCCCGTGTGCGCAGGCATTCGCGACATCTACCCCATTGACCTTGAACGGGATGCGGATGCGGCTGTTGCCGAACACGTTGTCGACCTCGCCTCCGTGCTTTATGTAAGTTACAAAGGAACAGCAGGAGCCGGCGCCGATACCGTTGATGCCTCCGTCGTCCTGCGACTGGGCAACTTCGCGCTTCTTCCTCAGGCACGCCCTGACCACGCCGTTGGCGCTGTTGATGTCGTAAGGAACCTTTGTCAGGTTTGGCATTCCAATAACTCCTTTGATTTCTGGCGAATCGTCGTTTACGGAAACGGGGCTAACCACTACCGAGCCCCACCCAATCACGCATTGGAAGAGGAATTTTCCAAGTTCAGCTGACGTGTTGCGCTTGCAAGTTGAGACCATCGGATGCGCAGCATCGTTTCCAGCCGATACGGCTGTCGCCCCGGCTGCCCCGACTTTGGATCGTGCGGCTCGATCAGCGCCAGCAGGTCCTTCCACGGCACGACCTGATCCATCTCGGCCAAGAACACCTCACGCCGCGTCCGCTTGCGCTTGCCGTTGTACTCCGCGTCTCCGAAGGTCAGTTGCATCGTCGTCGTCCCGTTGCGTCTGTGTGATTGTCGCTGGATCGGGGGGGGGGCAGAGTTTCTCTAATTCATTGAATGGTAAGTAAAATAACCATTATTGATTTCAAAAATCCACGCCTTTTGCTCCGCGTCAATTACAGGAGGGGAGAAAGACGCTACACCCATATAATTATTGAAACCCAGCCCCTGCCGCCAATCACCCACGCCTCCACCGAAATATAAAATTGGCAAATCTACCTGAAATCCGGCCGAAGCCATCATCTCATTGAACTTCTCGACATCGTATGGCGCACCCGAAGCAAACATAGAGAAGTGAGCGCCAAGCAGTCTATTATCATCTACGATCTGCAGCGCACCCAGGCAGGAATCTATTTTCGAAAAAGCAATCACCCGCGAAGCGGCGTACTCCCATTCACGGATGATGGGAATTTTATTGGGGCCGGTTTCCGTGACGCTTCGAAGGCCACCTTTTACACAGCGTTCGCTTGGATTATCTTCTTTATTAGCCGAATCGCGCATCGCGCGAGATACCTCATTCTCGTACTCAGAAGCTGCCATTCATCACCTCAGCAAGATTTTAAAAAATAATTGAATAAATAAAATTAAATTGGCAGTCACAATATCTATCTTAAATCCGGAGCCTCCCAGTTAACCACTGTATCTGTGTGGTATTGGGAGTACAGAGCTTGCACGGTATCAAGCGTCGACTTGCAATCGAAACAGCACGGCTTCGAGACTCCCATATGTACGCCCTTTGACGAGTAGCTACTGGCTTTAATCTCTTCCAAAACCTGCATCTCGGCATGCATGCCACCCTGTCCACGCTCGACGATGGCGTATGTAAAATCAAAACCCAGCTCCTGGGCCAGCGCCTCCATATGCCAGTCGTCGAGTCGACGGCTATTTGCCGCCACTAGCCATTCGTTGTTAATGACCGCCAGTGCAACACAATCCATTTGAATCAGTCCTTGGGAAGCTTTTGTCTGCGAAGTTCGGCCAGAGTAACTAATTGCTAGTAAAAAACTTGCAGCCTTGTCCAGGTCGTTTATCTCCGAACGCCGGAGCGCATGGTAGCCCTTATCCTTGCGGTTAACTCGCTTACGCAATGCCTTTGGCATCATTAAACTCCTTTACACCGTTAAATTCCTGCAACAGTGAAATTGGCGATTTTTTTGAATACCGAAAATTAAACCAACGCATGATTTTAAATAATATTGAATCCGCTGCTTATCAAGGTATCGTAGTCAGTCATACAGCTCTCCACTCATGGCCAGGCCTTCCCGTCGCCACCAACAGAAAATTTTCGAAATCAGAGAAACGAATAAACCAATGCGGACTCTTCGACACGAATGTCAAGGCGTTCAGTCCGTTTCCGGTCCACTACCCCACGAAGAAATTTGCGGCTAATCTCCGGCAACATCGAGTTAGTCAAAATCGCATCGATCATCCGGCCACCCGATTCGCTCTCGGTACACCGGCTCACCACCAGCTCCACTACAGACTCGTCGTAGTCGAACGGAATCCTGTAGCGCTCTTCGATCCGCTGCTTGATGCGGTTCAACTGCAATCGCACGATCTGTCCGAGCATGGCGTTACTGAGCGGGTAATACGGAATCGCCACCAGCCGCCCGAGCAATGCCGGCGGAAACACCTTCAACAACGGTTCGCGCAATGCCTTGGCCATGCCGTCCGGATCCGGCATCAATTCCGGGTCCTTGCACAGGCTGGCGATCAGGTCGGTGCCGGCGTTGCTGGTAAGGATGATCAAGGTGTTGCGGAAGTCGATGCGGCGGCCTTCGCCGTCTTCCATCCAGCCCTTGTCGAAGACCTGGAAGAACAGTTCGTGCACGTCCGGGTGGGCTTTTTCCACTTCGTCCAGCAGCACGACCGCGTACGGCTTGCGGCGCACCGCTTCGGTCAGTACGCCACCTTCGCCGTAGCCCACATAGCCCGGCGGTGCGCCCTTGAGCGAGGAGACAGTGTGCGCCTCTTGGTACTCGCTCATGTTGATGGTGATCAGGTTTTGCTCGCCGCCGTACAGCGTTTCGGCCAGGGCGAGTGCGGTTTCGGTCTTGCCGACGCCGGAGGTTCCGGCCAGCAGGAACACGCCGATCGGTTTGTCCGGGTTGTCCAGGCCGGCGCGGCTGGTCTGGATCCGCTTGGCGATCATCTCCATGGCGTGGTCCTGGCCGATCACGCGCTTGGCCAGCAGTTCGGGCAAGCGCAGCACGGTGTCGATCTCGTTGCGGGCCATGCGCCCGACAGGGATGCCGGTCCAGTCGGCGACCACCGCGGCCACGGCTTGGTAATCGACTGTGGGCAGGATCAGCGGCGATTCGCCCTGCAATGCGGCCAGTTCGGCCTGTACCAACTGCAAACGTGCTAAGAGCGCATCGCGATCCACGTGTACCGGCGTTTCGAGCACCGCGATATCGCCAGACGCACGCTGTTCGGCCTCCGTTTCCAACGCACTGCCGGTCCCTTCCACCGGCGCGTTGCCGCCTCGCAGTTGCGCGCGTAGCGACAACAGCGCATCGACCAACGCCTTTTCGGCAACCCAGCGCTGTTCCAGCTCGCGCAGGCGGCCGTGCTCGCTTTGCAGCAGGCTGGCGCAAGCGGCAGCACGCTCATCGACCACGATGCCAATCGCACGCTCGCGCTCGATGATGGCGTGCTCGGTGTCCAGCGATTCGATGCGGCGACGGCTGTCGTCCACTTCCGCAGGCGTGGCATGCAGGCTCACCGCGACGCGCGCGCAGGCGGTATCGAGCAGACTGACCGATTTGTCTGGCAGCTGGCGCGCCGGGATGTAGCGGTGACTGAGCTTGACCGCCGCTTCCAGCGCTTCGTCAAGGATCTGCACGCGGTGGTGCTGTTCCATCGTCGAGGCGACACCGCGCATCATCCGCACGGCCTTGGCCTCGTCCGGCTCGTCGACCTGCACGGCCTGGAAGCGCCGCGTCAATGCAGGGTCTTTTTCGATGTACTTTTTGTACTCGGCAAAGGTGGTCGCGCCTACGGTGCGCAAGGTGCCGCGCGCCAGTGCCGGCTTGAGCAGGTTGGCCGCATCGCCGGTGCCGGCCGCGCCACCGGCGCCGACCAGGGTATGGGTTTCATCCACGAACAGAATGATCGGCTTGGGGCTGGCCTGCACTTCGTCGATGACTGCGCGCAAGCGCTGCTCGAACTCACCTTTCATGCTGGCGCCGGCTTGCAGCAAGCCGACATCGAGCGTGCGCAGCTGCACATCCTGCAACGCGGGCGGCACATCGCCGCGCGCGATACGTTGTGCGAAGCCTTCCACCACCGCGGTCTTGCCGACGCCGGCCTCGCCAACCAGGATCGGGTTGTTCTGGCGGCGCCGCATCAGGATATCGACGACCTGGCGAATCTCCTCGTCGCGGCCGATGATCGGGTCCAGCTTGCCCTCGCGCGCTTGTGCGGTGAGGTCGACCGTGTACAGCGCGAGCGCCGCAGTACCACCTGTTGCGCCAGTCCCAACGGGGGCGACAGCCGCCGCAACGTCGGTGGCATCGTCTTCCGGCGAGCCGGCGACGATGTCATCCAGATCGTCCGCCAGTGCTTCCGCGCGCAGCTTGGCGAACTCGCTCGACATCGCCAGCAACCCGTGACGCAGGCTACGCGTGTGCAGGATCGCCACCAGCAGATCGCCGCCACGGATGCGTTGCCGCCCGTAACGCAACGTGCAGTGCACCCAGGCGCGTTCCACTGCCTCCTCCACGCTGGCCGACAGATCGAAGTGTCCGCCACCGCCGCGCGGCAGGCGATCGAGCGCCACGGTCAGGTCCTGTGCAAGCCGCGACGCATCCAGCGAAAAACGGCGCACGATGCGGTGCAAGTCGCCGTCTTGCGCCTGCAGCAACTGATGCAGCCAGTGCAGCAGTTCCACTTCGTGGTCGCCACGTAGCCTGCAGAACGCAGTGGCCGATTCGATACCGCGATAGGTGGTCTTGTTGAGCTTGCCGAACAAGGCGGCGCGACTGATGTCTGCCATAAAAACTCCAGAAGTGAAAACCGAGAAACGCATCAGGGCGACGTAAGCACGAGCTGGTCGGCATCGAGCGGGCGGCGATAGTGGCCGAGCCACAGCGACAGGCCGATGCGCTGGCCCTGCCCCAGGACTGGCAACGGGACGTCTTCGCGCGCCAGCACGAGTTGTAAGTCCCAGGCCTGCTCGTCGCCGATGTAGCCGCGTACTGCGGCGGTCAGTACGTCCAGGGCCTGGCCGCCCGGCAGGAACTCGCGGTAGCGGGCGATCTCCAAGGGGCCGATCCGCAGGCGGAAGCGATGCTGCGCGTTGCGCGCCGATGCGCCAAGCGTGGCGTCACGCCCGATACGCGCAGCAGCACGTCCCATCCGCAGTCGCCCTTCCTCGGGCAGCGTCAACCAGTTGGCAACCAATTCCTGCACCTGCACCGGGACGTCGAACAGGCCGGTCAGCACAGCACGCAAGCCTTCCGCATTGCGCGCCTGGGCAATGAAGCGACCGGCGAAGTGCCGGCGTGCAGCCACCGGCATCGCATCGCGATCACGTAACGCAGGTTGGTCCACACCGGTTAACGCATCCAGCCGCGCGCCGAAGCGGTCATCGCCCACGCGATCCATCTGCACGGTGGGTCGCGCATCGGCCCAGGCGCGATACCACAGCGCAATCATGCGATGGTGAAACATGTCGGCAAAGGCCGCAAAGGTGGGATCGCCAGCGCTTTCACGTTCGATGGCGTGCTCGGTCAGGTGCAACGGCAGCGCACCATGCGGGCCGAACAAGCCCAGCGACAGCGTGCGCAGGGTCGGCGGGCGACCGTCAACGCCAGCGTGCACGCTGTCGATGTCGCGCGGAGGAAATTCCAGCGAGGCGCGCTGGCCCAAACGCACAGGCTCTTCCAACGGCCGTGCTGCCTGGCCCAGACGCGGTTGCGCCGGATGCGCGCACTCCAGCCACCGCAGCGCTTCGAATAGCTCGAAGGCCTGCGGTTGCGCATCCAGCCGCGCGAACAGCGCTACAGGATCGGCCGATTGCCGAGATGGGCTGGCCATCGAGCGACCTCGTTGCGTTCGGGCGTGCATAGCACGGTTTCGGTAAAGGAATTGAGCGATGCCTGGCGCGCAAAGACATGCCGCAGCACCGAGGCAAGCAGATAGACGCCCTGCCCTTCAAAGGCCGCGTCGTCGCAGGTCAAGGTGATCTCAAGTCCGCGGCCATAGGTGGCCGGGCCCGGCACCGGAATGCGCCTTACGATCGGGCGCGAAGCGATGCGGCGCACGCCGTCTACCTGTCGTCGCGCAGCGGCATCGTGCGGGTCGTGGTACAGCGTGAGCATCTCGCGCAATGCGGTGGCACCGTCGTCGCCGGCATCCAGCAGCGAGAGATAGTTCAACTGCAGATGGCTGATCAGGCGCCAGCGGGTATCGCCGGCGGTCACGCCCGAGCGCGGTCGCGTTGGACCTGCAACGCAGCGGATCGACGCCACCGGGCCGCCATCGTCGAGGACGAAGTCGGTGCTGGATTTGCCCACCGGCATATGCAGCGGCAGATCGCGGTTGCTGCACCACAGCTGCATGCCCAGTTGCCGCAGTTGGTGCGAATACGGCGCCTGGTCGCCATCGACCAACGACAGGAACACCTCGCTGCCAACGTAGCTCGAGCGCGGCCCGGTACGACGCTGTCCCGTCGACAGCCGCCGCGGCTGCCGTCGCAAGGCATAAAATGCCGAACGCCGCTCATGCCAACTGCGCGGCTGCGCGCCATAGAACGGCTCGAAACGCTGCATTGGCGCATTGCCATCGCCGAAGCCTTCGACCTGCTCCACGCCATGAATCTCGAAGTCCATCGGCCGCGTGCGGTCGGCCAACACGTGGTGCTCGGAGATGCCGGGATGCAGATGGATACGATCACCGCGCCGAGGAAACAGGTTGATCGCCGGGGTGCAATGCAGGCGGAAGTTACTTGCGTCCACCGCGTTATCGAGCCGCTCGACGCTGCGGTCGAACCACACCAACATCTCGAATTCGGCGCACGCCGCTCGCGTCAGCACCTGCGCCAGGCCATCGAAGGCGGTAAACAGGAAACGCTCGGGGCAGGCAAAATATTCCTGCAGCAGGCGATAGCCGCTGAAAGAGCGTTCGCTGCGCGGCAGCAGCGCCTGCTCGTCATCGAAGCCCTGCGGCTGCAGATGCTCGGGACCGAAGGTGCGCGTCAGCACCTGCCCATCCGCGGAGCGGGCACGCACCACAAATCCCAACGCATTGGCATGCAGTTGTTCGTGGAGGGTGCCGGCCAACCCATCGGCGCCGGTGATGAAGATCGGCAATGTGTCCAGCGCCAGCATGTCCAGGCGCAGCCCGGGGTCGACGTTGAAGACCAGGCGAAGGCCGGCGCGCGCACGCGGCTCGACCGGCACACCGAGCGTGGCCAGCGCTGCCGGCGAGGTGAGATAACTGGCGGCAGTCAGGCGCAGCGGCAACAGCGTCACCGCGTGCGCGGTGCGATATTCGCAGGCGGTGCGGTCGCCATGCCCGATCAACGAGCGCAACGCGCTGCCGCGCGGCACCACATGCCCCGCTGGGCCGATGCCCTCGCCTTGCTCCGGTTGCAGCTCCACCACGGCCATCGACGGCACCGGCGACAGGAAATGTGGATACAGCATTTCCGTCAGATGCTGCGCGAATGCAGGCTGCTGGGCTTCGAGTTCGACCTGCACGCGCGCAGACAGGAAGGCAAACCCTTCCAGCAGACGTTCGACATACGGGTCGGCGCACTCGATACCGCTCATCCCAAGCCGGCCCGCCACTTTCGGATACGCCTGCGCGAATTCCGCACCCATCTCGCGCACATGCTGCAACTCGCGGTTGTAGTGATGGAGCAGGCGCGGATCCATACGTCAGTGGCCTGCCGAAGACAGACTGAAACGACCGGTTTCCAGATCGAGATCGGTGCGCAGATACAGCGCCAGCGGCAGCGGCTGTGCCCACAATTCGGAATCGATGACGAAGGACAGCGACATGCGGTCCATGCGCCCGATATCCACTTTCGCGGTGACCTGCAGGCTGGCCGCAGCCAGGCGCGGCTCGAACGCCACAATCGCCTCACGAATGCGGTTCTGCAGTGCGATCACGTCCAGCCCCGCCAGCCGTGCGCCGGCCAGGTCGGGAATGCCGTAATTGAGTACCGAGCTGGCGACGTGCGGATACGCCTGCAACGCATCCTCATGCCAGTGGCGCGTGCAATTGAGCAGCCAGGCCAGGTCGCGCATGACGCAGTCGCGCAGCTTGGCTGGACTGATCGCCCGCGCGTCGCGGCTTTCCGCCGGTTCGTGTCGGCGGTCGTCGATCAATCGGTCCAGCAGCGATGGCTGCAAACGCTCTTGTTGGGTCAGTTCGGCCATGGCGCTTCCACCGCGGCGGTGTCGAATGCGATGTGGCGGATGTCGAGCACCGGGTAGTCGTCCTCGCTGCCAGCCAGCAAGCGTTGCCCCAGACCGCATGCGGACAACGCCTCGCCCTTCCATTCGGTGCGCTGGCCAAGGCGGATCGCGCCCTGCTCGCTGTGTTGGCTACCGGGGTAACGGCACGGCACCACGCCACGGCTGCGTGTGCCGTCATGCCATTGGATGTCGACCGACTGCCATAGCAAGTCGCGCAGCGTGGTCGGGGCTTCCAAGCACAGGCTGCGCAATTGGACGAACGGCACCCACGCGTAGCCCACTTCGAGGATGACCTCAAGGCACGGACCAAAACGCGGGTCGGCGTCGGCCAGCCAGTCGAAACGCCGGCCATCGATATGGCCAGCGATGGCATCGGCTTGCGTAAGCGCCAGGGCACGCCGTCGCGCTGCCTGCCCTGGTTCGCCGTCGCGATCATGCTGCAATGCCTGCAGCAGATCCTGCTGCCACGGCGGGACCTGACCAGGCATCAGCGGCATCATTCGGCCGGCCAGCACCTGTTCGCGTTCCAGTTCAGCGTCGAGGATGCGCACATACGCAGCCACGACCCCGCCCCAACCCTGGTCCAACTCCGCGGCCAGGCGCAATTGTTGTTGCGCGCGCTGCCACTCTCCGGCCACCGCAAGCAGTTGGAACAGCCCGATGCGCGCTTGGGCATCGGCCGGGCACTGCCGCACCCAGTCCTTGGCGGTGGCCAACGATTGCGCCGGGTCGCCCGCCTTGATCAGGCGGGCGCAGGCATGTTCGGGATGGACAGCAGACATCGGCAGCGGCGCTCCGGTTGGGGGATGCGTGGGGCTCAGGACTTCTTCACTTCCTGCATGTTGAACGTGAAGTCCTTGGTGCCGCCCTGCTTCTTGCCCTTGTCGTCCTGCGGCTGGAACGAATACTTGAACTTGCCGAAATGCAGGGTCACGTTTTCGGTCAGACGGTCCTCGCCACCGCTACCGCCGGTGGACACCGAGGTGATCATCACGCCTTCGCTGAGTTCGATCGTCACGTAGTCCGACTGCTCGCCGGTGGCGTTGGTGACGTACAGCGTGGCCGAATCCACACGCGCACCCGTGCAGCAGGCGTTGAGCAAGGCATTGGAGCAACTATCGACGTACTTGGTGATGGAAATATCCTTCACATTGGCCTTGCCGCCGGCTGCATACCCGGCGCCGGTATGCAGGTTGCCGGTGTTGCTGGTGCCCCACGACCAGGCAATGATCGGCACTTGGTCCTTGTGCTTGGTATGGTTGGACGCGCCCTTGATCTCGACGTCGCCCGAGCCGAATTTGAGATGCATATCGAAAGCCATGGAACTTCTCCAGTGATGGGTGGTGCAGGAAGGGGGAGCCGATCCCGTGGCGTTGTCAGCCGCAGGGCGTTGGTGTTCGAAAGCGAGGCCTGTGGCCGATCAGGCTGCCTGCGCCGATGGCAAGCGCGAGACCAGGCGTAGCGATACCGTCAGGCCTTCGAGCTGGTAATGCGGGCGCAGGAAGAACTTGGAGGTGTAGTAGCCGGGGTTGCCCTCGACCTCTTCGACGACCACTTCGGCAGCAGCCAATGGCTTACGCGCCTTGGTTTCTTCGCTGGAATTGGCCGGGTCGCCGTCGACGTAGTTCATCACCCAATCGGTCAACCAGCTCTGCATCTGCTGGCGCGTGCTGAACGAGCCGATCTTGTCGCGCACGATGCACTTCAAATAGTGCGCGAAGCGGCAGCAAGCGAACATATACGGCAGGCGTGCGCTCAGCGCCGCGTTGGCGGTGGCATCCGGGTCGTCGTATTCCTCGGGCTTGCCCAGCGACTGCGCGCTGATGAAGGCTGCCATGTCGGTGTTCTTGCGATGTACCAGCGGCATCAGACCCATCTTGTCGAGTTCGGCCGAACGGCGGTCGGTAATCGCGACCTCGGTCGGGCACTTCATGTCCACACCGCCATCGTCGGCCGGGAAGGTATGCGTCGGCAGGCCTTCCACCGCCCCACCCGACTCCACGCCGCGAATGCGGGTGCACCAACCGTACTGCTTGAAGGAGCGGTTGATGTTGACCGCCATCGCGTAGGCGGCGTTTTGCCAGGTGTAGCACGACGAATCGGCGCCCTGGGTGTCTTCTTCGAAGTCGAACGCTTCCACCGGATCGGTCTTGACTCCGTACGGCAGCCGCGCCAGCGTGCGCGGCATGGCAAGCGCCAGGTACTTGGCATCCTCGCTCTGACGCAACGAACGCCAAGCCGCGTAATCGGGGGTGGAAAAAATCTTGGCCAGATCGCGCGGGTTGGACAGCTCGCTCCAGCTTTCCATCCCCATCAGGCCAGGACCCGCAGCGGCGATGAAAGGCGCATGCGAGGCGGCGGCAATCTGGCTGATGCCGCGCAGCGTGTCGACATCCTGCGGGCTATGGTCGAAGTGGTAATCGCCAATCAAACAGCCGTAGGGTTCGCCACCCAGCTGGCCGTACTCGGCTTCGTAAATTTTCTTGAATACCGGGCTCTGGTCCCAGGCGGTGCCCTTGAAGCGCTTGAGGTTCTTGGCGAGCTCCCTTTTGGACACGTTGAGCACGCGGATCTTCAACTGCGTGTCCGATTCGGTGTTGCTGACCAGATAATGCAGTCCGCGCCATGCACCCTCCAGCGCCTGGAATTGCGGGGCGTGCAGGATGAGGTTGAGTTGCTCGCTGATCTTGCGGTCGATCTCGGCGACATACGCGTTGATTGTCTGCGCGAGGTCGTCGCTGATGATGTCGCTGCGTTCCAGCACCTGTTCGGCCAAGGTGCGCACAGCCAACCGCACTTCTTCGCCGGCGCGTTCGCTACGCGGACGGAATTCGCGGGTCAGCAGGGCCGCAAAGTCGTCGGTCTGACTGGTTTGCGGCTGCGCTTCGGCAAGGTCTTGGGCAGCGGAATGTTGGGTCACCATGAGGTTACGCATCCTTCGACTTGGGAGCCGCGACCAGCGAACGCAGCAGGGTGGGATCCTTGATCGCATCGGCGATCAAGCGCTCGGCGCCGGCTTTGCCGTCAAGGTAAGTGCCTAGATTGGCCAGCTGGGTACGTGCTTCCAGCAGCTCGGCCAGCGGTGCCACCTTTTTCACGACCGCGGTGGGCGAAAAATCGTCCAGGCTGTCGAAGGTGATATCGACCGGTAACTCGCCGCTGCCGGTGAGCGTATTGGAAACGCTCATGGCCACGCGCGGTTGCATGGCACGCAGCCGGCTGTCGAAATTGTCGACATCCATTTCCACTGCCTCGCGTGCTTCCAGCGCCGGCAGGTGTTCGGTATTGGCGCCGGACAGATCCGACAACACACCCATGACGAACGGAACCTGCACCTTTTTCTGCGAGCCGTAAATCTCGACGTCGTACTCGATCTGCACGCGAGGCGCGCGATTTCTGGCAATGAACTTCTGACTGCTGCTGCGAACGGACATGCGGCCTCCGATGATCTGCGTGGTTGCTGGACGCTGCGGTTGCAGCGACCATGTGGCAAAGGCGTCCCCCTTGCACCGGAGATGCATCGTGTGCGCTGCTGCCGGCGGAATGAAATCGAACACCGGCATGGCAGGTATGGATATGCGTGATGGGCTTGCCCGCAGGATCCAATGACAACAACAGCGCACGCTGGCGGAGCACTCGAGTACGCTGGTGTCTTGCGTGCGGCGTGTAATCGGTGGCTAGCCGCTGCGCATTGCATCAAACCGCGAGAGAAACCCCACGGCCGCCCATTCGTTTAGGGAACCTCTGAACAACGCACCACAAATGCGAGACACTATTTGTTCGGAATGAGGAGGCATCCATGCAACTGACGTTCGGTGACGCCGAGGGCCTGGGCAAGCGCAAGCAGACCCGGCGCGAGATCTTCCTTGCGGAGATGGAGCGCATCGTGCCGTGGAAGCGACTGCTTGCCCTGATCGAGCCGCACTATCCGGTGTCAGGACGACCGGGTCGGCAGCCGTACGCGCTGGCGACGATGTTGCGGATTCATCTGTTGCAGCAGTGGTATGCGTTGAGCGATCCGGCGATGGAAGAGGCATTGCACGAGATCCCGACCCTGCGGCGTTTTGCCCAGCTCGGCGGCTTGGATAACGTTCCAGACGAGACAACGATTCTCAACTTTCGCCGTTTGCTGGAAACCCACGGCATTGCCGCTCGGATGCTGGAAGCGGTCAACGCCCATTTGTCGCGCAAGGGGCAGAGCCTGCGGTCGGGCACGATCGTCGATGCGACGCTGATCGCTGCGCCCAGTTCGACCAAGAATGCCGATCGTGCGCGCGACCCTGAGATGCATCAGACCAAGAAGGGCAACCAGTGGTATTTCGGGATGAAGGCGCACATTGGGGTGGATGAATTTTCCGGGCTGGTACACCACGTGCAGTGCACCGCAGCCAACGTGGCCGATGTCACGGTGACGCACGCATTGCTGCACGGCAAGGAAGACAGCGTGTTCGGCGACAGCGGCTACACCGGTGCGGAAAAACGCGACGAGTTGCAGAGCTGCGAGGCTGCATTTTTCATTGCCGCCAAGCGCTCCACGATTCAAGCCATTGGCAACAAGCGCGCGCGTGCTTGGGCAGAACGTTGGGAACACTTCAAGGCAAGCGTGCGCGCGAAGGTGGAGCACCCATTCCGGGTGATCAAGCGGCAGTTCGGCTACACCAAGGTGCGCTATCGCGGCCTGGCCAAGAACACCGCACAGGTGCAGACGTTATTTGCGCTGTCGAATCTGTGGATGGTGCGCCGGCACTTGCTGTCGGCCAGGGGATAATGCTGCCTGGCGGCAGCCAAAACCGCCAGAACGTTGCAAAAATCGTACCCGACTCAGCATTTTTCCAGTCATTGAAATGCAAGAAGCTGGAATTTTAGAGGTTTGATGGGTTGTTCAGACCTTCCTTAGTTCTACTGTGTTACTAAATACGAATCCGTTGGTACGGTGAGACCCCGCAACACGGGCAGTGTGGGAGGCTTCTGGCGATCAGCCTAGCCAGTCCGAAGGCCAGCGTGGCAATCGAGTTGGGATGGTGACGTTGCATTGGGGCCAGACCCGCGCGGGCGGACGCTTTTGGATACTGCAGGCATCTTGAATGCGACGGAGTTTTTTTTACTGCGCAGGCGCTCGCGCATCAAGAACCCGTATGCGGCGATGCACAGACTGGCGTGATGGTGAAAACCACGCCAGTTGCGCCCTTCATAGTGATGCAGGCCCAACTCCGACTTCAGCTCCTGATAATCGCGTTCAATCCGCCATCGGCCTTGTGCCGTGGCAACCAGTGTCTTGACCGGCGTTTGCTTTGGTAGCGTCGAGAACCAGTAGTGGCGGGGCTCGGACTCTCCCGGCGGCCACTCGATCAGCAGCCACTGCTCGTCATGTGCCTGGCGATTGTGTGCGGCACGAACCCGCACCGCCGCGAACCGCGAACTGAGCGTTGCGTCGCTGCCCTGGCGCCAGCTGACCTGCCGATACGTCCTTGCGGGCAAGCGCTGCGCGACTTCATGTACCGAGATCGGCGCATGTGCGCTATCGCGCATCGGTCGTGTGCGGGGCCGACCGCCCTTAGGGCTGGCTGGCGGCATGGGCGCAGGTTGGTGCGATCCCCACCAGACCTTCGTGTTGCTGCGGACGCCAACCATGTACAGCAGGCCGCGTTCGCTGAGCTGGCTTCCTGCTCAGGGGCGGCAGCACCTGTGCCGCCACCGCCGCCAGCAGCGCTTGATCGCTCCAGTCGGCATCGGCCACCAGATGGTGCATCGATTGATGGGCTGAGCGCACGTTCTGCGGGTGCACCCGCGCGGCCATCGGCTCCACGCTCTTGCGCCCTCCAGGCAGTAGCAACCCCTTCAGGTACCAGTGTGCGGGCTGTTTGCGATCCGCATGGGACAGGGCGGCAGCAACTACTTCCTCGTACTGTTCAAAACGCACTTCCAGTGTCCTATTCAACACAGCTCTCCCGCGCGGCCTGAAGGTCTTCCAATAGTGGCACAAAGGTACGATTATTTGTAACACAGTGGAATTAGGCAATCGCAGTGCGCGCAGCCTTCGGCGATGAGTTGGGTTTTGCACAGAGCGGATCGCTCACATATCTGCGAGATGGACAACGCCTAGCGCGTGCCGTGGGCTAGACCGTGCGAGCAGGCGGCACGTTGCGATCGTGCGTCATGGCATGGCGGGGAAGACGCTCTTCCCGATGGTCACCTCAAAATTCGGACGATAGATGCCTGTCAGGGGCCTGTCCCACCGCGCCCGCCTTGCTAGACTCGGCCGCATCGTCCAGTCCGCCGTGTTGCGACTGGAGTCACCTGCAAGGAGCACCTATGGACCCGGTCGCCACAGTACTTTCCGCCCTCAGCGCCGCCCCGCGGCAGCAAGAACGCCTGCTGCGGTTGCATACCCCGCTTGGCCCCGACGTGCTGGTCGCCGAGACGCTCGACGGCCGCGAGTCGGTCGATGGCGGCGGCTTCCGTTTCGACGTGGGCGCACTATCGGCCAACGCCGGCCTGCCGCTGGACGACCTGCTCGGCCGGCCGGTGCTGCTGGAACTGCTCACCGCCGAATCGCACACCGCGCTGCGCCCGTTCCACGGCCATGTCACCGCGTTCGAACGCCTCGGCAGCAACGGCGGCCTGGCGCGCTACCGGCTGGTGGTGGAGCCGTGGCTGGCGCTGCTGGCCCAGCGCGTGGACAGCTACGTGTTCCAGGACATGAGCGTGGTGGAGATCGCCGAGAGCGTGTTCGCCGACTACGCCGGGCAAGGCGCGCTGGCGCCGGCGTGGCGCTGGGAGCTGTCCGACCGCAGCACGTACGCCAGGCGCAGCCTGACCACGCAATACGAAGAGACCGACTTCGCGTTCCTGAGCCGGCTGCTGGCCGAGGAAGGCATCGCCTATTGGTTCGAGCACACCGGCGCGGCCGACAGCGCCACGCGCGGCACGCACACGCTGGTGCTGTCGGACCACAACGCCGCCTTCGCCGACCTGGGCACGGTGCGCTACCACCGCACCGACGTCACCGAGCAGCAGGACAGCGTGCAGCAGTGGGTACAGGCACATCGCTGGCGCGCGACCAGTCTGTCGCGGGCCAGCTGGGACTACCGCAGCCGCAGCCTGCGCCTGGCCGGCGCCGACGCCACGCCGCTGGGCGACATCGGTGCCGAGGACGTGGACACCGCCGGGCCGTACGGCTGGCAGGACAGCATGCGCGGCCAGCGCCGCGCGCAGCAGCAGTTCGATGCGCAGCAGGTGGCGGCGCAGACCATCGAGGGCCAGGGGACCTGGCGGCAACTGGCGCCGGGCACGCGTTTCGGGCTGCGCCAGCATGCGGGCGTGGCGGCCGATGCGGCGTTCCTGTGCCTGCAGGTGCGGCACCAGGCGCGCAACAACCTGGGCGCGGAGGTGTTCGACGCGCTGGAGCAGGCGCTGGGCGCGGTGGCGGTGGCCGGCGCGCCGCTGCCGCCAGCGCTGGCAGGCCTGAGCGGCGGGTATGCGCCGGCGCAGGATGAGGCGGCGGTAGAGTTCTACCGCAACCAGTTCACCGCCATACCGGCCACCGCGACCTACCGGCCGCAAACCGAGGACGGCCACGGCGTGCGCCTGCATCCCAAGCCCACGGTGGTCGGCACGCTGAGCGCGATCGTGGTCAGCGACGGCGACCCGGTGCAGTCCGACCGCGACCACCGGATCAAGGTGCAGTTCCCGTTCCAGCGCGGGGCCGACGCCAGCAGCGCGCTGGCGCATCCGGGGGGCGAGGACAACGCGCCGGGCAGCGCATCGGCGTGGACCTGGGTGCGGGTGATGACGCCTTGGGCCGGCGACAACTGGGGCGGCGTGGTGCTGCCGCGCAAGGGCCAGGAAGTGCTGGTGGGGTTCCTGGAAGGGGACATCGACCGGCCGGTGGTGATCGGCAGCGTGTACAACGGGCGCGGCCAGGACGACGCGGCGCACAACCAGGTCGGCGGCGGCGGGGCCGGGGCCACCGGCAATGCGCCGGCGTGGTTCCAGGGCAACGCGCACGGTGCGGTGTTCACCGGGTTCAAGAGCCAGGCGCTGGCGCAGAGCCAGGACGGCACCGGCGGCTACCAGCAGCTGCGGCTGGACGACACGCCCGGCCAGGGCCGCGCGCAGCTGTCGACCACCCAGCACGCCAGCAGCTTGACCCTGGGCCACCTGAAGGGCGGCCACGACAACCTGCGCGAAGGCGAGCGCGGGTACGGGGCGGACCTGTCCACGCAGGCCTACGGCGCGGTGCGCGCCGGCCAGGGCCTGCTGCTGAGCAGCGAGCCGGGCAACACCCAACTGGCCGCCACCGGCGCGCTGAGCCAACTGCAGCAGGGCAGCGACCTGCTCAAGCGCCTCAACGACGCCGCCCGCACCCAGCAGGCGGGCCTACCGAGCGAACCGGAGTCCCTGCCGACCCAGGACGGCCTGAAGACCTTGCAGGACCACCTGCAGGCCACCCACAGCGGCAGCGCGGCCGGCGCGATCGGCGGTGGCGCCGGCGAGGTGCCGGGCTGGAGCGCCCCAGTGCTGCTGGGCAGCGGCCAGGCCGGCGTGATGAGCCTGACCCCCGCCGACCAGGTGTGGGTGTCGGGCACCCAGACCGCGCTGCTGGCCGGCAGCGCACTGAACTGGCTGAGCCAGGGCCACCTGGTGCTGGCGGTGGCCGGCGGGCTGGTGCTGTACACCCAGGGCAGCGACCCGGTCGCCGACAGCCCCAACCAGGAGCGCGGCATCGCCCTGCACGCCGCGCAAGGCACGCTCAGCGCCCGCGCGCACAGGAACACCGCCACCCTGGCCGCCAAGACCCAGGTGCGCATCGTCAGCACCACCGCCGACGTCCAGCTCGCCGCGCCGACCAAGCACCTGCTGGCCACCGCGGCCGGCGCCTACATCAAACTGGACGGCGACGACATCGAACTGGGCGCGCCGGGGGTGGTCGCGTTCAAGGGCGGGCAGCAGGTGTTGACGGGGCCGCAGGGCAGCACCGCGTCGGTGTCCATCCCGCAGACGCAGTTCAAGGGCTGCGATCCGACATTGGTCAATGCGCAGCTTCGCTCCGAAGCCGCCGCAGACCTAGGGTGAGACCTCTCATGGACGTGAACGAACGCCTCTACGCACTGGCCAGGCAATCGGGCGGTGCGCGTCGTTACCTGCTGATGCAGACAAGCGATGCGGCCGACGCGGCCGGCGACCGCTTCCAGCAGATGCTGGCCGAGGTTGGCCTTGCGCCGATGCCGGTCAAGATCCACAAGCTGCCGGCGCCGTTCTGGCCGGTGCTGATCGCGTTGGATCTCGACCAGGGCACGCACTCGGCGCTATCGGCGCTGGCAGTGGACATGGCGATCCCCGATACCGCGCCGCAGGCGATGGAGCACGGGCAGATCCAACGCACGTGCGCGTGGATCTTCTCCAATGCCCCGGTCGGCGAACTGGCGCGCCATCTGGCGACCACCGCGATTGCACGCCACCTGCCCTCGCACAAGGCGCGTTGGCTGCGCTACTACGACCCGCTGGTGGCCGATCTGTTCTGGCAGGCCTGCGCGCCGGAACAGCTGGCCTATTTCTTGCGCGATATCGCCTGCCTGGCCTACATCGATCGCTGGCAGACGCTGCAGGTCGTGCGCCCGCCCGATTCCTGTGTGCCAGCGGCTGCGCTCCCCGCAACGGCGTGGGAGCGTCTGGACGGCATCGGGGCGCTGAACCAGGCCTGGGCACGTGCCCGCTGCGCGGGGATGGACATCGCCCCGGCGCAGTTTTCGGCCGCCGCCGCCGCCGTGCAACACGGCTGCCGCCAGGGCGTGCGGCCTGGTCCGGGCCTGGATCTGTTCGCATGGCAGGCCGTGCATCTGGGCCCCGGTTTTTATCGACACCGGCAGGTGCAAGCTCTGCTGGAACAGGTCAGCGCCGGAGAGGATTACACCGAGCTGGCCAATCAAGTGGACGATGCCCATTGGCAGGGCATTGCAATGGAAACGGGCAACTTTCTGGCCCCCTCGACGCAGGAGCGCATGACGCCATGACACAGAACGACACCTCAACGCCGTGCGAGGTCTGCAACGGCACCGGCCTGGCCATCCTGCCGGTGCGCTACACCGTGGTGCCGGCGTCCTGCCCAGGCGCCGGCCTTGGGCCGTTCCCCAAGGGGCGTGGCAGCAAGGAAGACGTCTCGGCCGCCGGCTACGACTACGCCGTGCGCACCTTGCGCCAGGGCATGCTGTATCTGTTCTACGAACAGTCCGGCCCATACGGTTCCAGGCAATGGGAAGCCTATGCGGTGGCCGAAAACGGCACGTTGTGGCGGCAGGTTTCCGGATACGCAGCGCGGCGCATTGCCGGTGGTGGCGTGCCGTCCTGCTCGCGCCCGGTGCACAACGCCGAGCGCATGGAGTTCATCACCCTGCGCTATCCGCATCTGTGCGGCACGGTGTGGGTCATGTTTTCCGAGCATCTGTTAACGCCTGCGACCCTCAAACGCTACGCGGCCGACGCCACCTTGCGCGCCGAGCGCATGCAACCGATCACGCCCAAGCAATGGATCGGCGCGCCGCAGGCCAAGGGCGACACGGTGCCGCTGTCCAGCGCCGAGGATCTGAAGGTGGCGCTGGAATATCGCGCGTTCGCCGGCGAGGTCAGCGAGCCGGCGCAACTGCCGCACGATCGCAAGCCGGCGGCGATCAGCACGTCCAGCGGCGGCTACAAGGCCGATGTGTTGCACGCCAACAGCACGCGCTACCCCTGGGCGCTGCGCACCCATAGCATGAGCGGCGCTTCGGCCGAGCAGGCGCTGCAGCAACGGTATGCGCGCATGTGTGCGGCCAGCCACAACGGCAAACAGGGCGATCAGCGACAGACCTACATGCCGATGCTGCTGGGCCTGTGGGACGCGGTAGGCGTGGTGCACGAGCTCAACGGCTACCGGCACGACGTGGTCGCGGCGATGGCGCGTTACAAGGACGAGCGGGCGCTGGAATTCAACGCGATGGAGCACATCGAGCAGATCGATACGCTGTTGCAGCGCAATGCGGCGGTGCTGTCGGACCAATACGCCCAGGCCAGCCGTGCGCGGATGGAGGAGATCGAGCAGGAACACTCCGGCGGCAATGCGCTCACCCAATCGGGCATGGACGCGCTGCGCACGCACGGGATCGCCTCCTCCAACGAGGGCACGTGGGACGGGCTGTCCAAGGCGCTGCTGCCGGTGTACCAGCGCCAGGCGCGGGAGACGTGGGAGCAGACGTATCGGCCACGGATCGACGCGGCCGCGTACACGGCGTTCAAGGCCAACGCGCAGCGGTTCGGTCAGGCGGCGATGGAGTTGCTGACGCAGCGCACGCAGGTGCTGGGCGCATGGCTGTCCAACCCGCTGTTCCTGGTCACGCTGGAGGACTACGACGGCACCTCGCCATCGTGCGGGGTGCGCTTCGAGGAGGTCATCACCCATGCGATCGAAGGGCTGGGCATGGACCCGGACGGTCGCCGGCTCCTGCAGGACCTGGCGGGCAATCTGGATGTGACAAGCCGCAGCTGCCTGCTGTGGCGTGTGGTGGCGCAGAACCAGGATGAAGCCAGGGAGGAGCTGAAGCAGACGCTGAGCGAGGCAGATCAGCAAAAGAACATGGTCCTGTCGGCGGCCGGTGCCGGTTGGAGTGTGTTTGTCACGACGAGCAAGACGCTGAAGAAGTTCTTGAGCGTCTACAAGGGCTTCGAAACAGCGCAAAAGCAGGCAGCCCCGCTCACCGCCACGGACCGGATCTTGCGCGAAAGCGGCGTGGATCGGTTCGTGACCACGGCGGGTGCGTTCCTGCTCAATCGTTTCCCGCTCAACGGCGTGCAGGACAAGGTGGGCAATGCGCTGGTGCGCTTCGTGCTGATGACGCGCGCGCTCTTGGACGAGGCCGAGGTCTCCGAGCTGATCAGCCAGGAGGCCAGCACGGGCGTTGCCGTGCGCAGCTATTTCATGGAGCGGGTGGAGCATTACCGCAGTCAGACGCTGACCAACGGCACGCCGATGCTGTACGCCCTGCGCGACGTGGAGCGGCACAAGGGCACGGACCTGATGCACCAACGCTGGGAGCAGGCCAGTCAGAGCAGCCGCAACGCGGTACGGCTGGGCGCGTTGACCGGTGTGCTGGAACTGGTGAACTTCATCAACCTGCTGTCCAAGTCGGACAAACAGGCGCGCGACTATGGCAGCCTGGTGGCGTCTGGCGTATCGCTGGTGTCGGTCTACACCAGCATGGCCGAAAAGGTGAGTAAAGAATTCTTCGGCGACGCCAGCCGCAGCATGTCCAGGATGAAGGCGATTGGTGGATGGCTGGGTGGGTTTGGTACGTATGTTGGGGTTTATTATGATGCTGGGGATGTACGTGAAAATTTTAATAAAAAGAATTACGGTATGTTCGTTATTTCTCTCATGAAGTCACTTGCAGGAGGTGCTGTCGGAGTCGCGCAGTTTCTTACTGCGTTAGCTTATTCGTGTCCTGTGCTTGAGAGGGCTATTGGTCGTAAGGGTTTATTAATCTGGTTGGATGGGCTTAAAGCTGGATTGCAAGCGGCAGCTATTAAAGATGGCGAGCATGTGTTAGCCAAAGCCTCTATGAAAAGAATAGGTGTGTGGATACTGCGGCTCGGCGGCTGGGAAGTTACGATAGCGTTGCTAGCAATCGACTTGCTTGTTTATATGATTGAGCCAGATGAATTGGAGAAATGGTGTGAGAGAAATCGTTTTGGAAAAACTAGCGAGGGCGGCTGGCTTGGCTTCGGTGCTAGTGCTCCACACTATAAGACACTGAAAGAACAGGACGAAGGTTTTCAAAAAGCAATAAGCCAAGTTACTGTGCGTCACGCTTAATGTGCTCATAGAAAAGGTTGCGAATTAATGGAAGACGAAGAGTATGCAAAGGTGCTGACCGGCATCTTGAGTAATGTCAAAGTCACCAACACAGTTTCGGATGTGTTCTTCCGCGCGGGTGATCGGGAGGGCATGGCGGCTACGGGTGTGGCAGCTGCAGCGCTAGGCGAGAGCGGGCTTGCTGCAGGTATGGTAGCTATGTCAACGGAAGAAATGAAAGATCAAGTATGCTTGGTTAGTTTCGACCTAGATGGAAAGCACGTTGAAAGTATGCTCTGGAATTGGCCATTCAAGGACGGTGACGAGGTGCAGGCAGTTGTGGAGCCAGGGGGGTCTGGAAATTATATCGGATTTGCCGTATTAAATCCCAAGGACAGGATAGTTGCATTATATCCACATGTTTCTGCTGGCTCCGCAGCGCATTGGAAGAACGTAGCAAAGTATGTTGCCTGCACAGCCATTATTTTGAATGTTGTGTTGGTGTTATTTTTAACTTTTTTATATATCACTACGGAAGATGGTAGTTTGGAATTTTTGCTTAAGGCGGGGGGCATGACGATGCTCTGCGTACTTGCCTTGTGCGCTTGGGTTGGTTATCGCTTAGGCAACCGATTCACGCCTTTCATCGAGATGGCGGAGCCAATATTTAAGCTCTTAGGCTGGGAAGACGTTAAGAACATCAATCTTCGAAAAATCACCAAGGAAAAGAAGAAGCCAACTGACCCTCCTGCAATGGGCGACAGCTACTTCCGCTATTAACGTCGATCAGCCAGCGCATGCAAGCGATCACGCCCAAGCAATGGATCGGCGCGCCGCAGGCCAAGGGCGATACGGTGCCGCTGTCCAGCGCCGACGCCTTGAAGGCGGTGCTGGAGTATCGCGGCGTTGCCGGCGAGGTCAGCGAGCCGGCGCAGCTGCCTTACCTGCGCCAGCCCAGGGCGATCAGCGGCAAGGACGGCAGCTACACGGCCGATGTGCTGCGGGCCAATGCCACCCGCTACCCATGGTCGCTGCGCACGCATGCGGCCGGCGGCGCGTCCGGTGAGGCCGCCCTGCAGCAACGGTATGCGCGCATGTGTGCGGCCAGCCACAACGGCAAACAGGGCGATCAGCGACAGACCTACATGCCGATGCTGCTGGGCCTGTGGGACGCGGTGGGCGTGGTGCACGAGCTCAACGGCTACCGGCACGACGTGGTCGCGGCAATGGCGCGTTACAAGGACGAGCGGGCGCTGGAGTTCAACGCGATGGAGCACATCGAGCAGATCGACACGCTGCTGCAGCGCAATGCGGCGGTGCTGTCGGATCAGTATGCCCAGGCCAGTCGCGCGCGCATGGAAGAGCTGGAGCAGGAGCAAGCCGGCGGCAACGCGCTGACCCAATCGGGCATGGACGCGCTGCGCGCGCACGGGATCGCTTCCTCCAACGAGGGCACGTGGGACGGGCTGTCCAAGGCGCTGCTGCCGGTGTACCAGCGGCAGGCGCGAGAGAGCTGGGAAACGACGTATCGGCCACGGATCGACGCGGCCGCGTACACGGCGTTCAAGGCCAACGCGCAGCGGTTCGGTCAGGCGGCGATGGAGTTGCTGACGCAGCGCACGCAGGTGCTGGGCAAGTGGCTGTCCAATCCGCTGTTCCTGGTCACGCTGGAGGACTACGACGGCACTTCGCCATCGTGCGGGGTCCGCTTCGAGGAGGTCATCACCCATGCGATCGAAGGGCTGGGCATGGACCCGGACGGTCGCCGGCTCCTGCAGGACCTGGCGGGCAATCTGGATGTGACAAGCCGCAGCTGCCTGCTGTGGCGTGTGGTGGCGCAGAACCAGGATGAAGCCAGGGAGGAGCTGAAGCAGACGCTGAGCGAGGCAGATCAGCAAAAGAACATGGTCCTGTCGGCGGCCGGTGCCGGTTGGAGTGTGTTTGTCACGACGAGCAAGACGCTGAAGAAGTTCTTGAGCGTCTACAAGGGCTTCGAAACAGCGCAAAAGCAGGCGGCCCCGCTCACCGCCACGGACCGGATCTTGCGCGAAAGCGGCGTGGACCGGTTCGTGACCACGGCCGGTGCGTTCCTGCTCAATCGTTTCCCGCTCAACGGCGTGCAGGACAAGGTAGGCAATGCGCTGGTGCGCTTCGTGCTGATGACGCGCGCGCTCTTGGACGAGGCCGAGGTCTCCGAGCTGATCAGCCAGGAGGCCAGCACGGGCGTTGCCGTGCGTAGCTATTTCATGGAGCGGGTGGAGCATTACCGCAGTCAGACGCTGACCAGCGGCACGCCCATGATGTACGCCCTGCGCGACGTGGAGCGGCACAAGGGCACGGACCTGATGCGCGAACGCTGGGAGCAGGCCAGTCAGAGCAGCCGCAACGCGGTACGGCTGGGCGCGTTGACCGGCGTGCTGGAACTGGTGAACTGCATCAACCTGCTGTCCAAGTCGGACAAACAGGCCCGCGACTACGGCAGTCTGGTGGCGTCTGGCGTATCGCTGGTGTCGGTCTACACCAGCATGGCCGAAAAAGTGAGTAAAGAATTCTTCGGCGACGCCAGCCGTAGCATGTCCAGGATGAAGGCGATTGGTGGATGGCTGGGTGGGTTTGGTACGTATGTTGGGGTTTATTATGATGCTGGGGATACTGTGCGATTTGCGACGAGAGAAAGTTATGGTCTAGCACTAATCTCATTAGCAAAAAGTGGCGTCGGATTTGCTGTCGGAAGTGCACAATTTTTAACAGCCCTTGCTTATTCTGCTCCCGTTCTTGAAAAAGCTCTTGGCCGTAGAGGTATCGTCGTTTTCTTCGACTCTGTGAAAGCTGGGCTGCAGGCGGCCGCTGTCAAAGAGGGAGGGGAAGCATTGGCTAAAGCATCAATGAGGCGCATAGGGGCCGGGATTCTGAGGCTTGCTGGATGGGAAGTTACTGTCGCCCTGATTGCGTTGGATATACTGATCTACGCAATAAAGCCAGACGCTTTGGAAAAATGGTGTGAGGCCAACCGGTTTGGGAGAGTCAGTGAAGGATGGCTTCTAGGTTTTGGAGCGAGTGAGTCACATTACAAAACAGTGAAAGAGCAAGATGATGCCTTTCAGAAGGCCGTAAAAGAGGTCGTTGCTAGGCCAGTCTGATTGAATATTATTTGAGGCAACGATGTTTGAACATGAGAAGAGCGACGCATGCATAATTACTGGCACATTAAGCAATGTAAAGCTTGAAAATACGACTGCGGAGATCTTTTTTAGTGCAAGCGATCAGGGTGGGATGGCTGCTACTGGTGCCGTTGCGGCTGCTTTAGGCTTGAGTGGCGCCGCGGCCGGAATGGTTGCCATGTCGATGGAAGAGATGAAGGAGCCCGTATCGAAGGTGAGCTTTGATGTCGGAGGCAGGCACGTAGAAGCATTATTATGGAATTGGCCTTTCAAAGAAGGTGATGAAGTGCAGGTTGTCGCCGAGCCCACTAAAGGCGGGGGTTATATTGGTTTCGCGGTGCTTGACCCAAAGGAAAAGATAATAGTTCTGTATCCGCATGTTTCTGCAGGTGGCAGGGCTCATTGGAAGAACGTATTTAAGATTTCTTCAATGGTGACGTCCGTAATTATCTTCTTGATGCTGGCCTTTATGGTCGTAGCCTACACTTTTTCTAAAGAGATGAAATTCGAAGCTGTGTATATAGTCGGCGGCGGCGCATCTTTAATTATGCTTGCTATCGCAACTTGGGTTTCATACAGGATAGGTAATCGCTTTACACCTTTCATAGAGATGGCGGAACCAATTTTCACGCTGCTGGGCTGGAAAGACGTCAAGAACATCAATCTTCGAAAAATCACTAAGGGCAAGATGAAGCCCACCGACCCGCCTGCAATGGGCGACAACTACTTCCGATATTAAGATGGCAGGCCACCAAGACTCATTTGCGCAGGTGCTAAATGGAGTCTTGAGTAATGTGACGGTGAGAAACACCAGCGCTGAAATTTTTTTTCGCTCAAGCGATAGTGATGGAATGGCTGCGACCGGAGTTGTGGCAGCAGCCATGGGATTGAGCGGCGCCGCAGCGGGTATGGCGGCCATGTCGATGGATGAAATGAAAGAGCCGGTGTGTCATGTGAGCTTTGACATTGACGGAAAGCATGTCGAAGCCGTCTTGTGGAACTGGCCATTCAAAAATGGTGATGAAGTTCAGGTCGTAGTAGAGCCTGCTCCAAATGGCGGATATACGGGTTTTGCAGTGCTGGACCCGAAGGATCGCGTCATTGTTTTGTATTCACATGTTTCAGCTGGCCGCAAGTCTCATTGGAAAAATGTGCTAAAGCTATCTCTTCTTGGTGGGATGTCTATAAATATTATTATGTGCGCATTGATGATTTTTAATTATTTGATATCTCAAAGCATTGGCACTGATTCCATGCTTATTATTACCGGCACCGGCTGCTTAGGGGTCTTTGCTATTTTTTTGTGGGTTGGTTATAGCATCGGAAAGCGTTTCCTGCCTTTTATAGAGATGGCCGAGCCAATCTTTAAATTGTTAGGCTGGAAGGATGTTGGAAATATCAATCTTCGAAAAATCACAAAGGAAAAGAAGAAGCTAAGGAACCTCTGAACAACGCACCACAAATGCGAGACACTATTTGTTCGGAATGAGGAGGCATCCATGCAACTGACGTTCGGTGACGCCGAGGGCCTGGGCAAGCGCAAGCAGACCCGGCGCGAGATCTTCCTTGCGGAGATGGAGCGCATCGTGCCGTGGAAGCGACTGCTTGCCCTGATCGAGCCGCACTATCCGGTGTCAGGACGACCGGGTCGGCAGCCGTACGCGCTGGCGACGATGTTGCGGATTCATCTGTTGCAGCAGTGGTATGCGTTGAGCGATCCGGCGATGGAAGAGGCATTGCACGAGATCCCGACCCTGCGGCGTTTTGCCCAGCTCGGCGGCTTGGATAACGTTCCAGACGAGACCACGATTCTCAACTTTCGCCGTTTGCTGGAAACCCACGGCATTGCCGCTCGGATGCTGGAAGCGGTCAACGCCCATTTGTCGCGCAAGGGGCAGAGCCTGCGGTCGGGCACGATCGTCGATGCGACGCTGATCGCTGCGCCCAGTTCGACCAAGAATGCCGATCGTGCGCGCGACCCTGAGATGCATCAGACCAAGAAGGGCAACCAGTGGTATTTCGGGATGAAGGCGCACATTGGGGTGGATGAATTTTCCGGGCTGGTACACCACGTGCAGTGCACCGCAGCCAACGTGGCCGATATCACGGTGACGCACGCATTGCTGCACGGCAAGGAAGACAGCGTGTTCGGCGACAGCGGCTACACCGGTGCGGAAAAACGCGACGAGTTGCAGAGCTGCGAGGCTGCATTTTTCATTGCCGCCAAGCGCTCCACGATTCAAGCCATTGGCAACAAGCGCGCGCGTGCTTGGGCAGAACGTTGGGAACACTTCAAGGCAAGCGTGCGCGCGAAGGTGGAGCACCCATTCCGGGTGATCAAGCGGCAGTTCGGCTACACCAAGGTGCGCTATCGCGGCCTGGCCAAGAACACCGCACAGGTGCAGACGTTATTTGCGCTGTCGAATCTGTGGATGGTGCGCCGGCACTTGCTGCCGGCCAGGGGATAATGCTGCCTGACGGCAGCCAAAACCGCCAGAACGTTGCAAAAATCGCACCCGACTCAGCATTTTTCCAGTCATTGAAATGCAAGAAGCTGGAATTTTAGAGGTTTGATGGGTTGTTCAGACCTTCCCTAACTGACCCTACTGCAATGGGCGACAGCTACTTCCGCTATTAAGGTTAATCTCCTCGGCGCCGAGCGCATGCAACCGATCACGCCCAAGCAGTGGATCGGCGCGCCGCAGGCCAAGGGCGATACGGTGCCGCTGTCCAGCGCCGAGGATCTGAAGGTGGCGCTGGAGTATCGCGGCTTTGCCGGCGAGATCAGCGAGCCGGCGCAGCTGCCGCACGATCGCAAGCCGGCGGCGATCAGCACGTCCAGCGGCGGCTACAAGGCCGATGTGTTGCACGCCAACAGCACGCGCTACCCCTGGGCGCTGAGCACCCATAGCATGAGCGGCGCTTCGGCCGAGCAGGCGCTGCAGCAACGCTATGCGCGCATGTGTGCGGCCAGCCACAACGGCAAACAGGGCGATCAGCGACAGACCTACATGCCGATGCTGCTGGGCCTGTGGGACGCGGTGGGCGTGGTGCACGAGCTCAACGGCTACCGGCACGACGTGGTCGCGGCGATGGCGCGTTACAAGGACGAGCGCGCGCTGGAATTCAACGCGATGGAGCACATCGAGCAGATCGATACGCTGCTGCAGCGCAATGCGGCGGTGCTGTCGGATCAGTATGCCCAGGCCAGTCGCGCGCGCATGGAAGAGCTGGAGCAGGAGCAAGCCGGCGGCAACGCGCTCACCCAATCGGGCATGGACGCGCTGCGCACACACGGGATCGCCTCCTCCAACGAGGGCACGTGGGACGGGCTGTCCAAGGCGCTGCTGCCGGTGTACCAGCGCCAGGCGCGGGAGACGTGGGAGCAGACGTATCGGCCACGGATCGACGCGGCCGCGTACACGGCGTTCAAGGCCAACGCGCAGCGGTTCGGTCAGGCGGCGATGGAGTTGCTGACGCAGCGCACGCAGGTGCTGGGCGCATGGCTGTCCAACCCGCTGTTCCTGGTCACGCTGGAGGACTACGACGGCACCTCGCCATCGTGCGGGGTGCGCTTCGAGGAGGTCATCACCCATGCGATCGAAGGGCTGGGCATGGACCCGGACGGTCGCCGGCTCCTGCAGGACCTGGCGGGCAATCTGGATGTGACAAGCCGCAGCTGCCTGCTGTGGCGTGTGGTGGCGCAGAACCAGGATGAAGCCAGGGAGGAGCTGAAGCAGACGCTGAGCGAGGCAGATCGACGTCCCCCCATCCTGAGTAGCAGTCGGGTTTAGAACCTGTTCACGATCTCCTGAGTAGCAGTGCCAGGAACGCCAGGTGGATGGACTGCAAGCTGGTATTGAGCCTTCGCTCGCAGTTCTTCCATAGCCTCCGGTTCTTCTCCAGCCAGGCAAAGCTGCGTTCGACACTCCAGCGCTTGGGCATGACCTTGAAGGTATGCAGCTCGCTGCGCTTGGCAATCTGTACGGTGACATGCTTGCCCAGAATGTCCTGTACGCCCTCGGCGAAGGGATCTCCGGTGTAGCCGCTGTCGCACAGCAGGCGTTTCACCCGACCTAAACCCGATCGGCAGCGTTTCAATGCCTCCAGCGCACCTTGACGATCGGTGACTTCCGCCGTGGTCACCGCAACGGCATGTGGAAAGCCTTGCGTATCCACCGCGATGTGGCGCTTGATCCCCGATACCTTCTTGCCCGCGTCATAGCCTTTCTGGCCGGCTGTATCACTGTTCTTCACGCTCTGCGCGTCCACGATCAAGAACGTACTGCAGGCCTTGCGCCCCTGTTTCTCGCGGGCCGCGCCAACCTGATTTTTTAAGCGCCCGCTCCAGCAGGCTCATTCCTTCATCGTCCACTTCGCTCCACTTGGCAAAGTAGGAATGCACCGTGCGCCACTTCGGAAAGTCACTGGGCAACGCACGCCACGGGCAACCTGTCCGTAGCAGATACAGCACTGCGCACCACACCTCATACATATCCACTGTCACAGGCTTGGTGCGCTTGCGGGCTTGCTCCAGAATCGGGCGGATTTGCTCGAACCGCTCACGGCTCACGTCACTTGGATAGTTCTTCTCGCGCATTCGTGGAGTTTGCACGGTTTGAATAAGATTGTGAACAGGTTCTTAGAGTCCGGGGTTGATGATATCGCTATGGGCCAACTGCTGGGCATAGGCCGCCGGCGTCATTCCGCCGATTGTTTTTTTGGGGCGGTGTTCGTTGTATTCGCGGCGCCAGCGTTCGATCTCGGTGCGCGCATGCAGCAGCGTTGGGAACCAGTGTTCGTTGAGGCATTCGTCGCGTAGCCGGCCGTTGAAGGATTCGACGTAGGCATTCTGGTTCGGCTTGCCAGGCTGGATCTGGCGTAGCTGCACACCATTGGCATGCGCCCAGGCGACCATGGCCTTGCCACAGAACTCCTTGCCGTTGTCGGTGCGGATCATCTTCGGCAGGCCACGACTGTGTGCCAACCGATCCAGCACGCGCACAACGCCGTGTCCCGAGATCGCACGCTCCACGTCGATGGCGACCGCTTCGTGGGTTGCGTCGTCCACGATCACCAGGCATTTGATTGCCCTGCCTTCGGCGGTGCGGTCGAACACGACGTCCATGGACCACACCGGGTTGGCCTTGGTGGGCCGCAGCAACGGTGCACGCTCGCCTACCGGCACCTTTTACGCGTGCGGCGGCGGACCTGCAGCTGCTGCTCGCAATACAGCCGCTCCACCCGCTTATAGTTCACGAGACGACCTTCCTGCCGCAGCTTGAGAGAGATCATCCCCACGCCATAGCGGCGATGGCGATGCGCCAACGCAAGGATGCGCTCGCGCAACTCAACGTTGCGGTCCTCGCGCTGGCGATAGCGCAGCGCACTGGCGCTCATGCCGATCGCTGCCAGGGCGCAGCGCTCGCTGGCGCCACCTGCGATCCACTCGCGCACCAGCGCACGACGCGCCGGTGCGCTCACCATTGTTTTTGCAGCGCATCCTTGATCAGGTCGTTCTGGAACACCTGCTCGGCCAGCAACTTCTTCAGTCGCGTGTTCTCGGCCTCCAGGTCCTTGAGCCGCTTGGCATCGGGCACGCTCATGCCGCCGAACTTGCTGCGCCACAGGTAGTAGGACGCCTCACTGAAGCCATGCCGCCGGCACAGGTCTGATCGGCATGCCGGCCTCGGCTTCGCGCAGGAAGCCGATGATCTGCTCTTCGGAAAAGCGCTTCTTCACGTCCAATCTCCTCGGGGTAGGGAATTGGACTCCAAACTGAGGTGCTACTCAAACTAGGGGGACGTCGGTGGGTCAGGTTGCCGGCGCGATCGTAGTCGTAGTGGGTTTCGAACAGCGGCACCGCGTCCTTGAGCACCGCCTGGGCGGTGAGCAGGCTGCGGCCGTCGTAGGCGAAACGGCGTTCGACCTGCGCGCTGAGTTGCTCGCGGGTGGCGCGCCCAAGCGCGTCGCGCTCGATCAGGAGCGGGGCGTCGTCGTTGATCGCCACCGACACCACCTGGTCGCGCAGGTCATAGCCGAAGGCGATGCGATTGCCGGCCGAGGTCTCGCGCAAGACGCGATTGCCCACCGCGTCGTAGCCGTAGCCGACCCGGAACCCGTCCTGCACTTCTTCCAGCAGCTGGCCCAAGGCATCGAAGCGACGGGTGGCGCTGCGATGCGGGTTGCGCAATTCGACCAGTTGCCCGCGCCGGTCGTAGACGAAATGCTCCTGCAGCTGCTGGCCCGGCTGGCGCACGTCGGCCAGCGTCTTGCGCACGATCCGGCCCAGCTTGTCGGTGGCATAGGCGATGCGCTGACCGAGCGGATCGTGGGTCGCGGTCAGACGGCCGCAGGCGTCGTAGTCGTAGCGGCGGGCTTGGCCCCAGTAATCCACTTCCTCGACGATGCGGCCCAGCGCATCGCGCTTGAGCTCATAGCGTTCGCCACGCTGGTTGATCACCGCGACCAGCTGTTCCTCGCTGTCGTAGCGATACTCCACCGTGTGCCCGTCGGCCTGCAGACGCTTGCCGATCTGGCCGATGCCGACGTACTGCAGCCGGGTCTGCGCGCCCGCTTCGTCCACATAACGGACAAGCTGGTCTTCGGCGTCGTACTCGCACTGCACCTCGCCGCCGCCGGGCGAGCGCAGCCGCACCAGCCTTCCCTTGGCGTCGTACTCGTACGTGCTGGCATGGCCGAGCGGATCGTACTGGCTGCGCAGCCGGCCCAGTGCATCGTGCGCGAAGTGGCTGCGCTGCCCCAGCGCATCGATCAACGCGGCCAGCAGGCCGTAGCGGTCGTACTCCAGTCGCGTGGTCGCGCCGCGGGCATTGGTGTGCGCGCGCAGCTGGCCATGATCGTCGTAGACATACTGCGCCGTTGCTCCCAGTGGATCGGTCTGCTCCACCAGCAAGCCACGCGCGTCGTGACGTTGCTGCCAGGCATGGTCATCCGGATCGGCGACGGCGATCAGGCGGTCGTCGTCATCGAAGGTCTGGCGCAGCGTGCTGCCATCCGGCCGCGTGAGCGTGCGCAGATTGCCGCGCTCGTCATAGTCGAAGCGTGTGCACAGCCCTTCCGGATCGGTGACCGCCACGGTGCGGCCAACCGCGTCGTACGCGAACACGGTGACGCCGTCCATCGGGTCAATCTCGCACAACGGCAGGCGGTTCTCGTCGAACTTCACCAACGAGACATGTCCCAGCGAATCGGTCACTGCGGTCTCGCGCAGCAGGTCGTCATAGGCGAAGCGGTAGTCGTACAAGCCGCCGTCGCCCCAGCTATGCACCACGCGCCACTGCCGGTCGTAGTCGTAATAGAACGACAGGCCCACCCGGTCGGTGTGCTGCAGCAGGCGGTGCTGGCGGTAGACGAACCTGCGCGGTGCGCCGAGCGCGTCCTCGGCTGCCACCAGGTCGCCTTCCACGTAGCGATAGGCCACCAGCGAGTGGCTCAGGCCAGTGGCCGGGCGAACTTAAAGTAAGCCTTCATTCAACTGCTCTAAGGAAGGTCTGAACAACCCATCAAACCTCTAAAATTCCAGCTTCTTGCATTTCAATGACTGGAAAAATGCTGAGTCGGGTGCGATTTTTGCAACGTTCTGGCGGTTTTGGCTGCCGCCAGGCAGCATTATCCCCTGGCCGGCAGCAAGTGCCGGCGCACCATCCACAGATTCGACAGCGCAAATAACGTCTGCACCTGTGCGGTGTTCTTGGCCAAGCCGCGATAGCGCACCTTGGTGTAGCCGAACTGCCGCTTGATCACCCGGAATGGGTGCTCCACCTTCGCGCGCACGCTTGCCTTGAAGTGTTCCCAACGTTCTGCCCAAGCACGCGCGCGCTTGTTGCCAATGGCTTGAATCGTGGAGCGCTTGGCGGCAATGAAAAATGCAGCCTCGCAGCTCTGCAACTCGTCGCGTTTTTCCGCACCGGTGTAGCCGCTGTCGCCGAACACGCTGTCTTCCTTGCCGTGCAGCAATGCGTGCGTCACCGTGACATCGGCCACGTTGGCTGCGGTGCACTGCACGTGGTGTACCAGCCCGGAAAATTCATCCACCCCAATGTGCGCCTTCATCCCGAAATACCACTGGTTGCCCTTCTTGGTCTGATGCATCTCAGGGTCGCGCGCACGATCGGCATTCTTGGTCGAACTGGGCGCAGCGATCAGCGTCGCATCGACGATCGTGCCCGACCGCAGGCTCTGCCCCTTGCGCGACAAATGGGCGTTGACCGCTTCCAGCATCCGAGCGGCAATGCCGTGGGTTTCCAGCAAACGGCGAAAGTTGAGAATCGTGGTCTCGTCTGGAACGTTATCCAAGCCGCCGAGCTGGGCAAAACGCCGCAGGGTCGGGATCTCGTGCAATGCCTCTTCCATCGCCGGATCGCTCAACGCATACCACTGCTGCAACAGATGAATCCGCAACATCGTCGCCAGCGCGTACGGCTGCCGACCCGGTCGTCCTGACACCGGATAGTGCGGCTCGATCAGGGAAAGCAGTCGCTTCCACGGCACGATGCGCTCCATCTCCGCAAGGAAGATCTCGCGCCGGGTCTGCTTGCGCTTGCCCAGGCCCTCGGCGTCACCGAACGTCAGTTGCATGGATGCCTCCTCATTCCGAACAAATAGTGTCTCGCATTTGTGGTGCGTTGTTCAGAGGTTCCCTAAAATCCTGGACCACCACGATTCACCCTGCAAAGCCGTGCTATCGATCTCCTTGAACTCTGCGTTAAGTTCAGAGATAGCAGATTTCCTATTAAACACCTTGCGCTTAACAACAGGCCGAACTTCCCCACGTCGCATCGCCTCAAGCCGCTCCCTCATTTCAGCTTGGGACCTCACAATTGGCCCTGTGTCGTCAACCTTGGCAGCGATAAGAAATTGCTGAATTTTACCAACAAAGGCAAGAAACTTTGCCAAAGTAGAATTTACAAAAACGTCACACTTATCGCCATTGACAGCATAAACCTCACCCGAATCATTCAAAGCAATCCACAAATCAGGCGCCCATTCTTCGCTAGCAAAAACCAGACAAGAGCGATCGCTTATGACTTTTTTGAACGGCTTGACGAAAGATAGACCTAGCACAGGGGGCTCCAACTTCCCGGGAAGCCCGTGATCAATCAAAATACTTTCTGACTCATCAGGCAGCTCAAACCCGTCAACCAATGCCCGATCCGCAAATATGTTCTTGCTTTTTTCTACAGACTTTATTTCAAACATAAAATCACCCATCACACCCGGTAAAAAACTTCTTCACTGCCGCCTTGAGCTCTTTAACTCGGCGAATTCAACTCTGATTCGCAACGCTGTTGAGGACCTCCTCGGAGAAGACTTCGAGGGGCGTTTTGAATCCAAGTATCTTGCGCGGACGATTGTAGAGCCGCTGCTCGATCCATCGCAGGTGCGCATTGGTGATGGTGCTGAAATCGGTCTGTCGTGGCAAGTATTGGCGTGTCAACCCGTTGGCATTCTCGTTGCTGCCGCGCTGCCATGCGCAGTACGGATCTGCGAAATAGAAATCGCTCTGCAAGCAGGCGGCAATGAGCCGATGATCGGCGAACTCCTTGCCGTTGTCGGCGGTGAGCGTGTGAACTGTATGGCGCAGGCCGCCCAGTCGCTGGACAATGGCGTTGCGCACGTTCTCGGCGGTGCCGTCGGGGGAGTAAGCCAGCAGATGCAGACGACTGCGGCGTTCGGTCATGCTGACCACCACACCCTTTCCGTGCGAGGCCCTGATGGTATCCAGCTCCCAGTCGCCGATGCGGCTGCGCTGCTCAACCACACTGGGGCGCTGTGTCCAGCTGCGCCGATGCGTCAGCTGCCCGCGGCCATCGCGCATGCCACGCCGACGGCGCTTGCGGCGGCGTTTGCGTAGATGCATGAACAATTGACCACCGCGCTTCTGATCGGCGTAGATGTGCCGATAGATCCATTCGTGACTGGCCAAGCCGGTGCGACCGGCAATCTGTTCGGGACTGAAGTCCTCCCTCAGCAGGTCCTCGATCTGGCCGATACGCTCAGCGTCGATGCGTGGACGCCGGCTGGCCTGTGTGCGCCGATGCTCGCTGATGCGCTGCGCGTGATCGGGCCGGTACCGCGCAGCGTGCTGATTACGGCGCAGTTCGCGGCTGATCGTGCTGGGCGCACGCTCCAATGCATCGGCGATGGCGCGCATCGACATCCCGGTTTCATGTAGCGCATGTAGGCGGTATCGTTCCGACAGGTCCAGGCGGCTGGAGGACATAGGCAACTCCACTTGGCAATGAAGTCGCTCAGGTCAGGTCGCCTGGACCACTTCACAAGCGTTGGTGTTGCGAATCAGAGTTGAAGCCGCCCTCCCTTTCGACGGGATTCTCTGGAGGCACCATATTCAAAACTATGCGTCACCTGCGCATTTGGGTAGCTATTCTCTAGCATGCGGCCACAATATTGCATCCCCCTCACCTCTGGACATGGCGCCAACTCGCTATACACTCGCTTGACATTCTCAGCAGGAATACCCATCTTTTGCAACTGGGCGTTTATACGTCTTTCAGCATGAAGACCATCCCCACTCGCTTGTGAGATGTAGTTAGGCATGCCGTTCTCATCTAATTCCACTGTGTTACAAATAATCGTACCTTTGTGCCACTATTGGAAGACCTTCAGGCCGCGTGGGAGAGCTGTGTTGAATAGGTCACTGGAAGTGCGTTTTGAACAGTACGGGGAAGTAGTTGCTGCCGCCCTGTCCCATGCGGATCGCAAACAGCCCGCACACTGGTACCTGAAGGGGTTGCTACTGCCTGGAGGGCGCAAGAGCGTGGAGCCCATGGCCGCGCGGGTACACCCGCAGAACGTGCGCTCAGCCCATCAATCGATGCACCATCTGGTGGCCGATGCCGACTGGAGCGATCAAGCGCTGCTGGCGGTGGCGGCGGCACAGGTGCTGCCGCCCCTGAGCAGGAAGAGCGCAGCGTGTCACTGGATCGTGGACGACACGGGATTTTCAAAGAAGGGGGTGCATTCGGTCGGTGTTGCACGCCAGTACTGCGGCCGCCTTGGCAAGACGGACAATTGCCAGGTTGCCGTGAGTTTGTCGATCGCCAACGAACACGGCAGCCTGCCAGTGGGCTATCGGCTGTATCTTCCCGAGCAGTGGGCTCAGGACACTGTGCGGCGCAAGAAGGCAGGCGTTCCGGATCAGGTCGTGTTTCAGACCAAGACAGCGCTGGCCATGGATCAGATCGACAGCGCGCTGGCGACAGGGATGGCGGCAGGCGTCGTGCTAGCCGATGCGGCCTACGGCACCGAGACCCACTGGCGAGACCAGCTCAGCGAACGCGGCCTGCTGTACATGGTTGGCGTCCGCAGCAACACGAAGGTCTGGTGGGGATCGCACCAACCTGCGCCCATGCCGCCAGCCAGCCCTAAGGGCGGTCGGCTCCGCACACGACCGATGCGCGATAGCGCACATGCGCCGATCTCGGTACATGAAGTCGCGCAGAGCTTGCCCGCAAGGACGTATCGGCAGGTCAGCTGGCGCCAGGGCAGCGACGCAACGCTCAGTTCGCGGTTCGCGGCGGTGCGGGTTCGTGCCGCACACAATCGCCAGGCACATGACGAGCAGTGGCTGCTGATCGAGTGGCCGCCGGGAGAGTCCGAGCCCCGCCACTACTGGTTCTCGACGCGACCAAAGCAAACGCCGGTCAAGACACTGGTTGCCACGGCACAAGGCCGATGGCGGATTGAACGCGATTATCAGGAGCTGAAGTCGGAGTTGGGCCTGCATCACTATGAAGGGCGCAACTGGCGTGGTTTTCACCATCACGCCAGTCTGTGCATCGCCGCATACGGGTTCTTGATGCGCGAGCGCCTGCGCAGTAAAAAAAACTCCGTCGCATTCAAGATGCCTGCAGTATCCAAAAGCGTCCGCCCGCGCCGGTCTGGCCCCAATGCAACGTCACCATCCCAACTCGATTGCCACGCTGGCCTTCGGACTGGCTAGGCTGATCGCCAGAAGCCTCCCACACTGCCCGTGTTGCGGGGTCTCACCGTACCAACGGATTCGTATTTAGTAACACAGTAGAACTAAGGAAGGTCTGAACAACCCATCAAACCTCTAAAATTCCAGCTTCTTGCATTTCAATGACTGGAAAAATGCTGAGTCGGGTGCGATTTTTGCAACGTTCTGGCGGTTTTGGCTGCCGTCAGGCAGCATTATCCCCTGGCCGGCAGCAAGTGCCGGCGCACCATCCACAGATTCGACAGCGCAAATAACGTCTGCACCTGTGCGGTGTTCTTGGCCAGGCCGCGATAGCGCACCTTGGTGTAGCCGAACTGCCGCTTGATCACCCGGAATGGGTGCTCCACCTTCGCGCGCACGCTTGCCTTGAAGTGTTCCCAACGTTCTGCCCAAGCACGCGCGCGCTTGTTGCCAATGGCTTGAATCGTGGAGCGCTTGGCGGCAATGAAAAATGCAGCCTCGCAGCTCTGCAACTCGTCGCGTTTTTCCGCACCGGTGTAGCCGCTGTCGCCGAACACGCTGTCTTCCTTGCCGTGCAGCAATGCGTGCGTCACCGTGATATCGGCCACGTTGGCTGCGGTGCACTGCACGTGGTGTACCAGCCCGGAAAATTCATCCACCCCAATGTGCGCCTTCATCCCGAAATACCACTGGTTGCCCTTCTTGGTCTGATGCATCTCAGGGTCGCGCGCACGATCGGCATTCTTGGTCGAACTGGGCGCAGCGATCAGCGTCGCATCGACGATCGTGCCCGACCGCAGGCTCTGCCCCTTGCGCGACAAATGGGCGTTGACCGCTTCCAGCATCCGAGCGGCAATGCCGTGGGTTTCCAGCAAACGGCGAAAGTTGAGAATCGTGGTCTCGTCTGGAACGTTATCCAAGCCGCCGAGCTGGGCAAAACGCCGCAGGGTCGGGATCTCGTGCAATGCCTCTTCCATCGCCGGATCGCTCAACGCATACCACTGCTGCAACAGATGAATCCGCAACATCGTCGCCAGCGCGTACGGCTGCCGACCCGGTCGTCCTGACACCGGATAGTGCGGCTCGATCAGGGCAAGCAGTCGCTTCCACGGCACGATGCGCTCCATCTCCGCAAGGAAGATCTCGCGCCGGGTCTGCTTGCGCTTGCCCAGGCCCTCGGCGTCACCGAACGTCAGTTGCATGGATGCCTCCTCATTCCGAACAAATAGTGTCTCGCATTTGTGGTGCGTTGTTCAGAGGTTCCCTAAATATTCGAAAACCGCAACGTTCTGACCACCGGTAATCCCCATGTCCATGCGGTGAAGTTGAGCCATCTCACTCAGGTCAGTACTTCCATAAGTGACCTGGATTGAGTGCAGCCCTAACGGATCTGCCCAAACTTGATTGTTAGGCGCATAGAAATACAAGTTTTCACCCGCAGCCAATCGCAGCGAATCATTGGAAATGAATTGCGCCGATTGATAATCATAATATCTATGCCGGTTATAATTGAGCCCAGTTTCCGAATCCAGATACTGCCCCTGCAATCGAATGTTGTTCTCCAAGAGCCCCCACCCATCTGGCTGGGCCGCCCCTACGACGGAGTAGCTAGCCGACCAGACAATATCGCCATTTTCTTTTAAAATTCTTCGCGGACATCCATTTACATCCACACAGTAAAGATACGCTATCGCCCCCAAAGATTCCGCCCCCTGAGACTCTTTGAAAGCAGCATTTACGTCGCCGTTCGACTCTATACTTTCAACCGAGCCGACTGCATTTACCTTGACTCCGGATGCAGCGCTTGAGAGGGAAACTCCCTCCTGTAAGCTTGAACCAAGCACCATTTTTCCGAGGGCGGGAAAGCCATTTTTATTTCCCTTGCCTTTCACTTCCAAGGAAGACTGGTCACCCGCCTTTGCACCTCTGCCAAGCACTCCCATACTTCCAGAGGGTTTAGCGACCGGCTTAAAGGAAGTATTCGAACTGGCGACTATGACCTCGGGGGGACTCGCAGCAACATGTATACTGGGAATACTTTCATTAGTTTGCTCCGCAAGAGCGGATGTAGATCTACCCTGGGGCTCCTTCTCGATCAATCCCAACGGCACAAACGTCCCGGGGTAATACACATACTCCCGCACCCGCTCATGCAACTTGGCGAGTTTCTCCTTGCGGCGCTTGGCTTCGATCAGGTTCGCGACGTTGCCGACCCAGACTGGGGCGGCATCCGGGTCGTCGTTGGCGTGCTTCACTTCGCCCAGCAGGGCGTCGCCGTCCCAGTAAAACCATGTGGTGTGGGTCGGGTTGCGCTTGAACACCCGTCTGCCCAGCGGGTCGTAGCCGTAGTAGGTGGTTTGCCCGGCTTTGCGGCTTTCGGCCAGGCGGTGGTTGGCGTCCCAGCACAGTTCCAGGTCGTCGGGTGCGGGGCCGTGGGGGCTGCCCTTGCGAATCAGGTCGCCGGCGCGATCGAAGACGTAGTGCACGCCGTCGTACGTGCCCTCGCGGGTCCATTGCACCTGCTGTTCGTCGTCGCCGCCGACCACCTTGCGCAGTTGCACCTGCTGGACGCGTGTGGCCAGGCGGTCGCCGGCCGGGTCATTGAAGAAACGTTCGATCTTGCCCTTCGGGTCAGTGTGCTGCAGCAGCCGTCCGATGGCGTCGTAGCGATACTCGTCCACGCCTTGCACGCTGTCGCGGCGGTGGGTCAGGTTGCCGGCGCGATCGTAGTCGTAGTGGGTTTCGAACAGCGGCACCGCGTCCTTGAGCACCGCCTGGGCGGTGAGCAGGCTGCGGCCGTCGTAGGCGAAACGGCGTTCGACCTGCGCGCTGAGTTGTTCGCGGGTGGCGCGCCCAAGCGCGTCGCGCTCGATCAGGAGCGGGGCGTCGTCGTTGATCGCCACCGAGACCACCTGGTCGCGCAGGTCGTAGCCGAAGGCGACGCGATTGCCGGCCGAGGTCTCGCGCAAGACGCGATTGCCCACCGCGTCGTAGCCGTAGCCGACCCGGAACCCGTCCTGCACTTCTTCCAGCAGCTGGCCCAAGGCATCGAAGCGACGGGTGGCGCTGCGATGCGGGTTGCGCAATTCGACCAGTTGCCCGCGCCGGTCGTAGACGAAATGCTCCTGCAGCTGCTGGCCCGGCTGGCGCACGTCGGCCAGCGTCTTGCGCACGATCCGGCCCAGCTTGTCGGTGGCATAGGCGATGCGCTGACCGAGCGGATCGTGGGTCGCGGTCAGACGGCCGCAGGCGTCGTAGTCGTAGCGGCGGGCTTGGCCCCAGTAATCCACTTCCTCGACGATGCGGCCCAGCGCATCGCGCTTGAGCTCATAGCGTTCGCCACGCTGGTTGATCACCGCGACCAGCTGTTCCTCGCTGTCGTAGCGATACTCCACCGTGTGCCCGTCGGCCTGCAGACGCTTGCCGATCTGGCCGATGCCGACGTACTGCAGCCGGGTCTGCGCGCCCGCTTCGTCCACATAACGGACAAGCTGGTCTTCGGCGTCGTACTCGCACTGCACCTCGCCGCCGCCGGGCGAGCGCAGCCGCACCAGCCTTCCCTTGGCGTCGTACTCGTACGTGCTGGCATGGCCGAGCGGATCGTACTGGCTGCGCAGCCGGCCCAGTGCATCGTGCGCGAAGTGGCTGCGCTGCCCCAGCGCATCGATCAACGCGGCCAGCAGGCCGTAGCGGTCGTACTCCAGTCGCGTGGTCGCGCCGCGGGCATTGGTGTGCGCGCGCAGCTGGCCATGATCGTCGTAGACATACTGCGCCGTTGCTCCCAGTGGATCGGTCTGCTCCACCAGCAAGCCACGCGCGTCGTGGCGCTGCTGCCAGGCATGGCCATCCGGATCGGCGACGGCGATCAGGCGGTCGTCGTCATCGAAGGTCTGGCGCAGCGTGCTGCCGTCCGGGCGCGTGAGCGTGCGCAGATTGCCGCGCTCGTCATAGTCGAAGCGTGTGCACAGCCCTTCCGGATCGGTGACCGCCACGGTGCGGCCAACCGCGTCATACGCGAACACGGTGACGCCGTCCATCGGGTCGATCTCGCACAACGGCAGGCGGTTCTCGTCGAACTTCACCAACGAGACATGTCCCAGCGAATCGGTCACTGCGGTCTCGCGCAGCAGGTCGTCATAGGCGAAGCGGTAGTCGTACAAGCCGCCGTCGCCCCAGCTATGCACCACGCGCCACTGCCGGTCGTAGTCGTAATAGAACGACAGGCCCACCCGGTCGGTGTGCTGCAGCAGGCGGTGCTGGCGGTAGACGAACCTGCGCGGTGCGCCGAGCGCGTCCTCGGCAGCGACCAGGTCGCCATCCGTGTAGCGATAGGCCACCAGCGGATGCGTCAAGCCGGTCGCCGGATCGTGCAACTGCAATCGATCGATCCGTCCATGCCGCGCCTCCACCTCGATGAAGCGGCCTTGCACGCCGTCCGCGCCGCTCTCCACTATGCGCACCAGGTGGCCATCGCGGCGCTCGAAGCGCCAGTGATTGCCGCAGGCATCTTCGACCTGCACGATCGGCAGACTGCGCGCACGCGGCAACACCGCAACGCCCGCCGCCGGCAGATCGACGAAGCGGTAGCGCGTGTCGTCCTTGGTGCGGACCAATAAATCCGCTCCTTCCCGCGACAGCCGCGCGCCATCGACGAACTCGCGCACCTCGCTGGTCGTCGCGTCCGGCAACTGCGGGAACACCGCCGCGCCGCGGCCATCATGGAACAGCACCACGCCGTCGGCCTCGATCTCCAGGCGGATGTCGCCGGGCGTCTGCCAACCGTGACCGCAGACGCCCGCCTGCTCGGTCTGCGCCGAGCTGTAACGGCGCGTCCAGGTCAACGGCAGGCGGCCGGGAATGGCGAAGTCTTCGTGCAGCACCGACACGCTACCGTCGCGGATATCCACCGGCTCGGCGCGCAGCACCTTGCACTTGAGGAACCCCGAATCCATGTGCTTGAACACCCGCTGCCGCAGGCCCTTGAACGCCTGCGCCGCGCGCGCGCCCAGCTTGGAGCGACGCAGCGCTCCCAGGCCGGCGAAGGCCGCGTGGAAGAGCATCGCCATCAGTGAGATCGTCAGCGGGCCACCCACCTTGACGTTGGTGGGAATCGCGACGTTGATGCCGGTCGGCAGCCACAGCGACCGGAACGGCTTCTTGAGCTTCTTGATGCGGAACGGCGGAATCAGCCCGGCCAGATTGCAATCCAGCACCGGCGCAGCAAGCCGCGAAAACGGGTCGCCATCGGCGGTGACGGTCTTGCTGCCCATGAAGATCTCTTCGCCGTCGAACTGCGGCCCCATCGGCATGCTCAGCTGCGGCGTCCACATGCCCAGCGGAATATGGATATCCAGCCCGCCGGTGCCCGCAGTGGCGCGTTTGACCCCGTTGACGGTGACCGTGGCGCCGAGGAACGGCAGATAGTCGAACGGATCCAGTACCAGGCCGATATGCGGCGTCGGCAGCGGAAATGGCGGCATCGCATACATGTGGATGTCGATGCCCAACTGCGGATCGAAATGTTTGGCGGCGGTGCTCATCCGAAGCGCTCCTGCGTCCTACAGTGCACGCGCAAGTGCGCGCAGGAAGGCACGCACCTCGTCGCGGTATTCCATGCCCAGCCACACCACCACGGCCATGCCGATCAGGATGAAGACGGCCAGCACGGCCAAGTGGCGCGAATTCATGCGGTGGCCTCGGTGCGTCCGGCCAGGCCCACCGATGGTGCGGCGCCGGGAGATTGGGTCAGTGCGGCGGGATCCGGAAGCGGTTGGGTCGCCGGCGGTTGGGTCCAGGCGGGAATCTCGTTGTCCAGCGGATGGCGAATATCCGGCAGGCCATTCCAGGTGGAATGCAGGAATTCACGGCCGACCGCGACCACCTTGCGGAAGAATTCGTCGCCCCCCTGGATCAAACGCTCGCGTTCCTGGGCTGCTCGATGAAACGCGTGTTCCAGTCCAGCATGCAGGGTGGATTCGATCTGGTCCAGGTGCGCCGACGAAGGCTGCGCGCCCAGTCGTGCAGCCTGCTGTTCGGCCTGCGCGTGCAGCGTGCTCACCGACTGCAGATAGGTCGCCGCACACTGCTCGATCCTGTGTGCGCGCCGCTTGTCTTGCAGTACAAGCAGGTCCTGCAGGGTTTGCGGCAAGGTGGTGGAGCGGCGATCCTCGCTTCGCAGCGGTTTGGCAGCGCGCACGGCCTCCAGCCCGTAGTTGCGCGCCGCCTCGCGCTGGCCGTCCTGCGCCAGACAGAACGCGGCCATGCGATAGGCCTCGATCACGAACATCGGGCATCGGGCATCGGGCATCGGGCATCGATGATCTACCCACCACGGGCAATGTAACCGGCGCGCGCCAGTTGCCCCCCTGATCGCCGCACTGATGTCTCCGATCACGTGCTTGTTCTTCAGCCGCTCGCGCCATACCCAGATCGTCTTCGCATCCGGCACATTGCCGCTGCCCTCCAGACCGACGAACCGCACAACGCTACACCGATCCAGCAACTGATACTCCAGCGCGTCGTCGGAAAGGTTGTACAACTGCTGCAACAGCAACACCCTGACCATCACCTCAGTCGGCCACGATGGCCGGCCCCTTTGGCCTTTGGCCCGAGTCTGTAAATTGAACTGTGTAACTGCCCTTTGACAAGCGACTGGCCCGGACCGGAGAGGAGCAGGCAAGTGGAACTGGATAAGACGATGCTGGACGAACTGACGTCAGGCTGCAAGACGCCACAGGACGTGGAGAAGCTGTTTTCGCAAATGTTGCAGCACATGATCAATCGCTCGTTGGAGGCGGAGATGCAAGCCCATGTGGGCCATGCGCCGCATGGGCGCTCAGGCGGCAACGTGCGCAATGGCAAGAGCCGCAAGACGGTGCAAAGCGCGTTGGGCGAGTTGCAGATCGAGACCCCGCGCGACCGCGCGGGCACGTTCGCGCCACAGTTGGTGAAGAAGCGCCAGGTGCGGCTGGCGGGGATGGAGGAGAAGATTCTGGCGTTGTACGCGCGCGGCATGACCACGCGCGACATCGAGTCTGCGCTGGTGGACGTGTATGGGGTGGAGATATCGCATGGGTTGATCGCACAGGTGACCGACGCGGTGCTGGAGGAGGCGCGGGCATGGCAATCGAGGCCGCTGGAGGCGATCTATCCGATCGTGTGGCTGGACGGCATCGTGGTGAAGGTGCAGCACAACAAGCAGGTCATCAACAAGGCCGCGCACGTGGTGCTGGGGGTCAACCTGCGCGGGGAGAAGGAAGTGCTTGGCATGTGGTTGGCTGAACACGAGGGCGCCCAATACTGGCTGTCGGTGTTGACCGAACTGCGTCATCGCGGCGTGCGCGACATCTACATCGCCTGCATGGATGGCTTGAAGGGCCTGCCCGAAGCGGTGCAAGCGGTGTTTCCGCAGACGCTCACGCAACTGTGCATTGTGCATTTGGTGCGGGCCAGCCTGCGCTACGTCAACGCAGGCGACAGCAAGGCGGTTGTGGCTGCGCTCAAGCGCATCTATCAGTCGGCCACGGCGGAAGAAGCGGCGGCGGAACTGGAGGCGCTGGACACGTAGTGGGGCGACAAATACCGTGCGGTGGTCCGCTTGTGGCGGGGCAACTGGGACAACATCATCCCGTTCTTCCAGTTCGTGCCGCAGATCCGCAAGGTGATCTACACCACCAATGCCATCGAATCGTTGAACATGGTCATGCGCAAGCTCACCCGCAACCGGCGTATTTTCCCCAACGACGATTCGGCGCTCAAATCGTTGTTTTTGGCCGTGCGCGAGGCATCGAAGAACTGGCGGTCCATCCATCACTGGAAACTGGCTCTGCAAAGCTTCCAGGTGATGTTCGGCGAAGAACGCGTGCCGATGAATGCGCTATGAAAAACCTGGTTACACAGTTGGCTTGACAGACCCTTTGGCCCGAGCGCCAGCTTCGCATCCACCGCACGGACAACCCCGCCAAAGTCGATGTGGCGCGACAACACGACCAGCGGATCATTCAACTGCTGGCGCTTGGCATCGCGTTCTTCACCGGCGAACAAACTGATCATCTGTGGCATGCCCCGCTAGAATCACATCACATCAATGATGACAGAATACTAGGCTTTTTAGAGCCCCCCTCAACTCGATGAAATTAAACAAAACCTTCATTAATTTCCTCAATAATCCCACCCCACCACGCCGCACCTCGAAGAGCCTTCGGATCTCGCTCACGAAGAGAGGCTTTTAGCTCACGAAACTTACGCTTGAGGATGGCTTCATTTTCTCTCTTTTTCGAATTGTCGCTTCTAGGCCTCAATTCACCGCGTTCAAATCTCTCCAGAAGCCTATTTGACTCCTCAACTGTGAGAGTCATTGCCGGCGGATCAGGATCAAGCTCATGCAAAATAGCCTTGAACACCGTCGTCTCACTCAAAAAGAAAAGAAAACTCGCAACCGAATCATTCACATATTTATTTTTCTTAAAATCAAGGGAAAATGCATAAATCCCACCAGTCGACACATCGATACCAATCCGATCAGTTTCGTCATCCACGACTGTCGCGAAAGCAAGAAAATCCTTTTTCCCAGCATAAATCCTTTCCGGCCCTAAAAAAACAAAACCGAAGGAAGGGTCCAAACAGTCAAAATCGGGAAGTTCCTTACCAACCAAATCCTGAACCCCAGAAATATCTCTATGATTTATTAATAAATTTTCATCCAACTTCATTAATTAACCTCCACAACCCCTGAATATCTTAGCAACCGCGGCCTTCAATTGCTTCACTCCAGATCGCCGAGAAGCACTAGTAGCACCATACTCAAAGCTATGGGTTACTGAAGCGTTGGCGAATTTTCCACCTATCATTTTTTCACAGTATTGCATGCCTCTTACAGATGGACAAGGCGCCAATTCCGTATAGATTCTTGTAACCTTTGAAGGATCGACACCCATAGCATCTAATTTATTAGCAATCCTTCGCTCCGAATGCCTCCCTCTACTGGCCTGAACCTCACGGACAAGGCTCCCATCACTCGATTCATATTCAAATACGGCGACGTTCCTGCCTCCTCTTATATCGTTATCGATCCGATAAGCCTGCGCAATCCTGCTTAAATCAGTATCGCCATACGGCACCTGTGTCGAATGCAGGCCCATCGCATCCATCCAACCCAGGGTATTTGGAGCGTACCTATAGAGGTTTTCACCTGCACTTAGGCGAAGAGGGTCATTCACCACAAACTGACCTAATTCACAATCGTAGTATCGATAGCGATTGTAATTTAACCCTGTCTCTATATCGCCATACTGGCCTTGAAACCTCAATGGATTCTCAAGTACCGAATACTCGTCGGACAATGCCCCCCCAGCCTTGATAACTTGCAAACCAAGCCACCTCACCAGAAGATGACGTCAGACGGCGAGCACAACCATTTGGATCAACATGATAATGGTAGATCACCCCTTTCCATTTAGAAGAAGTGAGAACTACAGCCACTTCAAAATCAGCAGATGACGCATCAGCAACTCCGGCTATCTGGGACTCTGACCTTACAGAAGTCAACGCCTTTTCACGATAGGCAGTACCCGCGTTGCCGAACCCAAGTTGCATCCCGTAAACCGTTGCTTCAGATGGCTCTATTTTTTTACCCGCGTAGTCAGCCCCTGCCCTTATCTCTTTGCCCATTTTCTGCAAATCAGATACCGAAACAGCAGTATTTTTTAACGTAATACCCCCCAATTTCCCCATGCCTTTGGGCGTTGAAAGGGGGCTTATTGATGAATCTTTGCTCAGGTCGAGAGCTGCATGATTAAGCTGACGCGGCTCGCCGCTTTCAGGCAATGTCGACGGCTTAGTGGTTAGCTCATCAAGCAAGCCAACTGGAGCTGAAGAGTCTGCAGCATTGGCACCATGTTTAACTGTTGATTGGTTAGAAAAATCAATGGTAATTTTCTCGCCTTTGTCTTCAAGCTCCTTCTCCACCAACGCCAACGGCACAAACGTCCCGGGGTAATACACATACTCCCGCACCCGCTCATGCAACTTGGCGAGTTTCTCCTTGCGGCGCTTGGCTTCGATCAGGTTCGCGACGTTGCCGACCCAGACTGGGGCGGCATCCGGGTCGTCGTTGGCGTGCTTCACTTCGCCCAGCAGGGCGTCGCCGTCCCAGTAAAACCATGTGGTGTGGGTCGGGTTGCGCTTGAACACCCGTCTGCCCAGCGGGTCGTAGCCGTAGTAGGTGGTTTGCCCGGCTTTGCGGCTTTCGGCCAGGCGGTGGTTGGCGTCCCAGCACAGTTCCAGGTCGTCGGGTGCGGGGCCGTGGGGGCTGCCCTTGCGAATCAGGTCGCCGGCGCGGTCGAAGACGTAGTACACGCCTTCGTACGTGCCCTCGCGGGTCCAGTGCACCTGCTGTTCGTCGTCGCCGCCGACCACCTTGCGCAATTGCACCTGTTGCACGCGCGTGGCCAGGCGGTCGCCGGCCGGGTCGTTGAAGAAGCGTTCGATCTTGCCCTTCGGGTCAGTGTGCTGCAGCAGCCGTCCGATGGCGTCGTAGCGATACTCATCCACGCCTTGCACGCTGTCGCGGCGGTGGGTCAGGTTGCCGGCGCGGTCATAGTCGTAGTGGGTTTCGAACAGCGGCACCGCGTCCTTGAGCACCGCCTGCGCGGTGAGCAGGCTGCGCCCGTCGTACTGGAACTGCCGCTCCACCTGCGGACTGAGTTGCTCGCGGGTGGCGCGCCCAAGCGCGTCGCGCTCGATCAGGATCGGGGCGTCGTCGTTGATCGCCACCGACACCACCTGGTCGCGCAGGTCATAGCCGAAGGCGATGCGATTGCCGGCCGAGGTCTCGCGCAAGACGCGATTGCCCACCGCGTCGTAGCCGTAGCAGTAATGTTCGGCGAGGAGCGCGTGTCGCTGCAGGCGCTGTGACACATATCGGTTACACAGTTCGTTTGACAGACCCACAGGTAGCTCTGGGTGGCGCGCTCGAAACTAGGCGCTGTGCATCGATCAGTTTCAAAACGGCGGCTGAAAACAGATTGGTCATTGCAAATGATGCGATGCCACCTACTTAGGAATGACCTCGTACTCAACATCCTGCCCTTCCTCGTTGAAGATGCGGTGACGTAGCGCTGCTTCCACTTGATCCAAGCCGACTACGTAGATGTCCGGGTACTCGCACGCTTGGCCACCTACAGTTATCTCAACAAATTCATCGCCTGACGCAGATGAATTGACAACATTGACGATCAACTCATCGCTTTCCATGGTAACAACGTACTGACCATCTCCACCACCGACCATGATGGAAAGGCCATCCACAGAAAATGAAATCAAGGTTCGATCCCCACCATTCATTCGCCTTACAGCGTCCAGACACTGATCGAGGCTTTCAACATCAAAATCAAAACTCTTTGCAAAAGCGCCTTGGCGCACTTCTTCGATAGCTTTAATCATATTACCCTGCACATGGAGCATTAAATTTTCTGGTACCAGCGGGAGTATGCACGATGATGGCATCCAAGCCTAGGGCTCTTGTAAGGGAGCCAACTCCGTTAGAGGGACCGCAAGCATGGCAAAGGTCTCTATCAACCCACATTTCTGCGATTCGGTGTTTTCCCACCATACCAGCATCAATCGCCTGTTGGGCAGCATTACCCTCAGCGTGAAATTTGGTGATGTTATTGATTGGACCGGCAGTGAAAGGATTTTTTGGATTCTGAATCCGGCTATTGACCCCAATGAATTCACGATCACCAACACGCAAAAGAGCAACGGTATTCTGAGCATTTTTTGCACCAGACGCAGCAAGCAAATCCTCATCTACAACAGAAAGCAGAGAATTTTGATCTCTGAAGAAAGAAATGGCATCCCAAGCTCCGCCACTTACTAACCCGAGTGGATCAACCCAACCCATGGCATTGAGTCCATAGGAGTAAACATTTGACCCAGTGAGCATACCCATTGGATCTTGCGATAGATAGGCTCCGACAGAAGACTCATAGTATCTATAGCGATTGTAAAAAAGACCACTCTCATCATCCCGATATTGCCCCTGCCCACTGATTGGATTGAAGATATTCTCGACATCAACAATACGATCACCATGCGCACCATATGATGCAGACCAAACTACTTCGCTTTCCTTAGTAAACACTCGGACCGGCGAGCCATTGGGATCAACCTGATAGTAGAGAGAAACCCCACGCCACTCAAAATTTTGAAACGGCTCATGCATCTCATCGAAAGAGGCCGGCTCTACTACTGCACGCACGTCAATTGGAAGCACAGCAGGAGCGGACACCTTTTCAGCAGAAGTCGAAGTTAACCCGGAGGAACCCAAACGCATACTCGGGAACTGCGACTCATGCACTCTTTCAACAAATCTCCCCACAACTAAAGTATCAGACCGGGCATCTTCTAGCTTGGGTGGTGGCGTCCCGCCCAGGACCATGCCATTTAAAAAACCAAACTGCTTACCAGATTCGGAAGATTTTTCACCAGTTGATAAACGTTGTGCAGACGCGGGATCGCCACACCTGGCGCTGTCGTCAAGCATCCGTTTCGATGCACTAGCTTCGACCTCCGCCAAGATTGCTGAATCAACGGAAAACTCAACTTGGTGATTCTCGGATATAGCCTCGTTTAAGCGGCCATTCGCACCAAAGTTTCCCAGCGGCGCATCTCTCAGCGAATCCTCAGCTTCATCGGATCCTGCCTCATTCATCTGCACGCGCAGCAGTTTTTTATCCACCAACGCCAAAGGCACAAACGTCCCGGGGTAATACACATACTCCCGCACCCGCTCATGCAGGTTGGCGAGTTTCTCCTTGCGGCGCTTGACCTCGATCAGGTTCGCGACATTGCCGATCCAGACTGGGGCGGCGTCCGGGTCGTCGTTGGCGTGCTTCACTTCGCCCAGCAAGGCGTCGCCGTCCCAGTAAAACCATGTGGTGTGGGTCGGGTTGCGCTTGAACACCCGTCTGCCCAGCGGGTCGTAGCCGTAGTAGGTGGTTTGCCCGGCTTTGCGGCTTTCGGCCAGGCGGTGGTTGGCGTCCCAGCACAGTTCCAGGTCGTCGGGTGCGGGGCCGTGGGGGCTGCCCTTGCGAATCAGGTCGCCGGCGCGATCGAAGACGTAGTGCACGCCGTCGTACGTGCCCTCGCGGGTCCATTGCACCTGCTGTTCGTCGTCGCCGCCGACCACCTTGCGCAGTTGCACCTGCTGGACGCGTGTGGCCAGGCGGTCGCCGGCCGGGTCATTGAAGAAACGTTCGATCTTGCCCTTCGGGTCAGTGTGCTGCAGCAGCCGTCCGATGGCGTCGTAGCGATACTCGTCCACGCCTTGCACGCTGTCGCGGCGGTGGGTCAGGTTGCCGGCGCGATCGTAGTCGTAGTGGGTTTCGAACAGCGGCACCGCGTCCTTGAGCACCGCCTGGGCGGTGAGCAGGCTGCGGCCGTCGTAGGCGAAACGGCGTTCGACCTGCGCGCTGAGTTGTTCGCGGGTGGCGCGCCCAAGCGCGTCGCGCTCGATCAGGAGCGGGGCGTCGTCGTTGATCGCCACCGAGACCACCTGGTCGCGCAGGTCGTAGCCGAAGGCGACGCGATTGCCGGCCGAGGTCTCGCGCAAGACGCGATTGCCCACCGCGTCGTAGCCGTAGCCGACCCGGAACCCGTCCTGCACTTCTTCCAGCAGCTGGCCCAAGGCATCGAAGCGACGGGTGGCGCTGCGATGCGGGTTGCGCAATTCGACCAGTTGCCCGCGCCGGTCGTAGACGAAATGCTCCTGCAGCTGCTGGCCCGGCTGGCGCACGTCGGCCAGCGTCTTGCGCACGATCCGGCCCAGCTTGTCGGTGGCATAGGCGATGCGCTGACCGAGCGGATCGTGGGTCGCGGTCAGACGGCCGCAGGCGTCGTAGTCGTAGCGGCGGGCTTGGCCCCAGTAATCCACTTCCTCGACGATGCGGCCCAGCGCATCGCGCTTGAGCTCATAGCGTTCGCCACGCTGGTTGATCACCGCGACCAGCTGTTCCTCGCTGTCGTAGCGATACTCCACCGTGTGCCCGTCGGCCTGCAGACGCTTGCCGATCTGGCCGATGCCGACGTACTGCAGCCGGGTCTGCGCGCCCGCTTCGTCCACATAACGGACAAGCTGGTCTTCGGCGTCGTACTCGCACTGCACCTCGCCGCCGCCGGGCGAGCGCAGCCGCACCAGCCTTCCCTTGGCGTCGTACTCGTACGTGCTGGCATGGCCGAGCGGATCGTACTGGCTGCGCAGCCGGCCCAGTGCATCGTGCGCGAAGTGGCTGCGCTGCCCCAGCGCATCGATCAACGCGGCCAGCAGGCCGTAGCGGTCGTACTCCAGTCGCGTGGTCGCGCCGCGGGCATTGGTGTGCGCGCGCAGCTGGCCATGATCGTCGTAGACATACTGCGCCGTTGCTCCCAGTGGATCGGTCTGCTCCACCAGCAAGCCACGCGCGTCGTGGCGCTGCTGCCAGGCATGGCCATCCGGATCGGCGACGGCGATCAGGCGGTCGTCGTCATCGAAGGTCTGGCGCAGCGTGCTGCCGTCCGGGCGCGTGAGCGTGCGCAGATTGCCGCGCTCGTCATAGTCGAAGCGTGTGCACAGCCCTTCCGGATCGGTGACCGCCACGGTGCGGCCAACCGCGTCATACGCGAACACGGTGACGCCGTCCATCGGGTCGATCTCGCACAACGGCAGGCGGTTCTCGTCGAACTTCACCAACGAGACATGTCCCAGCGAATCGGTCACTGCGGTCTCGCGCAGCAGGTCGTCATAGGCGAAGCGGTAGTCGTACAAGCCGCCGTCGCCCCAGCTATGCACCACGCGCCACTGCCGGTCGTAGTCGTAATAGAACGACAGGCCCACCCGGTCGGTGTGCTGCAGCAGGCGGTGCTGGCGGTAGACGAACCTGCGCGGTGCGCCGAGCGCGTCCTCGGCAGCGACCAGGTCGCCATCCGTGTAGCGATAGGCCACCAGCGGATGCGTCAAGCCGGTCGCCGGATCGTGCAACTGCAATCGATCGATCCGTCCATGCCGCGCCTCCACCTCGATGAAGCGGCCTTGCACGCCGTCCGCGCCGCTCTCCACTATGCGCACCAGGTGGCCATCGCGGCGCTCGAAGCGCCAGTGATTGCCGCAGGCATCTTCGACCTGCACGATCGGCAGACTGCGCGCACGCGGCAACACCGCAACGCCCGCCGCCGGCAGATCGACGAAGCGGTAGCGCGTGTCGTCCTTGGTGCGGACCAATAAATCCGCTCCTTCCCGCGACAGCCGCGCGCCATCGACGAACTCGCGCACCTCGCTGGTCGTCGCGTCCGGCAACTGCGGGAACACCGCCGCGCCGCGGCCATCATGGAACAGCACCACGCCGTCGGCCTCGATCTCCAGGCGGATGTCGCCGGGCGTCTGCCAACCGTGACCGCAGACGCCCGCCTGCTCGGTCTGCGCCGAGCTGTAACGGCGCGTCCAGGTCAACGGCAGGCGGCCGGGAATGGCGAAGTCTTCGTGCAGCACCGACACGCTACCGTCGCGGATATCCACCGGCTCGGCGCGCAGCACCTTGCACTTGAGGAACCCCGAATCCATGTGCTTGAACACCCGCTGCCGCAGGCCCTTGAACGCCTGCGCCGCGCGCGCGCCCAGCTTGGAGCGACGCAGCGCTCCCAGGCCGGCGAAGGCCGCGTGGAAGAGCATCGCCATCAGTGAGATCGTCAGCGGGCCACCCACCTTGACGTTGGTGGGAATCGCGACGTTGATGCCGGTCGGCAGCCACAGCGACCGGAACGGCTTCTTGAGCTTCTTGATGCGGAACGGCGGAATCAGCCCGGCCAGATTGCAATCCAGCACCGGCGCAGCAAGCCGCGAAAACGGGTCGCCATCGGCGGTGACGGTCTTGCTGCCCATGAAGATCTCTTCGCCGTCGAACTGCGGCCCCATCGGCATGCTCAGCTGCGGCGTCCACATGCCCAGCGGAATATGGATATCCAGCCCGCCGGTGCCCGCAGTGGCGCGTTTGACCCCGTTGACGGTGACCGTGGCGCCGAGGAACGGCAGATAGTCGAACGGATCCAGTACCAGGCCGATATGCGGCGTCGGCAGCGGAAATGGCGGCATCGCATACATGTGGATGTCGATGCCCAACTGCGGATCGAAATGTTTGGCGGCGGTGCTCATCCGAAGCGCTCCTGCGTCCTACAGTGCACGCGCAAGTGCGCGCAGGAAGGCACGCACCTCGTCGCGGTATTCCATGCCCAGCCACACCACCACGGCCATGCCGATCAGGATGAAGACGGCCAGCACGGCCAAGTGGCGCGAATTCATGCGGTGGCCTCGGTGCGTCCGGCCAGGCCCACCGATGGTGCGGCGCCGGGAGATTGGGTCAGTGCGGCGGGATCCGGAAGCGGTTGGGTCGCCGGCGGTTGGGTCCAGGCGGGAATCTCGTTGTCCAGCGGATGGCGAATATCCGGCAGGCCATTCCAGGTGGAATGCAGGAATTCACGGCCGACCGCGACCACCTTGCGGAAGAATTCGTCGCCCCCCTGGATCAAACGCTCGCGTTCCTGGGCTGCTCGATGAAACGCGTGTTCCAGTCCAGCATGCAGGGTGGATTCGATCTGGTCCAGGTGCGCCGACGAAGGCTGCGCGCCCAGTCGTGCAGCCTGCTGTTCGGCCTGCGCGTGCAGCGTGCTCACCGACTGCAGATAGGTCGCCGCACACTGCTCGATCCTGTGTGCGCGCCGCTTGTCTTGCAGTACAAGCAGGTCCTGCAGGGTTTGCGGCAAGGTGGTGGAGCGGCGATCCTCGCTTCGCAGCGGTTTGGCAGCGCGCACGGCCTCCAGCCCGTAGTTGCGCGCCGCCTCGCGCTGGCCGTCCTGCGCCAGACAGAACGCGGCCATGCGATAGGCCTCGATCACGAACATCGGGTTGGGAATCTCGGCAGCGGTCTGCGCGGCAGACAGATACCCCTGAACCGCACGGTCGGGCTGCCCTGCGGCAAACCACGTCCCCGCCTCGCCGAACCAGCCTTGCATCAACAGATCGCGCGCGGCCGGATGCCCGCCGGTCAGGGCCTGTGTTGCGTGATCGCGCGCCTGACGATAACTGCTGATGGCAGCAGGATAGTGCTTCTCCTTCAACCAGCCGCCAGCGAGCATCATGCTCAACACCACCTGGTGATCGCTCCAGCCATGCCGCTGTGCCAATGCCATCGGGCGCTCGATGCGTTGGGCAAGCTGGGCAGCGCTGCCGCGCTCAAGCACCAGCATGAGGTCACTCAACAACTGGCGATACGCCACCGCTGGCCCCGCACCGCCCGACTGCGCTGCAATTTCGCGCCCGATATCGAACATGTCCACCTGCGGCGCAATACGGTGCGCGCGCGCGGCGTGCCGATCCAGTAATGGCTGCCAGCGCGGATCTTCATAGGTGTCCACCAGAACCAGCCGCAGCGCGGGTGATGTCGACGCTGCCATCGCGGCATCGACCCAGGCAATGAACGCTTCTGGCGACGTCACCCGCTCAGGTTCAAGGACCACTGCCAGGTAGCGCAGGTACGCCGCATGATGCGTGGCAAACGATTCGAACACCGCCTGCACGCCCGCCGCGGTGTCGGCGTGCGACGGGCCGGGCACACGCCAGCCAAGATCGACACCTTGCTCGCGCAGCTCGCTCTGGCTGCCGAGGTAGCTGGCCGACAGTGCCAGCTTCAGCGCACGGCTGTAGCCGAAACTGGTGTCGAACGAAGTATCGAGGCGCAGGAAATAGTCGGGCACGTTCCAATCGCCCGGATGCTTCTGTGCCTCGAAAAACGCTGCCAGCAGACGCAAGGCGTTGGCCGGCACACGCCAGACAAACAACCGCAGCGCAGGGTCGTCGCTGGCCTGCATCCACTCATCGCGCAACAGCGCAATGCGTTGTTCAACCGGATTCTTGCTCACGGTGTGGCATGCCCTCCCAGGCGTCAGCAATTGAGCTTGATTTCCGCCCCGTTGACGGACACGCCCGAGCCGTCGATCACGATGGTGGAGCCACCGGCGGAAATGCTGATCTTGTCGCCCAGGATTTCGATCGCGGCACCGCCCACGGTCGCGACCAGCTTGCTGCCCGAGGCGAGTGTCATGTCTCCGTTGGAAAACAGCGTATGGGTGCCGGATATCGCTTGTTCCATGCTGCCGTCAACGCTGACGGTGCGCGCACCGACATTGGCATCCTCCACAGCCCCCTGAACACTTCGCTTGTCCAGGCCGGTGATGGTTACCTCCCGTCCGGCGCTCAGCTGTTCGGTGGTCTTGCCGATCACCTGCCGCAACGAGGTCTGGGTGACGGTTTCCTTCCAGGTGCCGTTGCGCTGGCTGACGAAGTTGCCGTTCAAGGTGGTGGCGAAATCACCGGTGACCGTTTCTCTGTACCCGGCCGCGGCAATGGTCTTCGTCTGGCCAGCCTGAAAGGTCTCGGTCACCGCACCAGTCACGCTGGTGGTACGCGTGCCGGTAACACCCAGCGTGTCGGTACCGGTGACGGTGATGCCGCGGTTTGCACCCACTGCGATGGTCTGGTTCGCGCCCACCGTCATTGCGTGATTGACCGCCACGCTGGTGGACTTGTTGTTCTGGATCGACGCGTTCTGGTCGTTGAGAACCGTGGTCACCATGTCGCGCTGCGCGCGCATGTTGAAGAGTTCTCCACCGGCACTATCGTGCATGGAGAGCTCGTTATAGCCGCCACCCTTGACCGTCTTGGATTTGAGCCCGCTGACTTCCATGCCGAACGGCGGCATATTGTCTTCGTTGTAGACACGCCCGGTGATGATGGGTCGATCGGGATCGCCATCGAGGAAGTCCACCACCACTTCCTGCCCGACACGCGGTGGCGAAACGCCCCCCATATCCGCACCGGCCCAGGGGCTGGCACTGCGGATCCAGCACGAACTGTTCTCGCGAAACTCACCATGACGATCCCAGTGAAACTGTACCTTGACTCGACCGTAGCGGTCGGCGTGCAACTCCTCGCCGGGCGGTCCGACGACAGTTGCCGTCTGCGGTCCGGGCATCCGTTGCACTGGCGTCACCCGCAACGGACGATACGGAATCTTCCGGCGCAACACGGTTGCAGTGCATTGATAGCTGGGCGATTGCGCATCGCGCATGTCGCTGGAGAAGTTGTTGCGCCCCTCCCGTTGCAGCTTCACCACGAAGAACTGCCTGTCTTGTTCGGATCGTCCGATGAAATCAGGATGCCGCTCCAGTTGGAAACATCCCGCGCAGACCAGTCGGCTGCTATTGCCTTCCCCCTCGAACAACTTGGTTGGCCACGCGGCTTCTTCGCCACGCAAGCCGGCCAGCGCATCGCCCACGCGACTGTCTGCAAATCGCGCAGCGCCGTCGTAGTGATAACGCTCCAGCTGCGGAAGTGCACCAACCGGAACTTCACGGCCATTGCTGGCTGCCAGTGCAGTCCGCGGCTGCTTGAAGTCGAAACTCTTGAGGGCATGCGCCGTGGGTCCCACCCGACGTCTGGCGGCCCAGCGATGCACGCCAGGCCGCTGTAGCGTGCCCTGGTCTGACACGAACTCGATACTGGCGGGCTCGCCGAACTGCTCCGAACTGGTCGAGTCGTCGGACAAGACCATGGTGTGCGCATCATCGGAGTGACGAAACGCGTAGTAAATGCCCGCATCCTCCAGCAAGCGCGAGACAAACTGGAAATCCGACTCGTTGTACTGCACGCAATAGCTCAACTTCGGATATCGTGCCGCGTCGAGATCGTGCGCATAGTCTGCAAGTTGCGGATAGCCATCGAACACCCGCTCGATGATATCGAGCACATTCAGATCCTGGAAAATCCTGCAATTGCTGGTGTATTGGAGAAACGCGAACCAGGGCGCGAGCTCGCAGCGATAGGCACTCAGCTCGCCCTGCTTACCGACCTGGGCAAACTCACGTACGTAGCCGTGCACGACGCGCCCGTCAAACTCGTCGCCCAGGCTCAATCGCAGCGGCTGACCGATGAGTTGCTTCAGCTGCAATCCGGCCTGTGCGGAAAGCAGTTCGATGTCAAAGGTATACGGTGCAGAAACTTCTTCCACGCCGGTAAAGTGCTTGACGACAAACGTTTCTTCTTCGAGCACGGTCTTGACGCGGATCAGGCGGCGATCCTGTGCCAGTCGCATCAGCGTTTCAAAACCGGTCGGTATCATTTCTGCATGCACGGCATCTCTCCGATTCCCTTGCATCGCCGAGACACCTGAGCGTCGGCGCGTTCCATAGCAGTCACAGGCTCATGTCCCATGGTCGGCCCTCACCGACCGGCACACTTTGCCTGATTGGAAACGCGACCGCCACCTCCCTATTCAGGAAGTGGCGGTGTGACCATCCCTCAAGCGACCCCACCGCACGCGATGGGGTCGTTCAGCACGCTTGAACAAGCCGCCGCTCAGCGCGCCTTGTACAACTCGCCCAGGCGATCCGGCTTGCCGGCGATGCGTTCCAGATGCGGATACAACAAACCGCCGTGGTAGTCGATGCGGACGGTTTCGTAGCGGTCGCCGCGCTTGACCAGCAGTTCGATCGGCGCGGCGGTGCCCTTGGCCGCCTTGATCGCATCCTTGATGACGTCTGCGCTGAAGGCACGGCCGTTGACCGCAACGATGCTATTGCCATTGATGATGCCGGCATTGAACGCCGGGCTGTCCCACAACACCTCACTCACCTCGCCCGAGCCTTCCAGCGACAGGCCCAGCGAATAGGTCAGGCTGACGTCGTTCTTGTTGCTCTCGTAAGTCTTGATGGCCAGGTTCGGCTCGTCGTTGTAGACCAGCTTCCAGCCGTTGGCTTCGATACCGCCATTCAAGGAACCGTGCCCGTCCATGCGCTCGCGCAACAGGCTGGCCCAGTCGTATGCAGCCACGCCGTTGAGCGTGCTGACGATGTCATCGAAGGTGTAAGGATTGACATCCCAATCGCCATTCTTCATGCCAAAGAACGCCTTGGCGAAATCGTCGATGGAGCGCTTGTTGTTGGTGAGCGCGCGCAGCTTGCTATCCACTTCCAGCCACATCATCTGGGCGCCGGAGTAGTAGTCCTCGCTCATCTGATAGCTGCGGTACGGCTTCGAACGCCGCATCGACATGGTCGGGTCGTTGGTGGTGTCCTGCACCGTGCGCCAAGTCATGCCGGGGCGACCACGCTCGTAGGTCGCCGCGACGCCAGCCAGCATGTCGCGCGCCTGGTCCTGCGTCCACAGGCCCGAACGGGCAGCCAGCACTTCGCCCCAGAACTGGGTCTGGCCCTCATACAGCCACAGCAGGCTGTCGCCCATCGGCACGTTGAAGTTCGGCGTGGACAGGTCGGCGCCACGGCGGTACTTGCCGTTCCAGGAGTGATTGAACTCATGCGCCAGCAGGTCGCGCATGGTCCAGCTCTTGTCCCACTCGGTGAAGTAGTTCGGCGGGCCGCTGTTTTCGCTGGAACGGTGATGCTCCAGGCCGATGCCGCCCAGCTTCTTGGTCAGCGCCAGCAGGAATTCGTAATGGTCGAAGTGGCGCGCACCGTACAGCTTGTCCATCTGCTGCACCAGCGCGGCATGGGCCTTGATCTGCTCCGGCTTGGCCTCCAGCGATTTGGCTTCATCGGCGAACACATTGAGATAGACCGGCTGCTTGCCGGTGCTCAGTTCCACGCGCTTGTAGTACTTGCCGGCGAACATCGGCGAATCGACCAGGTCGTCGAAATCGATCGGCTTGAAGCTCACCGTGTCGCCGACGCGGCGATCGGTTTCCAGCGCGGTGGCATAGCTCCAACCAGCAGGCAGGGTGACGCTGGCCTGCACCTTGATGTTGCGCACGACATAGCCGGCAGGGTACAGCGCGGTGGTGTTCCACTGCAGGTTGAGCATTTCCGGGGTCATCATCACCCGGCCCTGGTTGCCGGCCTGCGGCGAGAGGAACTTGAACTCGGCCGTCAGCTCGGTGGCGCCCTGCGGCACGTCCACCTTGAACGCATAGACGTCGAATTGGTCGCGCTTCCAGGGCACGACCTTGCCATCGACCTTGATCACCAGACCGGCGAGCTTGTCGATCGGCCCGGTCGGCGAGTGATCGCCGGGAATCCACTGCGGGTACAGCAGCGTCATCGGGCCTGGCTTGGCCGGCATGGTGATGTTGACCTTGAAGATGCGGTGGGCCAGGTCGGTGGCATCCACATCGATCTTCAGGGTGCCGTCGAACGGCACGTCCTGCGGCGGTGCGGTTTGCGCAGCCGCAGGCAGCGACAAGGCCGCCAACAACGACACGGACAACAGGGTGGGCATTTTCATCGCAACTCCGCAGGTGACCTGAAACAGGCAAGCCCACGATGCTAAGCGCCCGCCTATGCTTCCCCGTATGCCATTGGTCATGTTGCGGGCGATTGACACGTAAAAAGGTCGCCAATCACTTGGCGACCTCTTCTTCAACATTGCTGCGATCCGGCGTTGCGCCGTCTCAATGCATCATGTTGACGTTCATGTTGTGTAGCACCCACAGCGAACCGACGATCACGATGCCGATGATCAGCAGCGAGAACAGGCCCACCTGCACGTTGGAGCGCTGCTCCGGCGTGCGGTCCATATGCAGGAAGTACACCATGTGCACCAGCATCTGCACCGCGGCCATGACCGAGATCACGACGACGGTGACGCCCTTGGAGAACGCGCCGCTCATCACCATCGCAAACGGGATGACGGTGAGGATCACGGCCATCACAAAGCCGATCAGGTAGGACTTCAAGCCACCGGCATGCGCGTCGGCGGCAGTTTCGGTGTGGTGATGATTGGCCATTACAGCGCTCCCAGCAGATAGACGACGGTGAACACACCGATCCAGATGATGTCCAGGAAGTGCCAGAACAGGCTCAGGCAGGCCAGACGCGTGCTGTTGCGCGCGGTCAGACCGTTCTTGGAGATCTGAATCACCAGCACCGCCATCCACAACAGGCCGGAGGCCACGTGCAGACCATGCGTGCCCACCAGGGTGAAGAACGCCGACAGGAACGCGCTGCGACCCGGTCCGGCACCTTCATGGATCAGGTGGTTGAACTCCCAGATTTCCATGCACAGGAAGCCGATACCCAGCAGCGCGGTGACCGCCATCCAGCCGTACAGCCCACCCATCTTGCGCTTGTGCGCGGCAATCATCGCGAAGCCGAAGCTCAAGCTGCTGAACAACAGCAGGAAGGTTTCCACCAGCACGAACTTCAGGTCGAACAGCTCCTTGGCGGTCGGCCCGTCCACCGTGGCGCCGGACAGCACCGCATAGGTGGCGAACAGACCGGCAAACAGCAGGCAGTCGCTCATCAGATAGACCCAGAACCCGAAGACGGTATTGCCGCCGCCGTCGTGATGTTCGTGGTCGTGATCATGGCCGCCCGCATGGGCGGCGTGGTCAAGCGTGGTCGAAAAAGCCATGGTCATACCACCTTCGCGGCCTGCGCCGCCTGTTGCTGTTCGAGCAGGGCGAAGCGTGCGTTTTCGATGCGCTCCACTTCGTCGGCCGGCACCCAGTAATCGATGTCGTCATCGAACGTACGCGCAATGAAGCTGCCGATCATGCCCACCAGGCCGATGATGGCCAGCCACCAGATGTGCCAGATCAGACCGAAGCCCATCAGCACGCTGAAGGCACCGATGTAGACGCCTGCAGCGGTGTTGCGCGGCATGTGGATGGCTTCGTACTTCGAAGGACGCACCCAGCCCTTGCCGTTCTGCTTGTCGGCCCAGAACTGGTCGCGGTCGTCGATGTGCGGCAGCACGGCGAAGTTGTAGAACGGCGGCGGCGACGAAGTCGCCCATTCCAGCGTACGGCCATCCCACGGGTCGCCGGTGTAGTCCATGTGGTCCTTGCGCTTCCACACGCTGTAAGCGATCTGCAGCAGGTTCAGGAAGATACCCATGCCGATGATCGCAGCACCCACCGCAGCCACATACAGCCACGGCGCCCACTCGGGATGGTTGTAGGTGTTCATGCGGCGGGTCATGCCCATGAAGCCGAGCACGTACAGCGGCATGAAGGCCACAAAGAAACCGATGATCCAGCACCAGAACGAGGCCTTGCCCAGCTTTTCGTTGAGCTTGAAACCGAAGGCCTTCGGAAACCAGTAGGTCAGACCGGCCAAGTAACCGAACACCACGCCACCGATGATCACATTATGGAAGTGCGCGATCAGGAACAGGCTGTTGTGCAGCACGAAGTCCACGGCCGGAATCGCCAGCATCACGCCGGTCATGCCGCCGATGCTGAAGGTGATGATGAAGCCGATCGTCCACAGCACCGGCGCGGTCACGTGCACACGGCCGCGGAACATGGTGAACAGCCAGTTGAAGATCTTCACGCCGGTCGGAATCGAGATGATCATCGTCGTGATACCGAAGAAGGCATTGACATTGGCACCCGAGCCCATGGTGAAGAAGTGGTGCAACCACACCACGAACGACAGCACGCCGATGCACGAGGTGGCGTAGACCATCGAGGTGTAGCCGAACAGACGCTTGCGGCTGTAGGTGGCAATCAACTCGGAGAAGATGCCGAACGCCGGCAGGATCAGGATGTAGACCTCCGGGTGACCCCAGATCCAGATCAGGTTGACGTACATCATGGCGTTGCCGCCACCGCCGTTGGTGAAGAAGTGCGTGCCCAGGTAACGGTCGGCACCCAGCAGCGCCAGCGCCACGGTCAGGATCGGGAACGCGGCGATGATCAGGATGTTGGTGATCAGCGCAGTCCAGGTGAAGACCGGCATGCGCATCAGGGTCATGCCCGGCGCGCGCATCCGCAGGATCGTCACGAAGAAGTTGACGCCGGTCAGCAAGGTGCCCAATCCGGAGATCTGCAACGCCCAGATGTAGTAATCGACGCCGACCCCCGGACTGTATTCCAGCCCCGACAAGGGCGGATACGCCAGCCAACCGGTCTGCGCGAACTCGCCGACACCCAGCGAGATGTTGATCAACGCCGCACCGGCCACGAACAGCCAGAAACTCAGCGAGTTCAGAAACGGGAACGCCACGTCGCGTGCGCCGATCTGCAGCGGCACGATCAGGTTCAACAGGCCGGTCATGAACGGCATGGCCATGAAGAAGATCATGATCACGCCATGCGCGGTAAAGATCTGGTCGTAGTGATGCGGAGGAAACACACCTTCGCCACCGTTGCCGACCAGCGCCTGCTGGGTGCGCATCATCGCCGCATCGGCGAAGCCGCGCAGCAGCATGACCAGCGCCACGATGATGTACATCACGCCGATGCGCTTGTGATCGACCGAGGTGAACCACTCTTTCCACAGATAGCCCCACAGCTTGTACTTGGTGATGGCGGCCGCGATGAGCAGGCCGAGCAGCCCGCCACCACCCAGAGCGACCATGATGATCGGCTCGTGGTATGGAACTGCATCAATGGTAAGTTTGCCTAGCATCACTTGTCTCCAGAAGTGCACATGGCGACCGGCTCCATAGCCGATGCCTGATGGTCGCCGTGGCCTTTACTGTGGCCGGGACCATTCATGTATTTGTCGACCAGCGAGCGGAACATGCCGTCCTGCACCGACGAGTAGTAGGTGACCGGATACTGTTCCTTGTCGTTGCGATTGGCAGCCAGCACCTGGTACTCGGCAGCATTCAACGCGGTCGGCGACGCCTTGACCTTGGCCACCCACGCATCGAAGCCAGCCTGATCGGTGACATGCGCCTTGAAGCTCATCTTCGAAAAGCCGTGGCCGCTGTAGTTGGTCGACAGGCCGAAGTACTCGCCCGGCTCGTTGGCCACCAGATGCAGCTTGGTTTCCATGCCCGCCATCGCGTAGATCATGGTGCCCAGGTGCGGAATGAAGAACGAGTTCATCACCGTGTCGGAGGTGATCTTGAAGTTCAGCGGCGTGTGCACCGGGAACGCAATCTCATTGACGGTGGCGATGTTCTGATCGGGGTAGATGAACATCCACTTCCAGTCCAGCGACACCGCTTCGATCGTGATCGGCTTGACGTCCGAATCCAGCGGCCGGTACGGGTCCAGCGCGTGCGACGAGCGCCAGGTCAGCACCGCCAGCACCAGGATGATCACGCACGGGATCGACCACACCACCACTTCGATGGCGGTGGAGTGCGACCAATCCGGCTCGTAACGCGCCTTTGTGTTGGATGCGCGATATTTCCACGCGAACGCAATCGTCATCACGATCACCGGGATGACCACGATCAGCATCAGCACCACCGAGGTGATCAGCAGTTGCTTTTCGTCGTGGCCGATCTGGCCTTTCGGATTGAGGATGGCCGAGTTGCAACCTGCCAGCAGCAGGAAGGGCAACATCAGGCCTGGACGAAGTAAACGCCCGAGCTGTTTCAGCGGAATCATCGGTCGATCCAAGTGCGAAGGAACGCCAGCCTCGTTCGTCGTATCCGTCCTGGGATGTTCCCGACGCAGCTGCCTTCCTGGAGGAGATGAACTGCGCAGACCGAAGACACGGGTTAGCGCTCTGATTTTAGTCTTTGCTGCACCTGCACGAAACCCATTGGCAATGATCTGACGCAATAAATGCGCGCCAATTTGTGCGACATGTTGTCGCAGCGCAGCACGATGCAAAAATTGCGCCGCTGTGGTCGCCGAATGTGGCGAGTCCGCACGCATGCAACGGATGCGATGCCTGCGTGAAATGCGGCGTTTCAGCTCCTCAAAACGCAACCGGGCCGGCCAGAGGCCGACCCGGCTTTTCGCGTGGTGCCGGAAATAGGAATCGAACCTACGACCTACGCATTACGAATGCGCCGCTCTACCAACTGAGCTATTCCGGCGAGCCGTGAATTGTAGGAGCGCAGCCGCCCCGGGTCAATCGCGGCAAGCGCCGCGGCCGGACTAGGGGGCGCCGCGTCAGCCGACCAGACGCAACCGCAGTTCCTTGGGCAGCGCGAATACCATCGATTCCGGCTCACCTTCCAGCTCGGAGACGCCGCTGGCGCCCAGCTCGCGCAAACGCGCCAGCACGCCATCGACCAGCACCTGCGGCGCAGAGGCACCTGCAGTCAGGCCGATATGCTGCTTGCCGACGATCCAGGCCGGGTCGATCTCGCTGGCGTTGTCGATCAGGTAGGACTCCACCCCATCGCGCCGGGCCAGCTCGCTCAGCCGGTTGGAATTAGAGCTATTCGGCGAACCGACCACCAGCACCAGATCGCACTGGCGGGCCAGATCGCGTACCGCGTCCTGGCGGTTCTGGGTGGCGTAGCAGATGTCGTCGTGACGCGGCCCCTGCATGGCCGGGTAGCGCGCACGCAGGGCTTCAATGATGCCCATGGTGTCGTCCACCGACAGCGTGGTCTGGGTGGTGTAAGCGAGATTCTCGGGCTGGCGGACATCGAGCGTGGCGACCTGCTCGATGTCTTCGACCAGGTAGATCGTGCCCGGGCCGCGTTCGCGGCTCCACTGCCCCATCGTGCCTTCCACTTCCGGGTGCCCGGCATGGCCGATCAGCACCACGTCGCGGCCGGCCCGGCAATGCCGCGCCACTTCGAAATGCACCTTGGTCACCAACGGGCAGGTGGCGTCGAACACCTTCAGCCCACGCCGCTCGGCTTCCTGGCGCACGGCCTGCGGGACGCCGTGCGCGCTGAAGATCACCGTGGCATCGTCGGGCACTTCGTCGAGTTCTTCGACGAAGATCGCACCACGCTGTTTGAGGTCGTCGACAACGAAGCGGTTGTGCACGACTTCGTGCCGCACATAGATCGGCGCGCCCAGCGTTTCGATCGCACGCTTGACGATCTCGATCGCACGGTCGACACCGGCACAAAAACCACGGGGATTGGCGAGCAGGACGTACATAGCGGGCATTCTACGGGAATGGAGCAGAGGGGGGGGGGGGGGGGCTGACCGGGCGCACGCACCTGCAGGCAGGCTTCAGCGCAGATTCCCGGTTCACGACGCCTGCTTGCCGGCTTTGTCGAACAACCCAAACACCGCGATGCCGATGGCGCCACCCACGATCGCCGAATCGGCGATGTTGAAGGACGGCCAGGTATGGCTGCCGATGTACCACTGGATGAAATCCACCACGTGGCCGTGCATGAGCCGGTCGATCACGTTGCCGATCGCCCCGCCGATCACCAGCGCATACGGCAGCGCGCTGCGCCAGTGCCCGCGCGCGGTGCGCGAGAGCCAGAACGCCAGCAGGCCGCTGATGCCCATCGCCAACGCAGTGAAGAACCACAGCTGCCAGCCGCCGGCATCGCTCAAAAAGCTGAAGGCCGCGCCGGTGTTGTAAGTGCGGTACCAGTTCCAGAAACCGTCGATCACCGGCACCGACGTGTACTCGGGCAGGCTGGACAGCACCCAAGCCTTGCTCCACTGGTCCAGGCCAATCACTAGCGCGGAGAGCAGCAGCCAGATCAGTGCGGAGGGATTAGGTCGTTGACTCATGTCGAAAGATCGCAGTGGGTGGCCGCTGCTCCGATACCGGAGAAGAAGCCTGGATGGAGGTTGTGACCGGAATGGCGGAACGACGACGAACGCTGTCGCGCAAAGGGGCGAGGATGGCACGGACGGTCCAACGAACAGTCCTACCCTGCCCTACGACGTGCCCAAGCTTCAGAAAAGCCAGGCGCATGCGCAAGAGCTGCGGCGCCCGCTTCGCAGCAGCCCGGACTCCCAGGCAGATAAACGAGGACTGCGCTGCGCGAGACGATGACGGTGCGTGGCGAAATCGCTGCCACGCACTGCCGTGGGAACCAGCCTCAGAACCAGCGACGCTCCTCGCCGGGGCCTTCGATATTGCTGACGCAGCGGCTGCAGAGCTCCGGATGACGCGGGTCGCTGCCCACGCTGGACTGGTGGTGCCAGCAGCGCACGCACTTGGCCTTGGTGGTGGGCTGCGCGCTGACAAAAATGTCGTCGGTGCTGGCCGCGGTCACGGTGACATCGCCACTGATGAACAAGAAGCGCAGCTCCTCGGCCAGCGGCTGCCAGCGCGCGGCAGTCTGCACATCGGCGGCCACGGTGATCTCCGCTTCCAGCGCCGCACCGATCGCACCATTGGCACGCATCGGCTCCAGCACCTTGGACACCTGCTCACGCAAGGCCAGCAACTTGTCGAAATCGGCGCTGGTCAACGCGGCGTCGGCAGGCAACGGCGCAAGGCCGCCGTACCAGGTGGCGAACAGCACGTTGCCGACATGCTTGCCCGGCAGGTAGCCCCATAGTTCATCGGCGGTGAAGCTCATCACCGGCGCGATCCAGCGCACGAATGCCTCGGCAACGTGATACATCGCGCTCTGCGCCGAACGGCGGCCGCGTGCATCTTCGGCCATCGTGTAGAGGCGGTCCTTGGTGACGTCCAGGTACAACGAGCCCAGATCGACGCTGCAGAAGTTCAGCAGTGCCTGCACGATCTCGGCGAAGTCGTAGCGCGCGTAGGCGGCCACGATCTTTTCCTGCAGCTCGTGCGCGCGATGCACGATCCAGCGGTCCAGCAGCACCATGTCCTCCAGCGCCACCAGATGCTGCAGCGGATCGAAGCCATGCAGATTACCGAGCAGGAAGCG